>CAYNAD010000064.1:0-1511 GCA_964395215.1 uncultured Candidatus Saccharibacteria bacterium | reverse complement strand
AAACTAAAAAAAATAACAAACAAAGAATCAGCGAACATTGATAACCTATTATTAAAAACTAAAAAAGATTTTGAGAAAGCGATGGACGATGACTTCAATACTCCAGAAGCTCTAGCTTCTGTATTCGGAATAATGAAAGATATAAACAAAATTAAAATCTCAAAAACTGAAGCAAAAGAAATTATTAATTTTCTAAAACAAATTGACAAAATCTTTAATTTTTTAATTCCCAAACAAAAGGAAAAAATCCCTCAAGAAATTAAGGATTTAGCCAAAAAACGAGAAACATATAGAAAACAAAAAAAATGGCAACAAGCAGATGCCACAAGAAAAGAAATAGAAGCCTTAGGATTTGAGATAAAAGATGCTAAAAGTGGATTAACTGTGAATAAAAAATAGAAAAATATAGAAAAAGCCCATAAAATGGACATTTGACAGGTTGGGAAAAAAGTTTAGAATAGAAAGTAATGACGGACATATCTTACAACAAGACGAAATTGCCTCCACAGCATATTGAAGCAGAGAAATCACTCTTAGGAAGCTTAATGATTGACAGGCATGCCATAATCAAAGTCGCGGACTTATTAAAGCCCCGCGATTTTTATAATTCTAATCATCAAAGAATCTATCAGGCAACCTATGATCTCTTTGACAGAAATCAATCAGTTGACATACTTTCTGTTTCCACCCGACTTGGTGAAAAAAAAGAATTAGATACTGTGGGGGGCAAGAGCTATTTAGCAGAACTGGTTAATGCGGTACCAAATGCTTTACATGTTTTAGATTACGCAAAAATAGTTCAGAGAAAAAGAATTTTAAGAGACCTTATTCAATGTTCCTATGATATAGGAAAAATGGGCTACAATGAAGAAGAAGACATAGATACTTTGCTTGATAGGGCAGAAAGCAAAATCTTCTCTATCGCACAACACTCACTCTCCCAACAATTTACTCCTTTAAAAAATGAGCTAGAAGCAGCTTTTGAAAGAATTGATAAACTTTCAAAACAAAAAGGTGTCCCAAGAGGGGTTCCTACTGGATTTAAAGCATTAGATAATATTCTCTCTGGTTTCCAAAAATCAGATTTAATAATATTAGCTGCCAGACCTTCTATCGGCAAAAGTAGTTTAGCTTTAGATATTGCCAGAAATGTAGCGGTTAATCATAAAAAACCAGTTGGTATTTTTAGTTTAGAGATGTCTAAAGACCAAGTAATTGATAGATTTATCGCCAGTCAATCAAACACAGATTTGTGGAAATTAAGAACTGGCATGCTGTCAGGAGATGCTGAGCATAATGATTTCGAAAGAATTCAACATGCTTTAGGTGTCTTGTCTGAAGCCCCGATATTCATAGATGACACAGCAGGAGCTAATATAATGCAAATGAGGGCAATGTCTAGACGCCTTCAGGCTCAGCATGATTTAGGTCTTATTATTATTGATTATCTTCAATTAATGGAACCTAGAACTTCTAAGGTTGGTTTAGTAGATCAGATGACAGAAATTTCT
>CAYNAD010000063.1:0-1534 GCA_964395215.1 uncultured Candidatus Saccharibacteria bacterium | reverse complement strand
AATATTTGGAAAATTTTTCTAAAGTAATAGAATTTATTTCTCCTGTATTATCTTTGTTTACATTTTTTATTTCAAAAGGCCCAGATCCTATTGGTTCAAAGTTATAATTAGATAAAGGAAAGTTTTGAGATGAAATATCTTTCCAAATATGAGAGGGGAGTATCTTTAAGGTAAGGGTTTCTAAAAAAGCAGGGTAAGGGTTTTTCAGAGTGAGTTTTATTTGGTAATCGGAGACTTTCTCTATTTCAACGTCCAGCCATTGGGCCTGAATCGGACTTTGGAAATCAGGGTTTTGAATAGTTTTAATAGTAAATGTCACATCCTCGGCAGTAAGCGGGATCTTGTCATGGAATAATACATCCTGCCTTAAAGTAATAAGATAAGTTTTATTGTTTTCTTCAATAGAATATTCCTTTATTATGTCAGGCATTAGATTGCCCTGAGAATCGTATTTGAAAAGTCCGGAATAGATTAGATTTATTAAATCTCTGTCAATATCATTTGAAGAACCATAAACTGGATTGATAAATCTTGGCTGACCGACTATTCCTTCTCTCAGAATACCGCCGTTAGCAGGGACTAGTTGAGTATTTTTTTGCCATGAGTTTATAGTTAAAACAATGCCAGAGATTATAAAAATCAAAAGCAGAATCAAAAAAGCGTATTTCTCTTTCTTGTTTAAAATTTTTGGCAAAAATTTTAATAAGCAGAGCTTTGAAAAATACTCCTTTTTCGGTTTAAGTTTTTTTAGAGACAACTTAGGCAAGTTTTTAGATAATAAGATTTAGAATAGATAGAAGGATGAACAGGGCTCCCAAGACCACGGTTGCCCAGAATATTTTTTTCTCTGCACCCCTTTTGGTGCCATATGTTGCGCCTCCCTCTTGTCCAAAGGCAGAACCCATAGCCGAACCTCTTTGTTGTAATAGGATGCCGACTATTAAAAGCGCAGAAACAATTATTTGTGTGATTATTAAAATATTAGTCATTGTGGTGTCTTCGTCTTTTCCAGTTGCGCTTGGTTAAGAGGTAAAAGAAAAAACTAGTTAACCAGATAATCAGTGTCGCAAATAGTAAGGACGAAAGATTTGTTATTTTTAAATTATTAGGGAATATGATATTGGCCGTGAACCAGACTATCCCGATATTTATTACTAACCCAATTAAACCGAAAGTCAAGAGGCGGAGGGGAGTTAGAAAAAAATTCAGAATTGGTTTTATTAGATAATTCATTATACCAAAAACAAGACCAATTAAAAGAAGGGTCTGTCTTGTTCCGATGAACGCAACATTGGACAGGAATTCAGCAGCTAAATAAACTCCAAAGATTCCTGCTAAGATTTGAAACAAAAATCCAATCATTGCATTATTTTAACATTTATAGATTTTTGGGCAAGTAGAAACTTGACAGAATTGTTGTTTTAATTTAGAGTATAAATTGAAATAATTAATGTATATATATGAATGTAAAACCTTTAGCCGATAATGTGTTAATCGAACCAGCCGTTCAGGAAGATAAAACAAAGAGTGGTAT
>CAYNAD010000062.1:0-1560 GCA_964395215.1 uncultured Candidatus Saccharibacteria bacterium | reverse complement strand
TAGCTCGCATTTAAGGATTACCTTAATAAATCAGATCAATAAAAATCAAGCCCATCTCGGGCTTGATTTTTATTTACTTAGAGTGTCTAGAGACTCAGTCCCCAAACATTGGATCCAATTAAAAAGTCGTTTTTTGAGCGGTTTTTTCTTTATTACATATTAGTTTTCTGGTAAAATAGGTATTAAGGTCGAATATAAGTAAATAATATAAAATCATGGAAAGTAAAATTTTAAAAAATTTAAGAGAGGATCTAGTAGGTGAATTAGAAGCCATCAACCAATATCAGAATCACATAGATGAAACTGATGACGAAGAGATCATAAAGATTTTGGACCATATCAGAGATGATGAGAAAGAACATGTTGCTGAATTGATAAAGATTATTAGAAAATTAGATAGCATTCAGGAAGAGAAATTTCAAAAGGAAGAACTTTAAATTAACCTTAGTTAATAAATTGCCAAAATATCTCACTGTTTAATCAGGTGTTTTTTGGCAGAACTATAGTGTATGGAACTAATAAAGCCAAATCCCAAATCAGTGCGCTTGTTTTTCTTTTGGGCGGGCATTATATTAGACATATTATGAGAAATAAATTAAAAATTACTTTTTGGGCGCTAATGACAATGTTTTTGATTGTCTTAGCAGAGTTTTTCGTTCCAATAGTTAATAATTTATTTGAAGGTTCAATACTTTTTCTTTTGCCCATGATTATTTTCTCTTTATTGGGTGGACTGTTGTTGTTTTACAGCGTCAGGTTGAAAGAGAAGGGAAGGTGCAGAAAATTTCTTTTATTAACAGGAGCATCTGCTTTTGGATTTTTTGTGTTTGTTTTTCTGCACAATGCTTTTTACGCTTTAACTGTAGTCAGCGAAAATATTATTGTTTTAAAATACTTTTTTGAATTTCTACACGCGATATTTTTTCTTGTAGCAATCCCTATCTGTCCATTAGGTTTTTTAGTTGGTGCAATCGGTAGTATAGTATTGTTTGCCAAGGAGAAAAGGGGACTTGAGCATTGACAAGGTCTGTAAAGGCCTGTATACTGTAAGAGTATTTTTCTTTTCGTTAGGAAAGGGGAATGTCGTGTTCCTGTGACTCGCTATTTACTTGTTAATTTTTAACAATAGATTGCTGAGTGTATCCAGGGCAAGGTCGAAATATTAAATATAACATTTTTGAACAATGAGCAAGAAAATTTTTGTAGGAAATCTATCCTATGACACTAGTGAAGAATCTCTTAAAGAGATGTTTTCTGAGGCCGGTACAGTAGAGTCAGCTGTTGTAATCACTGACAAGATGTCAGGTAGATCCAAAGGATTTGGATTTATAGAGATGTCTTCTGATGAGGAAGCTGACAAGGCAATCGAGACTTTGAATGGCAAAGAACTTGATGCCAGAAGTTTGACTGTCAATGAAGCCAGACCAAAGAGAGAATCTTATTAAGAGATCTAACTTAATAGTTATTGAAAAGCCCCTTTCGGGGCTTTTTGATTGGCTAAAGCGTTATTTTTTTGTTAAAATAGAAATATTATGGAATGTGAAAATCGAAAGGAGAGTT
>CAYNAD010000061.1:0-1635 GCA_964395215.1 uncultured Candidatus Saccharibacteria bacterium | reverse complement strand
CTATACTACCAAAAGCATCTGTAAAAAGCTTTGTAGCCCATGCTGCAGCCCCTATATTAACAATATTGTTGCCTATAAGTATGGTAATAATAAGCCTATGAGGGTCTTCTTTGATTCTTTTAAGGGCTCCTGAGCCCCTTCTTCCCTGCTCAAATAAGGCCTTTACCTTAAGTCTGCTAACTGACATTAATGCAGTTTCTGTTCCTGAAAACAGTCCTGATAGAATAATTAATCCAGCTAGGATAAATATCTGAGATAACATAACATAAGAGAATTAAAATAAGGGTATTTAAAGTTTTGTGCTGAGAGGAAGGTTTAAGCCCTGACTTTGATTAATAATAAGTTTTCTCAGAGTATTTTCCCACACTAGGTAAGGGGAAATTTCTTGAGAAAACGTTTGCGGGTAAACAAAGTTCTTGAGCGTAGCGAAAAAAATGAGTTCCTCCCCGCACTAAAGTACGGGGTATCGAACTTCCAGAGTTTTTTGTTCTCCGAGAAAATTAAGATCCCACTTGCCTTGACTAAATTTTATGTAATTTTCAATCACATCAGCACTTACATTACCAACAGATCTGAAAAATTTGCCAGGACTCCACAAATGGGCAATTTTGTGCCCTTCTTTGAAGAAATTGTACCATTTATTACAACGTTTGAAAATGTCTCGTGCACTTCGTCCCTTAAAAAGTTGCAATGCTTTAGATACTGAAACAGTAGGAAGAAGTTCAACGAAAAGATGGACATGTTCAGGCATAACCTGAAGTTCATATATCTCAAAACCATAAACTTCAGCAGTTTTCTTTAAAGAGTCCTCACAAAGTTCCCGAACCCAAGGGTGCGTAAAAACTTTAACATTATACTTTGGTTTCCAAACTAAATGGTACGCGCACTGACCTACAGAATGTTTCTTGTGGTATAACTCAACCATTTTAATTGCCTCCGAAAAGTTTATATTCTCAGTGACATAGTTAACACTAACAAAATGTGGAATTTTGTATGCGTTGGCTACGCCACGCATTTTTCTTCTTATTTTATCAGAATATAAGGTTTACCACTCGTACTGAAGTACGAGGAACATTCTTACTGGTATTTGGGCGAGTGTAACGAACTGTTTAGTTGCTGTTATATTCCCTGAAAGGCAAAAATGTTCCTGGGGAAAGTTTTTGAGTTGGGTTTAAGTTCCGTATATTTTGAATGTAGCGATTCAATATATGCCCAGCATGAAGGGTTCAGTTTTTTAAATATTTTATTTTAATGAAGATAGGTCTTTATTGATTATTTTTTTAAATAAAATGAGTGGTTTATAAGAATTAGAATCTTCTATAGTAATCTCAAAATATTGGTTTATAGATTCATTATTTTTTACTGCTTTTACTATTTTAGAAAATATTTTGAAAGGAATTGCTTTTCTTAAATCATTTTCATTAAGTGTGGTGTTATTAGTGTAAATCTTTTTCAAAATCAAATTATAGTCTTTTTTTATTGGCTTAGTTTCGTTGTCAATTGCTTCTAAGAAAAGAGGAATAAGGGTATTATTCCAATGTATATGTATTTTATTAGAATTTAATTTGTTTGAAAAAGCATTATTTTTATTTAAGTGATTTCGGTCATTTCTACTATCTATTCTTAATAATATTT
>CAYNAD010000060.1:0-1675 GCA_964395215.1 uncultured Candidatus Saccharibacteria bacterium | reverse complement strand
TGTTTCCTGTTCTGAATCTTTAAAATGTAAATGCTGAACAATCCCCTTTTTATCAGATGATGATTTAAGCTTTTTAATAAACTTGCCTTGATATTCTAGGCGATCAGGATTATTGAGTTGAATGAAGTTATACGACAAGTCCAATATGTTCTGTGTGGAACGATAATTATTTGTTAAAACCACTTCTTTTACCTTAGGAAAATCCTTTTGAAACTGCAAAACATTGCTTACGGAAGCACCTCGAAATCTATAAATAGAATTATGGACAAAAATGCCATTAGCAATAAAATTATGCGTTCTGTCTATTTCTAAATCATATACAACTTCATCACATTCTTTCTCTTTGATATCGATAATTCGATCATAAATTACCTCTGCCCCATCTCTTATTGGAAGATAATGGCCCTGTAATAAATTCTTGGCAGGCATAACAGTGGCGCTATAAGTACGACGATGACTTTGTATTTTGTTATATTTACTCGCTATATTAAATTTAACTTTGATAATACCGCCAGTTAATTTCCTCAACTCTTCAGCTATTTGCCCCACCTTTTGAAAATTAGTGCTTTCTATTCTAAAATACTTACCCTTTTTTGCATCGTTTAAATGATAACCTGCTTTTTTAATTTTATTTAAAGTATCTATATCAGATGTTTCTAAATAAACCTCATGTTTTATCGAAGAATTCAATAATAAAAGTTTCCCTTTCTTGACGTGTGCCTTGCTGCGATATCTTCTTTCACACATATTAATATTAATTATCACTCTCTTCTTACTGCCCCTGATAACAGCATTCAAGCAATGGTGGGGGCTATCTAAATCTATTTGTAGTTCTTGGGCTAAGCGCAAAACATTTTTTGATACATCCAATTCTTGATATAGATTTTTGAGCATCTGACCTTCAATAACTGTGCCCTCTCTCTTTTTAAAACAGCTCGTCGGTATACCGTATTTTAAAGACCAAAGCGTTTCATAGTACCTAGCCTCTCTGTCGGTGGAGAATGCCTTAATGCCGACTATAAAATCTGCAGAACGTTCTAGTCTTAATCTTAAAATCAAATCGTCAGTTACCCCTATTCTCCATCCTATGTCCTGACGATACATTAAATATACATAATGATAGCCTTGTTGCGAAGTTTTGGGAACAAAACAAAACATCTTATGATTATCGGTAACCTCTAGCTCACGGCCACTATCCGTAACTATCGTAAGCATTCTCGCTCTTTTTCTTTTTTTAAAAATCTTACTCACCTTAGAAATGCCCACGTGCCCCTTGCCTACTCCAGTCAAAACCATTTCTCCACTTTTAATATTTTGAATAAGTTTTTCTTTTACTTCACCATTCTCAAATATTTGTATTTTTGCATTACCAGGAAGACATTGATCATCGTCTGTTGTCACAGTCAAATTATTACGTGGCTTACCAAGTAATTTGATAAGCTCGTATTGGGCCCAGTTTGTGTCCTGAAACTCATCTACTAAAATATATTTAAATTGTTCTTGATATTTTTTTAATATTGCCGGTCTTTTTTCAAATAACTTAATACAGTAGTTAATTAAGTCAGAAAAATCCAAAGCATTGTTTTCTAAAAGCAATTTTTGATAAACATGATAAGCATCGGCTATTTCAGTTATTCTTTGAACTTCTATTTCTGCTTCATCTTTTTTGGAGAAA
>CAYNAD010000059.1:0-1730 GCA_964395215.1 uncultured Candidatus Saccharibacteria bacterium | reverse complement strand
CTATGGTTTTACCTTGAATTAGGGAAGAAATAAAGGTGCCGCCCAAAGTAATAGTAGGAAAAGCAATAACACCGATCAAAATACCTATAAGAATTGTTTTAATTTTTGGTTTCATATTGGCATCTTTCATAGATTTTTTAGTGAGAGTATTTGCTTGTGGGACTTTTGAAATCTGCTTTAGATAATAACATTTTTTCCGAATCTACTATTATCTTTTTTAAAAAGAATGAATTTGACCAAAATCATTTGGCAAGATTATGGGAACATAACGATAGGTATCCTTTACCCTCTCGTATTCTTTTTTTAATTGGGGATTGTCCTCCAAGTCTTCCTTGTTAAGTTTTTCTAAATACTGCTGACATTTATATTTTTCTTGCCACTGTGAATCGTCCTTACATGAGGGGTTTTTCCAGTCAAAATATTTCATATCCAGTCCCTCGCAAGGGCTTATTCCTTGATTAGATTTAGGCGCCTTATACTTAGGTGTCTCATATTTAACAAAAGTATGCAAGCAATATCCAGCCAAACAAGTTTTGGAAGGGCCACATTCAGTACAGCTTTTATTTGTTTTAGTATCAGTCACTGAATATCTGCAGGAAAAATTCGAACAAGAATAATCTCGATACTCTTGTTTTTGGTGGGTACAACTTTTATTTCCATCACAGCGCAGGGGAGAAAATCCTATAGAATCAACCCAACCATCTTTATCGTTGCAGTTTGTACAGGAACTAAATCCGCAACTGTTATCTGTCCCTTGGCAATTGTCATAGCATTCGCCACCTGAACAATATTGATAAACAGTACAACGCTTTTTTATTCCCTCCTTTTCATTACAAGAATTATACCAGTAGACATCATCGTCATCACAAGAATAAGAATCATGACGAGTGCAAGAGACACAACGAGAGTCATCAGAAGAAGAATGATGAAGACAAGATGTTCCCTCGCAGTAATAATCATAGTAATCATCGCCTACACATCCATCTTTATTGTTGCAGTTAGCGCAGGGCACAATGGAACCGCAATTGATATTTGTCCCTTTACAATTATTGATACAGTGGCCAGAATCACAATGTTGATAATCAGAACAATTAATATCGGTGCAAGGATCAGTTTTTGTTGGAACTAACTTTGTGATTTCTTCTACCTTTTTTTCAGAATTTTTTTCTTTGAGAGATGCCTCTCCAGGTTTAATAACTTCTTCATCCAGTGAAATTTCAATTAAATCAAATTCTTTAACCTCTACGGGTCCTGTCTCTTCAGGATTTACGTGTTCTCCATTCTTCTGAAATGATTCTGAGATATCGGCAGTAAATAGATCTAGTTTCCCTTGCTTGTATAGGATAGCGCCAGTTGCCACCGTTGCCGTAGTAATTGTGACTGTTATGATTATAAACAATGAGATTCGAATAAATCCTTTTTGACTATTTTTTTCTTTCATAAATTTATTTTTCTAAGATGCTTTTCGGCGTCTCCTTTCCGGATAAATCTTTTGCCCGTATCTTCCCCGTCGAGCCCAATGATTCCATAAGACTTGCTAATGGTAATAGGTTGTCCAGTTTTTGCTGATTTCAATTTCTGCATATTTTCATCTTCCTCTTTTTTTCTATTTTTTTCTAGATTCATATTCATATTTTTTAGAAAAGAATGCTTTGCTATAGTAAAATAGTTGGGAATAATCCATTCTTATTTTCTCTATTTAATCAGTATTATTTCTTTTTTTTCTTTTT
>CAYNAD010000058.1:0-1748 GCA_964395215.1 uncultured Candidatus Saccharibacteria bacterium | reverse complement strand
TCATATAATTTAAAGTATTAAGATGTAATATGGATGGGACGATTAGCTCAGCTGGCTAGAGCGCTGTCTTCACATGGCAGAGGTCGCAGGTTCGAGCCCTGCATCGTCCACAAAAGAAGAATGGATCGTCAGCAAAAGCTGGCGATCCATTGTTATACTCACCTTCGTGAGTGTTTGGACTTAGACCTCCTGTGTGTACGATGATTTTCGGGTTGTGTCCGATGGCTATCTGCTGTGATACTTAATCTTGTATTAGAAGCATCGATGATTCTTTGAAGTTCATTGAGAGTCTTCCGTGGGGGAATGTCCCCTAGAGAGACAACGAATTGTTTCTTCTCGAACTTGTGGAACTTACGGCTATTTTGAATAACAGCCGTATTGCCTCCTTCTTCCTGGATTTGTAGCCCGAGTCTCGGAAAGCCTATTTCTTGGCATACACAGAATAAGTCGTGAGAATTACTGAGTCCACTAATTTTTAGATCTCCGTTTGGTCCCAGCGTACCCCCCGATAAATGTAGTTCTGTACACATGTTGCCTCCTTGTGAGATTAGGATGTTTTGGTTTTCATAATTGCTGGAGGCGAGCGATCTTTGCCAGTTGTCAATGTTCATCCCTCCTGTCGTTTGATTATTCACATTATATTCCCTCTTTCCAGATTTTACAAGCAAAGTATTGATTTTTGAGTTAAAGAAGCTAAAATGACAATAGTACAAGGAGGTGATAATCTTGCTGAAGACAAAGATTGTAGGGTTTAGCCAGGTGAGGGGAGATATCTATATTTTCCTAATGCCAAAGCAGAAGTTGGAGCCAGCGGGCATTGAGCATCAACTTAGAGAGTTATACGATAGGCTGAATATATGCCTGTTTGCCGGGAAGGTCGAAATACAACTTCAAAAATTTCTAAATTCAGGAGTTATGAGCACAGAAGATCTTGAAATGGTTCAGGAGCAAGCCAAGTCGAAGTTGGGGACAATGGGCTTTCCATCTCAGGAACTCCGGGATAGTATTAAGAAGCTCTTAGATTTCAATATTAAGAGGCCCAAAGGGAGAATCTTTGGCAAGTGAGCAGGGCGATAAATGTGTATTGCCCTGTTCTTTTTAATCCACAGAGCTTTATTTTTTTAATTTGGTATAATACTTTAATGTCTCAAAGTATTCTAATCCAGTATTTCGTTTGGCAGTTTTCGGATGTGCCGAAAGAGTTGGCTAGGGCGTGGAAAAATTATCTTCGTTTCTTTTTGCATTTCTTTTCCCTGCTCATTCTTCTTAAGTCTTTATTCTCACCGTGGCATGGAATTACCTGGTCTTATGGCAGGGGATTTAGTTTTAAAAAATATGCAGAAGTCATTGTTTCTAATAGTTTTTCAAGAGTTATTGGATTTTTCCTAAGATTGGTTTTAATTTCTTTTGGCCTAGCAATTGAAACTATTGTTTTTATTGTCGGCTTATTGATATTATTTTGTTGGTTTTTTCTGCCAGCGATTTTAATTTTTTCAATTATTCTTGGCATTAATCTTCTTTTTTAATGTTTAATTTTGATTTACAAAAAACAGCGATTTACAGAGCAGTGAAATTTCAGAAAAATCCTGTTTTTATATTAGTAAAGGTTTTTAAGGTTGTCTTTCTCCTAATTGCTTTATATTGTGGAGCTATTTCTGCTTTAAATAGTTTTTCCTTGGGCTTTATTGGGAAAGAAAATATTTCTTTGGGCTTTGCTTTAATATTTATCTCCTTAGCTGGAGCAATGT
>CAYNAD010000057.1:0-1818 GCA_964395215.1 uncultured Candidatus Saccharibacteria bacterium | reverse complement strand
AACCATCAGGAGCTGGAGTGATTTACGGTTCAAGTGGGGGAGTATTTGAGTCCGCTTTTCGCACTGCCCATTTCAAAATGACTGGCAAAGAGCTTCCCGAGGATGCGGTTAAAGAAATTCGTGGGATACAGGGGATAAAAAAGAAAGAAATAAAAATAGGCGATCGTTTGGTAAAAGTTTGCGTGGTTAGTGGGATTAAAAATGCTAAAAAAGTTTTAGAAGAGTTGAAAAAAGATTCTAGTAAATATGATGCAGTGGAAGTAATGGCTTGTCAGGGTGGATGTGTCGGAGGCGGAGGACAATCATTGCCAGTCAGCAAAGCAATAATTAAGAAAAGAGCGGACTCGCTTTATGCTATTGATAAGGGAAAAACAATAAGGCGGGCGCATGAAAATACAGCAGTCAAAAGTTTATACAAAGATTTTTTTGCTGATCCCAAGATAAGAGAAAAAATTCTTCACACTCACTTTACTTTGCGCAAGAAAACAAAAATTGAAATATTAAAAAACTCAAGAGAACATAAAGAAATATGAACAATACAAAAGTTTTAGTTATAAATAAGGAAAAAGTCAATACTCTAATTCAGTTTATTGTTTTAACGGGAATAGCAGTAATTGCCCCCCTGATTGGCCAGCAGGCAATTACTGGTTCAATTGTCAATGCTGTGCTTTTCATCTCAACCGTGTTTTTAGGAGTCAGGGCAGGAATTTTAGTTGGTCTATTGCCGAGTATAATCGCTTTATCTATTGGTCTTTTACCTGTAGTTCTCGCACCAATGATTGCCTTTATTATGACTGGGAATGTCATTTTAGTTATGGTTTTTGATTTTTTAAGAAAAAGAAATTTTTGGATGGGGGTTGTCACGGCCAGTATATTAAAATTTATTTTTCTTTTTGCCTCCAGCACAATAGTGGTTAATCTAATTGTGAAAACAGAGCTTGCTCCGCGAGTGGCAGGAATGATGTCCTTCCCCCAGCTTTTTACCGCTCTCGCTGGAGGTGTACTCGCTTATCTTGTTATAAGAAGCAGAAAAGGGGTTTAATCAAAATTAAATGAATAACAAAAGCAACAAAAGAACAATTGTTTTTGATTTTGATGGCACCATTGCTAATACTCTTGATATTGGAATAGATATTTACAACAAGGAGATTGCGCCTAAGTTTAAACTCAAAAGAGTTACCAAAGAGGAAGTGGCTTATTTAAGAAAAGAGAAATCTCAAAGAGGAATTTTGAAAAGATACAAGGTTCCTTTTTTTAAACTCCCCTTCATAGTTTTAAGCGTCAGAAGAGCATTAAGTAAAAGGATGAATGAAGTAGAACCACAGAAGGATATTGTTGAGCTTATAAAAACTCTGAAAGCTCAAGGATATAGCTTGGGAATATTAAGCTCTAATTCTAAAAGCAATATTAAGATTTTTCTAAAAAATTATGAGCTTAGTCAATGCTTTGATTTTATCGTCACCAGTAAGAATATCTTCGGCAAACATAGGGCAATGAATAGAATTATCCAGAAACAGGAATTTATTTATGTCGGCGATGAAATTAGAGATATCCAGGCAGCCAAAAGAGCAGACGTTGTTTCAATTGCTGTCACTTGGGGCTTTAATAAAAAAGATGCTCTGAAGAAACAGAATCCAGATTATATAGCAGATAAGCCGTTTCAAATATTAGATGTAATATAAGTTCTCCACAGGTGCTTTTTATTTGTTTCAAGGTAAAATAACATAATAAAACAGAGCTAAAGGTCGTAAAATAATTTAATTTGAAAATAAAAATATGACTGATTGGACTTTGGCCACACAAGGCCTGCAGGATTTT
>CAYNAD010000056.1:0-1865 GCA_964395215.1 uncultured Candidatus Saccharibacteria bacterium | reverse complement strand
GCTTGAAGTAAACGCTGGCTTCCAATTCTTCCCCTTTTATTTGATGTGCTCATACAGAACCTTAACGAAGTAAGTATGGTGTCCTCACATTTTTATTAATTTCCTGCATCAAGTTCAAGGAAGCCTTCGGGATGTCTGTAAAAAAAAGTACGATTGAAAGGGCTTGAAATTGAATTTGTATCAAATTCTGACTTAGCTTTAATTGATGAAGACGGATTTAACGCGTTAGCGACAACCAGCAACCAATTATTTGTAATAATATTTTGGTAGTTTGGGAGCCGTTTGGCTTTTGCATCAATTCTTTCTTGTAAAGCTTTAGGAGAGAGAGATGCAACCCAGCCAGCACGGACGGCATTCCAATGCGCACTATCAATCTTTGGCACACCTAATGCGTGGACGAAGGAAATCTCATCTTGCAGCGGGCTCTCTTCCTCATCTTCCAGATTGCTGAAGCTCCAATCTACTCGTTGCCCCGTAGATAAATTCATTGCGAAGATAAAATCGCATAGTGCTTGAGCGGTCTTGTCCCGATTTAGCTTTTGCAGGTCATGCCCCGGGGCAAAGCACAAGCTGACCGTCACGAGTGGTCCACCGGCCCCTAAGTAAAGTTTTTTTGCTTTTGTAGTTATTTGGTCTGCAATAGCCTCTTGCGCTTGGAGTGTATTGGCCTTTTTGCCATGTGAAATAAAAATTTCTGTTACTTCAATTCCGACCTGAGCTCCATCAATGCTAACAATAAAATCTGGCGCTTCCCGGTCCTCTATTATTTGTGCATTTAATTTCGACTCGGCAATAAAGGCTTCCAGAAGAAATCTTTCATGATGCTTCTGGCGATTCAACTTATTGTTCATAAGGCCAACAATTATTATAAGAGGGTTAATGTTATCGATGATCTAATGAGTTGCACGCAGTCTGGGTCAAGTTTACACTCCTGATAGGCAGAGTGTCAAATGTCCAGACCTAATCGGTGCTTTTTTAAATAGGGAAGTGTCCCTAATTTGCCCAACGGATACTATTTAGATAATTCGTCTGTTCCTGCGATTGTATCTTTTCTTCAGTTGAAGACCTGTTGGAAAAACTTAAAGAGGTTTTAGGAGAGTAAAAGAATAAAGGGGTCGTAGACCCCTAGAGTCTCCCCGCTGCTTAGTAAAAGCGTTTTTAGTCTTAGAGCGTCCATTTCAGCAATAAAAATCTGCTTTTAAGTATTAAAAAAGCCTCTAGAAAGAGGCTTAATAGGGCTATTCAAAATAGTTAGCTTGGTCCGACCCGGTTATAGCTTATTCTCTTAAACCCTTGCTCTCGCTTGGACATTGAGTCTAATTTCATTGTATAGCTCTATCTCTTTTTCATGTTCGAAGGTTACAGAGATACAATAATCTTGTAATTTGCTTTTGTCTGAGAGCCATTTATTAAAATTCAAAAGAACCAATGAAACAGGTGACGACGGAATATTTCTAATTCCCGGCCGATATTCTTTCCAAGCTTTTTGATGACAGCCTGCTTTTCTGGTGTTTCCGCCCGGGCTAAGCTCGATTTCAAATTTTTTTAAATCTTCAGGAACGCCGGATTGTTCAGTGCTTTCTGAAATTACGCCATATTTTTCTATTAAAACTTGTGGATTAATTGTGTGAAATAGATGAAATTCCATTCTGTTTGCAAGATAACTATCGCCACGAGTTGAACGGGTTTCAGGTTTAAATGTAAGTGCAACTATTATTTTCTTTTTACCTTTTTCTGCGAAAAATATTTCAGGTAATTGCAATGAATACACCTTTATCTTGTTTAAGGCTATTTGATCCTCATCCCAAAGAACAGCTCTGTTGTCATAAGAATTAATTGCTTTTTCATAGTTGCTTAGTCCAAAT
>CAYNAD010000055.1:0-1886 GCA_964395215.1 uncultured Candidatus Saccharibacteria bacterium | reverse complement strand
GTTTGGCAAAAAGCAACCAATGCCCTGAAACAAACCTTAAATAAATTGAAAGTAAAATATGAAATAGACGAAGGTGGCGGGGCGTTTTATGGACCTAAGATAGATATTAAAATAAAAGACAGTTTGGGTAGACCTTGGCAGTGCACTACTATCCAGGTTGATTTCAATCTACCGGAAAAATTTAATATTAACTACATAAACAAAAACGGGGAAAAGGAACAAGCTATAATGCTTCACCGAGCCCTATTGGGTGCCGTGGAACGCTTTGTTGGAATTCTAATAGAGCACTATGCCGGAGCTTTCCCTCTATGGTTATCCCCTATCCAAATTGCTATAATCCCTATCTCTGAAAAACATCTTAAATATGCCAAAGAAATTGCAGAGAAAATAAAAGAGCAGGGCTTTAGAACAGAAATTCAAGGAGAAAACGAAAGCGTGTCCAAAAAAATCAGAAATGCGGAAATGCAAAAAATCCCTTATATTTTGGTTATTGGAGACAAAGAACAAAAGGCAAAAACAATTAGCGTAAGAAGCAGGGAAAAAGGAGATATTGGTGAAACAAAAATTAAGGACTTTGTTAAAAAAATTCAAAAACAAATAAAAACAAAAAAATAATGAACTCTTTTTTTAAAACACTTTCAATACAAACTAAAGACACGTTTGACATCGTGGATATTAGTGACGAAATTAAGGACTTTGTAAAAAAAACAAAAATTAAAAACGGACTCATAAACATTCAATCGCTACATACTACAGCAACTGTTTTTGTTAACGAGAATGAACCGCTTTTATTAGAAGATATTAAAAAACATTTACAAAAAATCGCACCCATTGATGACGATTACGGCCATGATAATTTTGAGATAAGAACAGTTAATGTGTGCAAAGATGAATGCGCTAATGGCCATGCTCATTGCAAGGCCCTGCACTTACCCACGAATATCTGTTTAAATATAAAGGATAATCAAATTCAGTTCGGGCCTTGGCAAAGCGTAATGTTCATTGAATTAGATATGGCAAGAAAAAGGCAAATTCAGATTCAAATCTTTGGAGAATAAAATTAATCATTAATCACTTTCCCCGCCTTCAAACTCATGAAGAGGACAGGGACAGAAATGAGACAAGCTTATGAACAAAAAAATAATTTTCAGCTTAATTTTACTTTCGTTTCTATTCGGTTTTTTTGCGCTTGCCCAAGAAACAGAAATCTCAGCTGATGACTTTGGTCTGGAAGAACCAACACTACTGCCAAATCACACTTTCTATTTTCTTAAGGACTGGTGGCGAGACACAAAGCTCTTTTTCACAATTGACCCTGTCAAAGGTGCTGAACTAAGACAAACTATTGCCAATGAAAAATTACTTGAAATAAGAAATATGATAGAGGCCGATGTAGAGGAGGATGTTTTAGAAAAAGCCAGAGAAAAATACGAAATTCAACAACGAAAATTAGAAAAAGCAATAGAAAAAATACAGAATAAAGAAGATGAAGAAACAAATAAATTCAAAGACAAGTTTTTCCAACATCAAATCTTACATCAAAAAATCTTAGAAAAACTTGGACAGACCGCTTCAGAAGAAACTTTTGAGAACATAGAAGCTATGCGACTTGAGCATATAGACAGATTTAAAGAAACAATGTTTAAGATTGGAGAACAGGAACAAGTGCAGGAAAGATTAGAAAATGCATTACGCAATATAGAAGGTTCGGAATTTAAGGATTTTGAGAATTTAGAAATCATAGGAAAAATAAGAGAAAGAATAGAGAATCAAGAAAGAAATGAAGTTCTGCAAAAAGTTGAAGAAAAATTAAGACAAAATTTTACAGAGAAAATAGAAGCGCTACCCGCAGAAGCAGAAGAAGAAATTGAAGAATTCTTTCAAGG
>CAYNAD010000054.1:0-2063 GCA_964395215.1 uncultured Candidatus Saccharibacteria bacterium | reverse complement strand
AACATCCCAATTCCGAGAGAACTTATTTTGGTCCCTGCGATTATCATAATCCAAGCAAAAATAGACCAAACAATAAGATTTAAAAGCTTATAAACATTTGCTTGAGGAAGAATATTTGCCATCTGTTCCTTAATTGTCTGTTTTATTTGTTCGTCTATTTGCGTTGGAGCCGAGTCATCAGCAATCTCTATCTCAGCATCTATCTGAGGCATAAGAATTTCAGGCACTGACCTATTGCCTTGGAACATATTATACGAAACATAAACAGACCAAAGAATCATTGAAAGTCCGCAGATTAATAAAACAATTCCAATAATTTTATTTCCAATCATAAATTTTGGTTAATTATATTTAAAGCGGAAATATTTTGTTTTAAGATGCCCCGCGCAGGCCGAGCGGGCATGGTTTCTCGCCTTTGGCGGGAAGAGCGAGGCCGAGCGATGAGCAGCGATTTCCTCGCAGGGGAAATCGACTGCGTCATCTTAAAATAAGATATTTGAGCGAAATTCTGACACACTATATTTTTTTAAACTCACATACATCTTTAAAATCACAGGTTTTACAATGCCAGCCGGGAGTGGGAGAAAAATCGCTTTCCTTTATTGCCTGAATCTTCTCTTTTAGCTTTTCTTTTAATTCTTTTCTCTCTTTCTCAGTGCTCGTAAAAGACATCTTTTTATTATTATTCAAATAATAAAAAGTTAGTTTTTCTGGTAACTTTTTGAAAATTGCGTTTAATGCAATTTGATAAATCAAAAGTTGATCTTTGTCATCAGCAGTTAATCTATCTTTTGACTTGCCTGTTTTGTAATCTATAATCTCTATTCCTTCATCTGTTTTATCTACCCTATCCACCGTCCCTTTTATTATATCATCCCCCAACTTTAATCTAAAATCCATTTCCAAGCCCAGGAGCTCTGGCTTTTTAAAATCTTTTAAAAAGTTTTTTAAAATATCTTTACCTAATTTAAAATATTCATCTTTTTGTTCCTTGGTTTCATACCATTCGTCAATCCAGTTAGATTCATATAGTTTCAGCAATGCTTTTAAATCATTGTTTTGTTCCATCTCTTTGCCAAACAAATCTTTTTGATTATTCTTCACGCCTTCTAAATACTGGAATAAAGTATTATGAATAGTTTTGCCAAAACTGAAAACACCCTTTCCTCTGCTTGGGATTCTCAAAATATGAGCAAATTTATACTGCAAAGGACAGTTTTCAAAGGCCTTAAATTGAGTAAAGGAAAAATATGAAGATTCTTTCTTAAGCGTCTTAGCTTTTGGTATATTGATTTTTTCTGACGAATCTTTTCCAATCACTCCTTCTTCTTCAAGTCCTCCTATCTCCTGTTTTGAAGTTAAAAATCTCGGATCAAGTTCTTCTAAAAATCTAGACATTTTTTTCTTTCTTTTACCCCCATAATCTTCTGCTGAAGTAAGAAAAAGTCCTTCCTTGGCTCTTGTCATGGCGACATAGAAAAGACGTCTTTCCTCTTGTAAATGAATATCTCCTGTTGGAAGAATTTCTTTAATCAATTTTTTTGGAATTTCAATCGGCTCTTTTCGTTCAATCGTCGGAAATCGCTTATCAACTAAATTAACAATAAACACATATTTAAACTCAAGCCCTTTGGCAGAGTGAATAGTCATTACCCTCACTGCATCAGGTCCTTTTTCTAAATCCCTTTCTATGGCTCCAGTTTCCCCTGATTCAAGTTCCATGTTAATCAAAATGACGAAATCAGAAACTAGGGCATTCAAATTTGTTTCTTCAAACTTTTTAATTTTATTATAAAATTGAGTGATAAATCCTATTTCTCTATCTTCTCCATTTTTAAGTAAATATTTTAAATATGAGGAATCTTTCAAAAAAGCTAAAACAACTTCGCTGGTTGATTTTGTCTTAGCAAGTTCCGTATGCTGTTTAATCCATTTCAAGAGTTTTCTTATCTTTTCAATACTATCTTTCTCTAGACCTGAAACCAAAGAAATTTCATTCAATGTCTCATATGTTGATTGAGCTTTCTTCCTGCTGTATTGATTAATCTTTGCAGAGTCCTGCC
>CAYNAD010000053.1:398-2492 GCA_964395215.1 uncultured Candidatus Saccharibacteria bacterium | reverse complement strand
TCTTAAATTGGCTTTCGGATGGTGAAATTGAGAGTAGAGAAGAAGAAATAAAAGTTAAAGACGTTACTCAAAAATATAGAGTATTTGAGATTAGAAAAATAATTTCTCTATACCCTCAGGATTTACCATTCGATATAATAAGCCCAGATAGCGATATTGGTAAGGTTCTATATTCAGTTAATGATGATAATTACCATCAATATTTAGCAGGGCCACCTTTGTTGTGGAATTTATACGGAGATGGGCTTTTGGCTCAAGAAGGGGAAGAGGAACTGAAGAATTTAGAGAAGTTTTAGTAAAGATAAATTTATGAAAATAAAAATTAAAAATGTTATTCTTGGCATTTTAATTGGCATTATTGCTTTTCCAACTATTGCTTTAGGTAGTTCTTTCCTTTCTTGTCTAATTCAAGGCAAAACCGTAGAGGAGGCAGTTCAAATTTTAGCTCAGCAAGTCGACTATTTGATCGGTAGAATTGAAGTTGTTGAAACCAAACAAGCCGAGCAAGAGCAAACCGTTTCTGAATTACAGAATGTTATTGATCAACAAAAAGAAACAATTGATCAATTGGAATTACAGCAACAGACTGCTCAAGCTCAAATTGTAAGGGATCGATGGTGTAATAAAATGGAGATATTATCAAAATGTGTTGTAGCTGGTAGAGAAAGATCAATACAGGAAGGAGTGAATTATTATGACCAATATCCACCAACCGCTGAAGGGGTTTTAGAAGAAACGCAGGCTCAATATCAGTTTTGGTTCCAAGTTATAAATTAACTGTTCAACAAAAAATCGCTTCTGTCCTCTCCTCTCTCGACTCTAAAATAGAGCTTAACAATAAGATAAACGCAGAGTTAGAAACGATAGCAAAAACTCTATATGATTATTGGTTCGTACAGTTTGATTTTCCTGACAGGAACGGCAAGCCATACAAAAGTAGTGGCGGAAGAATGGTTCCAAACGATAAATTGAAGAGAAAAATCCCTGAAGGGTGGGAAGTAGAAAATCTCGGAAATATCTGTGAAATCTATCAATCACAAACTATTTCTAATAAAGAGATGAATTCTCAAGGAAATTATTATGTTTATGGTTCAGGTGGAATCATCGGAAAATACAGAAAATTTAATCACGAAAACTCAGAAATAATCGTTTCTTGTAGAGGCGCTTGTGGAAACATTATGAGGACAATTCCAAAATCATGGATAACTGGGAATTCGATGGTTTTTAAATTAAAAGACACCGATATTAATAATGAGTTTTTATTTCAGGCACTTCATTGGTTAGGCATAAAGAATATTTCAACTGGCTCTGTACAAGGCCAAATTACGAGAACTAATGTGTCCCCCTTAAAGATCGTTTTACCAAAGAAAGAAATACTTTTCAAATTTTCTAAAATTTCACAAAATATAGTTAGTAAAAAACTTTTAATTTTAAAAGAAAACCAAAAGCTTGCCGAGCTTCGCGACTGGCTTCTCCCAATGCTAATGAATGGACAAGTAAGGGTTGATTAATGTTTCGTTAAATTAGTGCAAAATAGGTCAGGTTTGATTTTTAATTAAAATTTTTGGATTAAAATTAAAATTAAAATCCAAACTAACTTATAATGGAATCAATAAAGAGATGTATTCACAACACCCTAATCGCCTTCCTTGGCGGCCTCTTGGCCGTCAGCGCGCTTTCTGTCTTGTCCTATCTAATCTTTGATATATTTGACATCTCAAAGCCATTCCCGACGACTTCTCTTGGTATTTTCCTGCACTACCTAATCCTAGTTGCTCTCCTTGAAGAAGGTATAAAATTCCTGCTTATCAGAAAAAACATGGGCAAATATCCTTACGGATATCTATTGGGCTTCGGCTTCGGGCTTGGCGAAGTTTTATTTAAATATCCTATACCTGAATGGTGGAAAGGATCTGGGGCTATACTGCTCCATATTATTACTGCCGGAATCATTGCTTATTTTATAAAAAGGAAGAGGCCCGTAGTGGGGCTTATTATGGCGGTATTGATTCATCTTGGTTATAACTATTTAGTATCATGATCGTTTCTACCAGTACCCTCCAATATACGCGGGAATATTAGACAAATTCATTG
>CAYNAD010000053.1:0-388 GCA_964395215.1 uncultured Candidatus Saccharibacteria bacterium | reverse complement strand
TGACACGGAATAAGAGATATGGCATAATTAACTAAATTTTGGGAACGAAGAATAATTAAGTTATTCGTAACGCCCGAAACACCGAGCTACGGGAAGGCGAAATTGTTGATGAATCAGCGACAGAAGATGAAACGGCTGAAATAGCTGAAAACGAAGAAGACAATACGATAAAAGACGACGCGGGCGACGTTATAAGCGATAAGATATCAGGAGATAGTTTTCTAGCTAGCGTTGCCTCAGGCATCTCTCAGTCTGTACCATTAACAGCAATGACAATTTTATGTTTGATTGGATTAGCGGGAGTCGGAACCAGAGAATATTGGTTGTTTAAAAAGAAGGTAAAAAAATAATAGTAACTGGACAAACAAAATGAAGTGGATTAATGTTG
>CAYNAD010000052.1:0-2523 GCA_964395215.1 uncultured Candidatus Saccharibacteria bacterium | reverse complement strand
AAATAGAAGCGCTA
Organism: uncultured Candidatus Saccharibacteria bacterium; assembly: GCA_964395215.1. GTDB lineage: Bacteria > Patescibacteriota > Minisyncoccia > Minisyncoccales > PEYH01 > JAHIEL01. Next base: position 2,509 of record CAYNAD010000052.1, on the reverse strand, counting down.
CCCGCAGAAGCAGAAGAAGAAATTGAAGAATTCTTTCAAGGGCTTAAAGGTAACACTGAAAATCAACTTAAAATTTTAGAAGAAATACAGGAACAAGCCCAAGAGCAAAATGAAATAAGAGAACGGGTTCAGACAGGGCTGGATATAATAAAGGAAAAAGTTAATTTACAACAGCAAAGCCAAGAGCAAATAAATAAATCAGACGATGCGGGTAACAAAGGTTCTTCTAATAAATAAACAAGTAGAAAATAAAAGCGCTTTCTTTACCAAAGCGCTTTTATGATTTATTCTAAAACAACATGAAATATAATATCATCACCTACGGTTGTCAGATGAATAAATCAGACAGTGAAAGAATTGCCAAGGTTTTAGAAAATCTTGGATTTATCCCCTGCTCTGAACCAAATAAAGCAGACTTATCTGTTATAAATGTCTGTTCCGTAAGACAATCAGCAATTGACCGGATAAAGGCCAAGGCTAAATCAATCAACTCAAAGCTTATTTTAACGGGCTGTATTCTCCAAAAAGATAAAAAAGATTTGGAAAAAATATCAGATGCTCTTTTAAATATTAATGATTTAAAGAGCCTGCCAAAAATTCTAAATAAATTAGGTTTTAAAATAAAAAAAACTATAAAATTTAACCACTATTTAGAAATAAAGCCAAAATATCAATCTTTAATTTCGGCTAATATTCCAATAATGACCGGATGCAATAACTTTTGCGCTTATTGCGTTGTTCCTTATGTGCGTGGCAGAGAAATATCCCGACCAATAGAAGAAATTCTATGTGAAGTCAAGAATTTAGTTAAGCAAGGAGTAAAAGAAATCTGGCTTTTAGGCCAGAATGTTAATTCATACAAACCAAGCTTTACTCAATTACTTGAACAAGTTAATGAAATTAAAGGAGATTTCTGGATCAGATTTACTTCTTCCCATCCAAAAGATTTAACAAATGAAATGATTGAAACAGTAGCAAAATGTCAAAAAATAACCCCTTATTTCAACCTACCAATTCAATCAGGAGACGATAGAATGCTAAAGGCAATGAACAGACCTTATTCTGTTAAAAAATACGAAGAGCTTGTTAAGAAAACAAGACAGATGTTTAAAAAACATAGAAAAGGGTTGGAAGCAGAGCTGGCTCTCTCCACTGATGTAATCGTCGGCTTTCCCGGGGAAACAAAGAAACAGTTTGAAAATACAAAAAAAGTATTTAAAAAAATAGGGTTTACCTTTGGCTATGTTTCTCGCTACTCCCCTCGCCCAGGCACAATTGCTGGAAAAATGAAAGACAATATTTTATCAATGGAAAAGAAAAAACGAGGAAAAGAATTAGAAAAAATCATTGAAAAAAGCGCGCTTGATTTTAATAAAAAATTTCTGAACAAAGAAGTAGAAGTTTTGATTTCAGAAAAAAGAAAAGATTTATTTATCGGAAAAACAAGGCATCATCAGACAATAAAAATTCCAATAATCCCTGTGGATAAAATCAACGAGGACGGGCCTCGTTGCAAAATCGGAGAATTTATAAAAATAAAAGTGAATAAAATAAATCCCTATGGACTCGAAGGTAAAATATAAAAATAAATTAATTGTGATTGTTGGACCGACTACTTCTGGCAAATCAGATTTAGCAGTGGAAATTGCCAAAAAATATAATGGTGAGGTGATTTCTGCTGACTCAAGGCAGATATATAAAGGAATGGATATTGGAACAGGCAAAATCACTAAAAAAGAAATGAAAGGCATAAAGCATTATCTTTTGGATGTTGTTTCCCCTAAAACACGCTTTACAGTCGCCCAATATCAAAAAAAAGCCAATAAAGCCATTGAGGCAATAATCAAAAAAGGAAAACTGCCTATTCTCTGCGGAGGCACTGGCTTTTATATCCAATCAATTATTGATAATATTGTGATTCCAAAAGTTAAACCAGATTGGAAATTGAGAAAAAAACTGGAAGAGCAAACCACAGAAGAATTGTTTAAAAAATTAAAAAAACTTGACCCGACAAGATCCAAAAATATTGATAAATACAATAAGAGACGCTTAATAAGGGCTATTGAAATCGTTTTAAAAACAAAAAAACCAATTCCTGAATTAAAAAAGAATCAGCCATATAATATCTTAATGCTCGGAACTAAAATAGATAAAAAGGAACTTGAAAAAAGAATTGAAAAACGACTGACAAAACGACTAAAACAAGGAATGATTAAAGAAGTAAAAAAACTCCACAAATCAGGAGTCAACTACAAAAGATTAGAAGAGTTTGGCTTGGAATATAGATATATTGCCTATTATCTTCAAGACAAGATAAATGAACAGAGAATGATTGAAAAATTACAAAAAGAAATAGAACATTATAGCAAGAGACAAATGACTTGGTTTAAAAAAGATAAAAGAATTATTTGGATTGAAAATAAAAAAACAGCTTTTAAGCTGGCAACCAAATTATTGGGGGTCCGTCGCTAAGCAACGAACCCCTCTATTTAGATATGCCTCAGTTATG
>CAYNAD010000051.1:0-2543 GCA_964395215.1 uncultured Candidatus Saccharibacteria bacterium | reverse complement strand
GAGAAATTTCTATTTCTTTTGCCTCCAATATTCCAGTAGAAGCACCTGACGGTACACAAGCACTAGCAGATGCACCATTAGTTTCAACAAAAACCTCAAGAGTTGCGTTTCCTCTTGAGTCTTTTATTTCTTTTGCCTGTATGGATTTAATCTTTTGAGTCATTTAATTTATCAAAGGGTTAACTTTTGGTGCTTGTTTATTATTGATTAATGCTAATATTCCCCCTGACAAAAGAAAAAGCATGGGTATGGCCGTATCTATGGAAATCGAAGCAAATGTTAGGCGTTGGTAGCTAATTAAGGTTAGGACAATACCCCAAACCCAAGAAATAGAAAGAACGGAACCAGCAATAAGCATGAGAACCCCTCCTGTCTTGAGAGTTCTAGTAACTTTAAATGCTCCGATTAATCCGCTTATACCCAAAAGAATATAGAAAAACCTCATAGCAATAAATGTTATCATTGTATAATTTGTCGACAAAAAAAAGGAAGGGAGCCACAACCATAATGTTATAATTTGCAAGAACAAAAAGGTGATACTTCCCGCCTTTCCCATAGCACTTGCTATCATAACCTCCATACTTTCTTCCTCTCCCCTGTAAGATAACGCTCTCACTGCAATAAAAAAAGCAATAGGAATAGATGCCAACGAGGCAATCTGTAAATAAAAAAGACTCCCCATAAGAAGAGCTGTTGGCAAAAAGTGATAAGCTATGAGACATAATATTCCCATAATGCAAATCACAGGTAGTAGCATAAAAGTTCTACTCAATATCGGCTTACCCTTTATTGTTATACTCCCCAACGCTCCAACGATGCCTGAGCAAAAAAATACTCCGCCTATTACGTTAATTGTATTCAGGGTAAAATAAATATACCCGCTGATTATAAAACTCGCAACAGATCCCATAATTCCGAAAATAATAGATAATTTTAGTAAGGGGTTTTTCATAAATTTTATTTCTTAATTTCTTTTGCCTGTATGGATTTAATCTTTTGAGTCATTAAATACTTTTAAGATATTTATACGCATTGACTGCTGCTTTACAACCCTGCCCTGCTGCCACTACAATTTGTTTTGGGAAAACATCTGTTACATCTCCTGCAGCAAATAATCCAGGAGTTTTTGTAGCACAGGTTTTAGGATCAACGACTATTTCATCATATTTAGAAAAATCAACCATTTCTTTTATAAAAGCAGTTGCCGGAGTATTACCTATTTCAACAAATATACCATCCACTTTTAAGGTTTTTTCTTTTTTTGTTTTCGTATCTTCATAAACCAATTCTTCAATAAATTTGCTTCCTTTAATTTCTTTTGAACAAACGTTGGTAATAATTTCTACCTTTCCAGTTTCCATGGCCTTATCCTGCAAATCTTCAAAAGCTGGAACCTTATCTTTATATTCTAAAACATATATTTTTTTAGCATAATTAGCTAAAAGCAATACTGCCTCAAATGCAGAATTACCACCGCCAATGACTGCCACTGTTTTGTCTTTAAAAAAAGTACCATCACATAAAACACAATAACTGACTCCTTTGCCAATAAATTCTTTTTCTCCAGGAATCTCTAGAGGTCTTGGGTCAGCACCTGTAGTAATAATAACTGTTTTTGATTGAAATTTTTTTCCTCCCTCAATCACAACTTCAAAAATATCCCTTTTTTTAAGGATTTTTGAAACTTCATCCTGTTTTACAATTTCAACATCACAGGCCTCAATATGCTTTTTGAAATTTTTTATCAATTCCTGCCCTGATATTTCAATATCACCAGGCCAATTTTCAATAGCTATAGTTTTCCTTGCCATTTGTCCGCCAAAATCTTTAGTAATTAAAAGAGTTTTCATTCTTTGGCGACTCGCATAAATGCCAGCAGTAATTCCTGCCGGGCCTGCGCCAATAATAATTAGGTCGTAAATAGTCATATTAATTAGATAATTTATTTTTTTGTTTATAAAGATAGGCACGAGTTAGAGGGATAAGGGGTATTGCCCACAACAAAAAACTAATGATCATGGGCCAACTAGATAATTCACTTTCTCCGTTGGTTTTAAAAATTGTGAGAATAACCATCCCAAAATATAATATACAATAAAGTCGCACTGCTAAATCACGCTTAACGCGCCATAAACGATAGATTCCATAAAGAACTATCCCTAATACAAAAGCACATAAACCAAAAAGATGTAGCTCGATAAGTAATATGGGCACAAAAAAAATGAGTAGATTAGCAGCTAATATTGCTATAAGTAAAAGTATCGCAGCGGGACTGTTGCTTGTTTTAAAATCCGCCCCGCCACCTATTGAATAAAAAATTAAAACAATCGCAGATAAAGATAGCGAAACAATACTTAAAAATTTTATCCACTTCATGGCTTCTTTATCATATTTAGTTAACTTATTAATGTCAGCCATATTAAATAAATTTATTCTCCTTGATAAAACTTTTAAGTTCTTCACTAAAACGAGGGTCTTGCAAAGTCAGATAAAGATCTGATTTAAGCCAAGCCATTTTATTTCCACACTCAAGCCACTTGCCT
>CAYNAD010000050.1:0-2550 GCA_964395215.1 uncultured Candidatus Saccharibacteria bacterium | reverse complement strand
TATGAGACCCCCGAGATACTACTTCTCCACCCCACAAAGACGAAACTAAAAGTATGATAAACAATTAAAACGCTGTTGTCAACAGCGATTTTTTAAAAAATCAACGCTCCTACCTATATCACACCAAGTTCTTTAAGCGCTATTTTATATTCCCTTATTATGTTATTAGCATTTTTAAAGCTAATGCCCTTTTTCGGATGTTCAAGTAAGTGTTCAAGATAGTCTTTAATTTTTTGCATTTTTTCAAAATTACCTAAATCGCTCAAGCTTTTACTTTTCTCTATCAAACTTTTATCAAGCAACCTATCTGCATCCAATAAAGAAAGCTTACATTTAAGCCCATCTTTTGTTCCAATTTTATCTATAATCCTCTGCCAATCAGATGTTTCAATTTTGCCCATCTCTTTCTTTTTTATTTCAATAAAATCCTTTTCATTATCCTCTTGAGGTAGAGGTTGAGACGGTTGTTGGGGCTGGGATTGTTTTTCAGATTGAGATCGAATTTGAGATTCATCTTTAATTTCTTCTATCTTCTCTGTTATGACCCCTTCTTTTTTATCTAATCCGTCCGCCCTTATACTTTTTAAGAGTTTGCGGTCATTCCACAAGTCTAAGAATAAAAAGTTTTTATAACTGCTCTTCATAAAAAGCCAAACTATCAAAACTATAATAATTAAAGAAATTAAAATAAGAATTAGTTTCACTGGAAGTAGAGACCTCTGAAGATCTGAAGAAACTATATTATTGAATATTTTATTGAGAAGTCCTATGGAGTCCATATTTTTTCAATAAGTTTTGCAACAGTTAAAAGTTTTTTATCTTCTGAAGCCGGAGCAATCATCTGCACGCCCACTGGCAAACCGTTAGCCCTACCGGCTGGCAAAGAAATACCTGGCAGACCAGCCAAATTAGCCGGCACAGTTAATAAGTCCATCATATATAAAGATAAGGGATCTTCAATCTTCTGACCTATTTTAAAGGGCAGGACCGGTGAGGTGGGAGTTAAAACAAAATCTACCTTTTCGAACGCATTATCAAAGTCCATCTTTATTTTAGTCCTAACTTTCAAAGCACGCAAATAATAGGCGTCATAATATCCAGCAGAAAGTGCATAAGTACCGAGCATTATTCTTCTCTTAATCTCTTTTCCAAAAAATCGACCCCTGGTCTTAAAATATAAATCAATTAAGTCTTTACTCTTTTCTTCAGAAGAACCATATCTTATTCCATCATATCGAGCTAAATTACTGGAGAGTTCAGCTGCCATTACAATATAATAGCAAGCCACTCCGTATTCTAAATTAGGCATATCAATCTCTTTTATTTTCGCGCCTTCAGATTCAAGTTTTTTTACCGCCTTATTAGTAATTTCTAATACCTGCTTACCAATTCCTTGAGCGAAACACTCTTTAGGCAACCCTATAACTAAGCCTTTTAATGAATCTACTTTTTTACCTGTTGGAATTTCTGTACTAGTTGAATCCATCTTGTCCCTATGCTTTAATATGTCAAAAATAATTTCTATGTCTTCCGCACTCTTAGCTAATACTCCTATTTGATCTAAAGAAGACGCTAGCGCAATCAAGCCATATCTTGAAATAGCTCCATATGTCGGCTTAAAGCCAGCAATTCCGCAAAAGGAAGCTGGTAACCTTATTGATCCTGCTGTGTCAGATCCGAGAGCCACGGGCGTCATATTGGCTGCTACTGCAGCTGCTGAACCAGACGAAGAGCCGCCAGGCACATATTCTAAATTATTAGGATTTCTTGTAATTCCAAAAGCAGAATGTTCTCCCGACGAACCACAGGCAAATTCATCTAAATTAGTCTTTCCTAAAACTAAACCGCCCGCTTGCGTGATTTCTTTAATTACAGTTGCGCTATAAGGAGCTATATAATTTTCAAGAATTTTTGACCCAGCAGTACATTTTTGTCCTTTGACCAATATATTATCTTTCACAGCAATAGGAAGTCCAGCTATAGGTAAACCTCCTTCTTCTCCAGATAAACTTTGATCTATTTTTTTTGCTTGAGACAAAACTTGTTTTTCCTCTACATTAATAAAGGCGTTAATTTCTCTGTCTTGCTTCCTAATATTATCCAAATATTCTTTCGTAAGCTCCTGACAGGTAAAATCTTTTTTCTTTAAACCCTGCAATATTGATTTAACAGATAAAGAATGAATTTCCATTATTTTTGAAAAACTGATTTTACTTTTATAAAACCCTTATCTTTACTCGGAGCCAAATCCACCATACTATTTGAGTCCTCCCCTATTATCTCTCTTGCTTCGTCCTTTCTTAAAACATTCTTGACCAACACCGAATTACTAGTTGGCTCAATTCCTTCAACGTCAACCTCTTTTAACTTATCAATATAATTTAAAATTAAAAAAAGCTCTTTTTGCAATTGCTTGAGCTCTTGAGCCGAAAAATCAATCCTCGATAAATCAGCTATATGTTTAACTTCTTCTAAAGAAATCATAAATATATATTATAAGTTTTAAACTCTATGACTTCTCGTAGGGCTGACTCGGAGGCTGAAGCTCTT
>CAYNAD010000049.1:1217-2712 GCA_964395215.1 uncultured Candidatus Saccharibacteria bacterium | reverse complement strand
ATTGTAATTATTTAAATGAATTTCGTCTGCAAAGTTGTAACCGGGTCCGCCAGTTCCCCATCTATCCTTCAGGGAAATATCTTTACTTAATGGACAACCACCCTGAATCATAAAACCTTTAATAACACGATGGAATCTTGTATTATCATAAAATCCCTTTTCGATAAGTTTAACAAAATTCTCAACTGTTTTTGGTGCGTCAGATGAAAACATTTCTAATTTAATCTCACCGAAATTAGTTTGCATTACTATAATCATATTTGAATCAAGTTGGGTTATCGTATTCTCTGTTTCAGAAACGGCTTCTTCCTGTGCAAATTCTTCTTCCGTATCTCGAGCAAAGTAAAAATAACTCCCAACCAGAATTAAAATTATTAAAATTGATAAGACGAAAAATTTATTCATATATTTTACTACAAGTGATTAATAATATTATTAAGAAAATTTCTTTTCCTCTAAATCTCTTACTTCTTTTTCGTTAAATCCAAAATGATGGGCTATTTCATGCCAAACAGTTCTTTTTACTCTTTCTTTTATTGCCTCTGGAGTTCTGCAATGCGCTTCAATAATTTTTTGAAACAAGGTTATTTTATCTGGCAAAACATTTGCGTAATAAGCACCTCTTTTTGATTTTGGCACTCCTTGATACAAACCGAAAAGCGAGCCTCCAGCAGGCACTCTTGCCTTTCTAAGCTGATCATTATTTGGCACGTCTTCAATCACAATTTCAACATTTTCCATTTTTTTCCTTATCTCTTCAGGAATCAGTTCAATCCCCTGTTCCACTAATTTTTCAAATTCTTCGTAGGTCATTTTAAATTTATTCTATATTTTAATCCTTAAGTTTTCTGCAAAAATCACCTATCACATCCTGAGCATAAACAGTATGACTTACCCAAGAAAGGATAATGCCTATTACTATAAATGATATTCCCAAACTACTCAAAAAGACACTAATTCCTCCTAATTGTGAGGCGGTTAAAACCGCAAAACCTAATAAATAAAAAGCAAATTTAAATCTGCCTAGAATATTTGGCTCGGGAAGCTTTACTCTTCGGTCAAACAAAAACCAAATACCATATAGAACGAGTAAGACCTCTGGCAAAACCATATGTATTATAAGCTTAAGGGCAAGAATGTTATGAGAAAATAAAAACCACAAGACCCCGATTGCAAGTACCTTATCAGCAACAACATCAAAAACTTTCCCGAAGTCAGTAATTTGCTCTCTTTTTCTAGCTAAAGCGCCATCAAGCATGTCCCCCAGAAAACCAAATAATACAAGAAACAAAACCAATCCTGGCCCGACTATTTCATGAAAAAATAAAAGCCAAGAAGGGAAAAAACGTATAGCTGTAATATGATTTGGCTTCATCCAAAGCGGGATAAACCCAAAGATTTTCATTAGAAGATTATCTCTAATTCGGGTTTCAGCGTTAGTTAATCTCTTTATCGTCAAAAAGTAATTATTTAGCATAAAATTTACTCTTGTTTA
>CAYNAD010000049.1:0-1117 GCA_964395215.1 uncultured Candidatus Saccharibacteria bacterium | reverse complement strand
TTAAAAATTGTGAAACTTTTTTTTCTCTATTCCTCGTATTATTCTTTTCCTTTTGATACTCAGATATCGCATTCGGCTTTCCCTAATTAAAAGGATGATTAAAAGAATTAATAGAATAATTGAAATAGCAAATAGAAATTTAGAATCCATAATGTCTCCAATGGCAGCCAACATATTAGCTCCAAAACCTATATCCCCTATTTCAGTATCTGGCACTGTAGGCAAGATCGGAGCTGACGGAGTTTCTCCGGGACTTGGAATTGTCTCAATAGTCGACTCTGAGCCTGGGCCCAATTCGGGCGAAAGTGCGGAAGTTGGGCCAGAAATAGGACCAGGAGCAGGACTAGGCGGTGTCGGACTCGGCGAGATCGGAGCTGAAGCTAAAGTAGTAAAAGAATGCTCCTTACTAATAGTCGGCGGTGAAGCGTGTGAAACAACGCGGTAATAGTAAGTAGTACCTGGCGTTAATTCCGCGATAGTCACGATATGCGTTCTCACCATATCAGTGTCTTCGGGAAGAGGTGCTGCGTGAGCATAACCATAATAAGTTCCTGCTGGAGGATTATATAAATTAAAATTATGTGGTTCATTTTCAAGGGAATATATAACCTGACTTGTTGAATCATAATTTGTCTTCCATGTAATAGTTACACTTGTAGTAGCAACTACTCCTTCCGCTTCATTGTAAATGCTAAGTCTAGATGGCAAGGAACCACCGCTCCCTCCTCCTGGAATAACAATTTGACCACCGCCACCGCCATTAATTTGTGCAACAGTAATAATAAAATCAAAATTTATTACTTTATTTTGATACTCATTTCCAGCATCTGAATCAAAAGTTATAGAAATATCGTAGTTTTGGAGTTTTTTAGAGTCAACGGAGCCAAGAAATAAATTATTATCAAATAAATCAGACAAATGTTTTGACTGATTATCAACAGTAATAGTTAAAGCATTAGCTAAAATATTATCGCCTGATATTTCTTTTGCCTTGAAATAAACATCAATATCAAAGCTCTCATTATTTTTTATCGTAATATTTTTTGCATCGCTCATTCCAGGCGCCCAATTACTCAAATTAAAAGGTAAACCATCAAAATCTACACTGATATCTTTT
>CAYNAD010000048.1:0-2726 GCA_964395215.1 uncultured Candidatus Saccharibacteria bacterium | reverse complement strand
AGACAAATTATGGTGTATAAAACATCCCCTAATTCGTCTTCCAAAGAAGAAATCTCTTCTGTATCTTTTTTCTTTTTAGGGCCATATAAATGATTTATTTCTCTAGCTAATTCTCCAACTTCTTCCGTTAATCTCAACATTATATTATTAGGTTTCCAATAACCATTGGTTGTTTTATTGACCCAATCATCAACAGCTTTTTGTATTTCTTTTAATTCCATTCTTTTATTATAATCCAAAAACTAATATATGAAAAGAAATGCCCTCTAGATATCTCAAAATCTATGAGATTTAAACGCTCCTCGTGCTAGCTCAAGTTGGTTGGCCGTCGTGGACGACGTTAGAACCAAGATAAAGTTAAATAATAGACCTATTGATGTGCTAAATGTGCTGATATGTGCTTAAAACATAGAATGTGCCCGCGGAAATAGCTCCCACGGGCAAAGATCAGAATCTAATCAGACATGGATGATCTCGTAATCTGCTGCTTTTCCACCAAGAACTTTAGCAACAGCACTTCGAGTAACATGTGCGATTTTGAAGACTCCCCTATAACTGGCGTGAAATTTGTGAGGAAATCCCGAATCCCATAAAATTGCGTTAATGCTTGGTGCAGACTTTTTAATTTCATGACCACGGCATTCCCAAGAAATCTCCCAGTGACTATCTCCTGGATCTGTGTCGTCGGGGGATCGAGTATTCAATATCTCCGCCTTAGGATGCTCAAAACTCTGAATACCAACGACTTTTCCGTCTTTATCTACTGACACTTTGGTTGGGGATACTTGATTGCCCATTGGGCACCTCCATATGATTCCGTTATCTTAATTAAAATTCTACTATTAAAATATATTCTGTCAATAGTCGGTGTTTTAGTTCTAACGTCCACGTCTCCTATACTCAAAAACCCTTCTCAATAAAGGGTTTCTAATATGTGTTGAGAAGATAGGATTCTAACGCTCCTCGTGCTAGCTCAAGTTGGTTGCCGGGCTAGGATTCGAACCTAAATATTCGCCGTCAAAGGGCGATGTCCTACCGTTAGACGACCCGGCATTGGATGATACTATAACACTAATCCCCTATTGTTTCAAGTATTGCTAGTTCTAAGGGAAGCTGGGGAATTGAAGAATGTTTTGTTTTATTCTGCGCTTCTAAAAATAATTTGAGTGATTTTCTAATTTGATTTTCTTCAATTTTCTTTGACTGCGTCTGCAAGTCCTTTTTTATTTCTTCTGTAAAATCTCTAAAAAGCGGATTCTTTAAATCCTCGCTTATTTTTAAAATTAAAAGTTGTCTTAAATACTCAACTATTGCTTTTGCTAATTCATTCATATCTTGACCCTTATCTACGATATTATTTAAAAACTCTACTGCCTTGTCTGCCTTTTTCTCAAAAACAAAATCCAACAGTTTGGAAATTAAACTTATATCCACTATTCCCAGAAGCTCTTGAACTTCTTGTTTTGTTGTTTCTTTTGCTCCCGGAGAAAAACTTGCAATTTGGTCAAGTAGAACTTCAGCGTTTCTCATTGCTCCGTCCGCATTCATCGCAATAAGCTCTAAAGCATCTTTAGAAATTTTAATCTTTTCCTGTTTAACAATTCTTTCAAGTTTTGTAATAATTTGTGAAGCAAATAATTTTCTAAAATCAAATCTTTGACAACGGGAGCTGATAGTTGATAACACTTTTTGTGGTTCTGTTGTAGCAAAAATAAAAACAGAAAAAGATGGTGGTTCTTCTAAAACCTTAAGCAGGGCGTTGGATGCATCTTTTGAAAGCTGATGACACTCATCTATAATAAAAACCTTGTATTTTAAACGAGTTGGCGCAAAACGAATCCCCTGCTTTAATTCCCTTATATCATCAATTCCCCTATTGGAAGCAGCGTCTATCTCAATCAAATCAATTGCCCTACCGCTATTTATTTCCTCACAAGATAAGCACTGATTACATGGCTCTTTGCCTTTGGGTTTCTCACAATTTATTCTTTTAGCCAAAAGGCGAGCAATCGTCGTCTTGCCAGTACCCTTAGGACCTGTGAAAAGATAAGCATGGGAAAGCATATCATTCTCAACAGCATTAATAAGCGTCTTGACCACATGCTCCTGCCCCACTACCTCATCAAATCTCTTTGATCTATATTTGCGATATAAAACTAAATTAGACATTATTTCTTAAAAATAAAGAATTTATAAGCCAAGAAATTCCAGACAAAGCCACACAAGACACCTGCAAAAGGAGCAACAACTCCTGCCAATAAATTACTAGCAATGGCAGAGTCGGCTAAAGCGGTTATAATCAAGGTCGCAATTCCCACGTTAATTAATGCTCCAACTCCTGTTACCAGATAAAAGCCGGCAAACTCTTTTCCTTGAGCTTTTCCTCCTTTGTCAAAAGTCCATGACTTGTTCCAAAAATAACTGTTAATAGATGCGAATGAAAACGAAATAAACTTAAAAAACGCATAAAGGCCTATGGCTTTAACTGCGTCAATCCCGCTTACCCAGAGCAAAAGTCCTATTATACCGAAATCAATGAAAGTATTTAATGCTCCGACTAAAACAAATCTCGCTATCTGTTTTATTATTTTAATCTTTTCCCCAAGCCAGTCAGCAACAAAAAGTCCTGCCACTACTAAAAATGGAAAAATTACAGGAAGTATGAGGAAATAATAGAAACTTATTGCAAGATCTAAATTTCCCAAAACAGGAAGAGCCAATAGACC
>CAYNAD010000047.1:0-2735 GCA_964395215.1 uncultured Candidatus Saccharibacteria bacterium | reverse complement strand
GGCCTTAATAATTGTCAATCTTTTGAAATGCTTGAATTTCCTAATAATATTTTAGGGGTAGCTCTTAATTTAGAGCAAGATTTTATTGGAGCTATTTTACTCGGTGATTATGAGAACATAAAAGAAGGAGGCATCGTAAAAAGAACAAAAAAAGTATTATCATTTCCGGCAAGCGAAGAAATGATAGGGAGGGTCGTTGACCCATTGGGTCGAGTAATTGATGGAGAAAAAAAAGAAATTAAATCAACAAAATTGTATCCCATTGAAAAAAATGCTCCAGGAGTAATGGATCGTGAGCCGGTTAGCGAACCGGTCCAAACAGGGATTATGTCTATTGATTCAATGATTCCGATTGGTAGAGGCCAGAGAGAATTGATTATTGGTGACCGTCAAACGGGCAAGACAGCTATTGCGATTGATACGATCATTAATCAGAAAGATCAGAATATGATTTGTATTTATGTAGCTATCGGACAGAAAAAATCTAAAGTAGCTCGCATTGTTGCAAAACTTAGAGAAACTGGAGCCCTTGAGTATACTGTAGTCATTGTTGCCGGAATTGGTGAGCCAGCATCTTTCTCTTATATCGCACCTTATTCAGGCGCAGCTTTATCAGAATTTTTTATGGATCAAGGGAAAGATGTTTTAATCATATATGACGATCTTTCCAAACACGCCCAGGCCTATAGAGAGATTTCTTTACTTTTAAGACGACCATCAGGAAGAGAAGCCTATCCCGGCGATGTTTTTTATCTTCATTCTAGATTACTAGAAAGGGCTTGTAGACGAAACAAGGAGGCCGGAGGAGGGTCAGTGACAGCTCTGCCTATCATAGAAACTCAATCGGGAGATGTTTCCGCATATATCCCAACGAATGTTATTTCGATTACTGATGGCCAAATATTTTTAGAAACCAATCTTTTTAATAAAGGTATTCGTCCCGCGCTAGATATCGGGACATCTGTTTCTCGCGTTGGCGGGAATGCTCAGCTTAAGGCAATGAAAAAAGTTGCTGGCCAAATGAAACTTGATATGGCTCAATATCGGGAGTTAGAGGCTTTTGCTCAATTCGCTAGTGACTTAGATCCTAAAACCAAAGAGCAACTCAATAGGGGGGTTAGAATTATTGAAATGTTAAAACAACCGCAATATTTTCCACTGTCGGCGAGTCATCAGATCGCCATTATCTATGCTGTCAACAATGGGTACTCTGACACCATAGATATTGATAAAATCAAAGATTGGCAAAGGAGATTTTTTGATTTTTTTGATATGAGTAAGAGAGAGCTTTTAGATAAATTAATTAAAGATTGGAATAAAGAGATAGAAAAAGAATTAAAACAAGCGATTGAAGAATTTATGAAAAAAGGAAATAATGCCGATTCAGATTAAAACAATTAAAAAAAGAATTCAGTCTGTCAAGAATATCGGAAAAATAACTAGAGCTATGGAAATGGTTTCTTCTTATAAAATGAAACATGCTATAAATCAAGTGTTGACAACGAGAGCTTATGCTAAAATTGCTTTAGAACTTTTAATGAACATCAACGGAGAGGAAGAAACAATTCATCCTCTTTTAGAACAAAGAGAAGTAAAGAAAATTCTTGCTATAGTGTTTGCTTCTAATAAAGGTCTCTGTGGTAGCTATAATAGCAATGTTTTCAAAAAGGTAGACGAATTTGTAAAAACTCATTCCAGTGCAGAAATAGATTTTATTACTATTGGGAAAAAAGTTGAAAAGAAAATTAAACAAAATTATGGCAAATATATAGCTAGTTTTACAGATATTTCAGAAAAGCCGCTTATTGAAGAGATTTTTCCTTGTAGTCGTTTGGCAGTTGATGGTTTTATTAATAAAACATACGATCAGGTGAATATTATTTATACTGATTTTGTTTCTTCTATTAAGTATGAGGTTCTAGCAAGAAAGCTCTTGCCAGTTTCAGAAAAAGTGCTTTACGAATTAATCAATCGGATAGGGCGCAACGAGGATGAAGAAATTATTGAGAATAAAAATTTAGCAAATTGTTTATTTGAACCTGATACGAATAGTGTTTTAGATGAAATTTTACCACACTTAGCTGATATGCAGCTCTATCATAGTTTGCTTGAGTCGAATGCTAGCGAACATTCTTCCCGAATGATAACAATGAAAAGCGCCTCTGAAAATGCTTCTGACGTGATTGATGACCTTTCGTTTTCGTTCAACAAGGCCAGACAAGCTTCAATAACACAGGAAATATTAGAGATTGCTTCTGGTGTAATAGCTTCCGAATAATTAAATATATTAACAATTTATTTTTTATATAATTTTTTATGAATAAATTATCTCTCTCCGGAGAAATATCTCAAATAATTGGTCCTGTTGTAGATGTCTTTTTTAAAGAATTTTTACCGAACATCAATGATGCTTTAAAAGTTAAAGACAATAATGTAATTTTAGAAGTCCAACAACATCTAGGATCGGGGCAAGTAAGGGCAATCGCCATGAGTTCAACTGACGGAATGTCGAGAGGGCAAGAGGTAATTGCTTTAGGTGAACCGATTTCCGTTCCCGTAGGGAATGCTGTTTTAGGAAGAATGTTTAATGTAATCGGTGATCCGATTGATGGCAAAGGAGAGCCAAAAGTTAAAGAAAGATATCCTATTCATCGTTCAGCGCCGAAATTTGTTGATCAGAAAATAGATTTAGAGGTTTTAGAAACAGGAATTAAAGTTATTGATCTTATTTGTCC
>CAYNAD010000046.1:1377-2861 GCA_964395215.1 uncultured Candidatus Saccharibacteria bacterium | reverse complement strand
CTTCGCTTCGAAGAAGCTCTTGCCCAGTCTTCTGGCTCAATAATCCTATCAACTCATCAAGTATCTGATCAATCATCGTGTCCTCCTTGGGCCTTTGATAACCTTCGGCCTTATGCCGCGTGTTGTTTCCTGCAAAGTTCTGATACGGTAGATACTATATCTCCAAATGTTTCCGCCTTTAGAGCTACATCAAAGAGATCTTCTATATCCAACTCTTTTTGATACTTTGGGCATAGATAGATAAGATCTACCCGGGAAGGCAGGACAGATTCTCCTCTGCCCTGTGGCCAAAGCGTTAATTCGTCGGACAAGAGAATCTTTGGAAGACCCTTTTCTTCGCGGAACTCTTGAGTTATTTGTCGCAACCTATTACCAACGCTTGCCATTATAATTCACCTCTTGTGTATGAGGATTTTTGTGCTATCAATATATTAGGATATTTATTGTTTTTTGTCAAACAAAAAAATAAAATCGAAGATATTCTATTGTATTAAATAAACCGCCGCGTTAAAATAAGAACCCTCGTCGCTTTGCTCCTCAGAACCTTGAAATTGAATTTATTATATAATTAATTGATGTAATTCAATTATTAAAATGAACGGCATTGCTATATTCTACAAACAAAAGGGCCAGACATCTTATGATGTAATTAGGGGGCTTAAGAAACTCCTGAACCCCAAAAAGATAGGCCATGGAGGCACTTTAGACCCTTTCGCTGAAGGGGTTTTGATTATTGGAATGAATAAAGGAACCAAACAATTAACTCAATTCCTAAAATCCTCAAAAAAAGAATATATAGGTGTTGTTGAACTAGGCAAAGAATCTGATACTTTTGATATTGAAGGAGAAATAACAAACAATCACATTACTGAATTTCCCAAAGAACAAGACATAATGAATGCTTTAGATATATTTAAGGGAAAAATCCTCCAAACTCCTCCGAAGTTTTCAGCAGTAAAAATATCAGGCAAACCCGCCTATAAATTAGCAAGACAGGGAAAAGAATTTACAATAGCTCCAAAAGAAGTGGAAGTTATAGATATTGAACTCATAGATTACAACCCGCCTGAACTTAAATTGAAACTAACAGTAGGCTCTGGCTTCTATGTTAGAAGCTTTGCCAATGACTTGGGCAAAAAATTAAAAACAGGCGCTTATCTTAAATCTTTGATCAGAACACAGGTTTCTGATTTCAAGATTGATGAAGCAATTACTATGGCTGATGTAGAAAATGATTTTTTAGAGCTTTACTTCAAAGCGCAAGGCAGAGTGCAAGGAGTATTATTTAGAGATACAACCCGACACTGGGCAAAACGATTAGGGCTTACAGGTAAAGCGAAAAACTTACCCAATAGAGAAATAGAAATTATTGCTCAAGGAAAAAACAAAAATCTTGATGAATTGCTGGAAAAAATAAAAAAAGGGCCAATGTTTGCCCGAGTTGATTCATATAATTATTATTTCAGAAAACCCCAATCTAAATA
>CAYNAD010000046.1:0-1277 GCA_964395215.1 uncultured Candidatus Saccharibacteria bacterium | reverse complement strand
TCTCCCATTTCTCTATCACCTCCTTTCCTTTTTTTAGGGAATATATTGTACTACTTATATCCTATTCTCAATATACAAAAAATCAAGCTAAATCTCTCCTTTTCCAATCTTTTTTCTAATTTCCTCCAGTTTATTCTCAAAAAAGTATAAATTATGGATTGTTAGCAGTTTTCCAGCCAACTGCTCTTTAGCTTTGAATAAAAAATTAAGCTGGGCTTTTGTCCATTGCTGGCACACAGGACATTTACATCCCTTTTCTATTGGCTCAAAACTGTCTTTATATCTACCAGACACTAGATTTATATAACCTTTACTTGTCATAGCTGTTCCGTGCCTAGAAATTCTTGTTGGCAAGGCACAATCAAACAAATCAATGCCTAATTTAACAATCTTTTCCATCGCCTCTAAATCACCTATTCCCAAGAGATGATGAGGTCTTTGCCAATCAATATCTTTATTCACCCCAGAAATGATTTTATACATTTCTTTTTTGTTTTTACCGAGCGCTCCGCCAATAGCAATTCCAAAAACCGGCAAATCATTTACAAATTTAGTTGATTGTTGGCGCAGGTCGCTATAAACACCGCCTTGAATAATACCAAATATCTTTTGTTTTGTATTAGAAACTTTTAAAAATCTATTAAACCATTGATGACTTATTTCTACTTCTCTTTTTGCTTCTTCGTGGCTATCCATCGGACTACCACAAACATCTAAAAGATAAATAAAATCAGCGCCTAATTGCTTTTGAATCTTAAAAGACAATTCCGGAGTAAGCAAAATCTCTCTACCATCTCTGGGAGAACGAAATCTTGCCCCTCTTTGCCCTATTTTCAAAAGATTCTCACCTTTTTGGCGCTTTGAAGATGTTTCTTCAGGAAAAATAGAACCAATTTTACCCAAACCAAGCTCCTTGCCTTTCCCTAAAGAAAAAACCTGAAACCCTCCCGAATCAGTAAAAATCGGTTTATCAAAATTGAAAAACTTGTGCAATCCACCCTTTCTTTCTACCTGCTCTACTCTGTCTAAATCCAAAAAATGAAAAGTATTAGTAATCTGGCACTGAACTTTAGTTTGCTCAAGCTCATCTGTATTTAATCCTGCTTTTACAACTCCAAGAGTGGCCACAGGAATAAAAGCAGGGGTTCTTATATCCCCGTGAGGAGTTTTAATAATCCCTAACCGAGCTTTGCTTTTTTTGGATTTTTTCTGTATTTCAAATTTAAACATAAATTGTTGACAAATTTCAATAATAATATAACATAATAATGAGAGAT
>CAYNAD010000045.1:0-2884 GCA_964395215.1 uncultured Candidatus Saccharibacteria bacterium | reverse complement strand
CCGATAATGTGTTAATCGAACCAGCCGTTCAGGAAGATAAAACAAAGAGTGGTATCTTTTTGCCGGAAAGTGTTAAGAAAGAAAGACCAGAGCAGGGAACTGTAATAGCAGTGGGAAGTGGCAAGAAGACTTCATCTGGTAAAATAATTGAAATGGAAGTGAGAGTTGGCAACAAAGTACTTTTTACCAAATACGGCCCCAACGAAATAGAGATTGATGGCACAGAGTATTTGATTGCCAAGCAAGAAGATATTTTAGCAATACTTGAATAAAATAATTAATTCTTAAGTAAGATTATGAGCAAACTAATTGATTATTCTGAAGGTGCGAGGAAAAAACTTAAATCAGGCGCTGACAAGCTGGCCGATGTAGTTAAAGTAACATTAGGCCCAAGAGGCAGAAATGTTATTTTAGGTCAGAGTTTCGGAACTCCGATTATTACGAATGACGGGGTAACCATCGCTAAAGAAATTGAATTAGAAGACAAGGTAGAAAACATGGGCGCTGAAATTGTGAAAGAAGTCGCCTCAAAAGCCAATGAAATGGCAGGAGACGGAACAACTAGTGCTACAGTTTTAGCTCAAGCAATTATTTCAGAAGGACTTAAAAATGTGGCTGCGGGCGCTAATCCATTAGCATTGAAAAAGGGAATTGAAATGGCGAGCAGGAAAGTGGTGGAATACTTAAAACAGGTTTCCAAACCAATGATAGGCAGAGATGATATTGCCAAAGTGGCTACTATCGCTGCTGAAGACGAAGAGCTTGGTAATCTTATTGCTGACGTGATTGATGAGGTTGGTAAAGACGGTGTAGTGACAATTGAGGAATCAAAAACTTTTGGCTTGCAAAAAGAGATAGTCAAAGGCCTTCAATTTGATAAGGGTTTTATCTCTCCATACATGATAACTGACGCAGACCATATGAGGGCTGAATTAGATGACCCATATATTCTTGTAACAGATAAAAAAGTTTCTTCTATAAAAGAATTGGTACCTATTCTTGAAAAAGTAGCTCAAACTGGCAAAAAGGATTTTGTCATAATCGCTGATGATATTGAGGGTGAGGCATTGGCTACTTTGTTAGTGAATAAAATCAGAGGAGTTTTAAATGCTTTAGCAATCAAATCACCTGGCTTTGGAGATAGAAAAAAAGAAATGTTAGAAGATATTGCTGCTTTGGTCGGAGCCAAAGTTATTTCTGAAGATATTGGTTTAACCCTTGAGAATATTGAAATAGATATGCTCGGTAGCGCTAGGAAAGTAAGTGCTACTAAAGAAAATACTACAATTGTTGAAGGTAAGGGCGATAAGTCCGCGCTTGAGGCAAGAGTTAATCAAATTAAGATGCAAATAGAACAAGCTGATTCAGAATTTGATAAAGATAAATTAGAAGAAAGATTAGCCAAGCTTTCTGGAGGTGTGGCTGTTATAAAAGTAGGTGCGCCTACTGAAATAGAACAAAAAGCCAGACAGCACAAAGCGGAAGATGCTTTATCTGCGTCTCGCTCTGCCTTGGAAGAGGGGATTGTTCCTGGAGGCGGAGTAGCTCTTTTGGGAGCTGTTAAGGAACTTGATGAATTAAAAATGCAAGATAAAGATAGTCAGACAGGAATTAGTATTTTAAAGAAAGCCATAGAATCGCCGGCTCGCCAGATCGCTGAAAATGCTGGAGTTGACGCTGGTGTTGTGGTTGCCAAAATTAAAGGTAACGGCGAACTTGGTTTCGGATTTAACGCTCAGACGTTAAAATTTGAAAATCTTATGCAGGCAGGTATTATTGACCCGACCAAGGTTGTACGCTCTGCTTTAGAAAATGCGGTTTCTGCAGGAGCAACATTTTTAACCACAGAAGCAGTTGTTTCTGATAAACCAGAGCCGAAAGATAACAATCCGCAAATGCCGAATCCTTATTCAGGAATGTAAGAAAAATAAATACAAAAAAAGAAATACAAGAAAAGCTCCCCCCACTCAAAGTAGGGGGGCTTTTCTTTTGTATTCCTATACTATATAATGCGAATAGTTCTCCCAATCGGTGGGAGACGGAAAATAGAGGAGGTGGCCCATGAAGGTCATCAAAGTTCTCTGTTTGGGTCAAGTTGTGAACTTCAGCGACGCACAGATGTATTTCTCGTCGTAAAAGCGACAATCAGACCCTAAACAACACCGAATCGGGCCCCGCTTTCTAGCAGGGCCCTTGTCTTCTTGTGGAGCCCAGGCTATAATACCAGTGTATAATTTATTCAAAAATTATGTCTTTTATTCTTATTTTAGCCATCATAATCCTTGTTGCTTTAATTTTAAGCATTATAGGGATTTTCAATAGGTTAGTGGTTCTGAAAAATAGGGCCAAAGAAGCCTGGGCTGACATTGATGTTCAGCTAAAAAGGAGGTATAACTTGATTCCTAATTTAGTAAATGCGGTTAAAGGTTATGCTAAGCACGAAAGGGAGCTTTTTGAAAAGGTTACTAAAGCCAGAAGCCAGGCAATGAATGCCCAAGGTCCAGAAGCAAAGGGGCAAGCGGAAAATATGCTCTCCGGCACCTTGAAGTCTCTTTTCGCTGTTGTAGAGAATTATCCTGACTTAAAAGCGTCTGAGAATTTTAAGCATCTTCAGGAAGAACTCGTTGATACTGAAGATAAAATTCAGGCAGCACGCAGATTTTATAATAATAATGTAAAATCTTTGAATATTAAAATTGAAAGTTTTCCATCTAATATAATTGCTCGTTCATTCAACTATAAGAAGATGGATTTATTCGAACTCACAGTAGCAGAAGAGAGAGAAACACCAAAGGTAGAATTTTAGGAATTAACTGACCTCTCGGCGACTATTCTTGCTTTCTTAATAATAAATTTTGGGCATGACTCTTTATCATTCAGCCGA
>CAYNAD010000044.1:0-3125 GCA_964395215.1 uncultured Candidatus Saccharibacteria bacterium | reverse complement strand
CCTTGTCCAGCGCCTTCAAAAACCCTACCGAACTTATCATATTGCTCTCTTTTTTGCTTACTGGAAAGCACTTGATACGCTTCATTCACTTTATGAAACTCTTTAGTATCACCGCCTTTATCAGGGTGACACTTATGAGCCATTTTGCGATAGGCCTTTTTTATCTCGTCTTGAGTGGCGTTTTTTTCAACACCTAATGTTTTGTAGTAATCAGCCATAGGATAGGGTTAATCAGTAATAATTGACGTTCCCTGCGCGACCCGTTCTCTTTAATGAGAACGGGTCACGAAAGGGGGAATCGGGCGGGACTCTATTGGTGGGGTGGTTTTATAGTAATCAGGTATAAATTGAAATGAAAATAGGAGTTAGGAGGCCCAGCCTCTAGATGAGAATCTTGGCTCCCGGGCTCTTGATGAGGCCGGGCCTCATTCTTTTATTAGGAAAATTTATTTTTCTTCTTCCCGCGCTTCACCTTCTTCCGGCTCTGGCTTGTCGTCATCTTTCTTATCTTCTTTATTTTCTTCTTCTTTATTTTCTTCTTCTTTATTCTCTTCTTCCTTATTCTCTCCCTCTTTGTTCTCGTCTTTCTTGTCCTCACCCTCTTTGCCCTCTTCTGGTTTCTTCTCTGCTTCTGCTTTCTGATAAATCTCCTGACCTGCCTTTTGCGCAGATTGAACTAATTCCTGTGTTTTAGTCTTTATCTCTTCTATATTATCACTCTCCTTTGCTTTATTCAATTCCTCAATCTTCTGCTCAACTTCTTTTTTAGTATCTTCAGAGATTTTATCTTTAGCATCGTTCAATGTTCGCTGGGAGCTATAAATCAAGGCCTCTGCCTGATTTCTTGTTTCAATGATTTCTTTTTTCTTTTTATCTTCGTCAGAGTGCATTTCCGCTTCTTTTTTCATTCTCTCAACGTCTTCGTCGGAAACTCCGCAAGTACCTTCAATCCTGATGGATTGTTTCTTGCCAGTCCCCTTATCAGTAGCAGAAACTTGTAATATGCCATTAGCATCTAATTCAAAATCAACTTCAACTTGTGGCATACCTCTTGGCGCAGGAGGAATTCCGTCCAGAATAAATGTGCCAAGTGGTTTGTTGTCAAGCGCCATAGAGCGCTCACCTTGCAAAACTTTAATCTGAACTGATGTTTGATTATCTCCAGCTGTAGAAAATGTTTGCTTCTTGGAAGTAGGAATAGTTGTATTCTTCTCTACAAGAGTAGTATTAACTCCACCAAGGGTTTCTATTCCCAAGGAAAGTGGAGCTACATCAAGCAATAAAACATCTTTCATTTCTCCCTGCAAAATGCCAGCCTGAATTGCTGCTCCCATTGCCACCACTTCGTCAGGGTTAATATCTTTTCTTGGTTCTTTGCCTAAAAGATTCTTTAGTTCTTGCTGAATCTTGGGCATTCTTGTCTGTCCGCCGACTAAAACAATTTCATCAATGTCTGATGTCTCAAATTTAGCATCCTTTAAGGTCTTTTTCACTAAATCAATTGATTTATCAATATATTCTTTAACCATGTCTTCAAGCTGAGCTCTAGTGAATTTGTAATTCAAGTGCTTTGGCCCGTTGGAATCAGAAGTAACAAAAGGCAAATTAATATCAGTTTCCAAAGTAGTGGAAAGCTCTATCTTTGCTTTTTCTGCCCCTTCTTTCAAGCGCTGAAGCGCTAACTTATCTTTTGATAAATCAACACCCTGGTCTTTATTAAACTGCTCTACCAACCAATCAATTATCTTCTGGTCAAAATCATCTCCGCCTAAATGAGTGTCACCATTAGTTGCCTTTACTTCTACTGTATCTTCAGAAACATCTAATATAGAAATATCAAAAGTACCGCCGCCAAAATCATAAACCACTATTTGCTGATCTACTTTCTTGCTTAAGCCATAAGCTAAAGCAGCGGCAGTTGGTTCATTAATAACTCGCCTTACTTTAAATCCAGCTATCTCTCCTGCCACTTTAGTGGCTTTTCTTTGGGAATCGTCAAAATAGGCAGGACAAGTAATAATTGCTTCATCAATTTTCTCTCCTAAACGGTCTTCTGCGTCATTTTTAAACTTTTGTAAAATCATTGCTGATATTTCAAAAGGTCTGTACCATTTTTCTCCCATTTTTACTTCCACTCCATCATCTTTTGATTTTCTGATCTCATAGGGCAAAAGCTTTAAATCATTTTGCACATCTTTGTCAGAAAACTTTCTGCCGATTAGTCGCTTCACAGAAAAAATAGTATTTTCTGGATTAGTGATTTGCTGTCTTTTAGCTAAAATCCCAACAAATCGTTCTTTATTGTTATTCATAGCAACAATAGAAGGTGTAATTCTTCCGCCTTCTTTGCTGTCTATAATCTTTGGCTCGCCGTCAATAATGCCAGCCATTGCTGAATTGCTTGTTCCAAGGTCAATACCTAAAATTTTGGACATAATACTATATTATAATTAATGTTTATGTGGTTTACGAGGCCCGTCCTCTTCCACGAGGACGGGCCTCGGGGGGAGGGAGTGTGGCTCCCGTCCTCTTAATGAGGGCGGGAGCCGAAGGATATTCGGATGGAAGCCGAAGGATATTCGGATGGGCCTCGTTAATTCTACTTACTATCTTTCGCTACTTTTACCCTTGTTGGACGAATGACTTTGTCTTTGTGTTTATACCCCTTTTGAACAATTGCTAAAATATCGCCATCTTTTGGTCCCTTCTTTTCTCCTATTTCCACTGCTTCTTCAATTTCAGGATTAAATGCCTTACCTATTTCACTTTCAATCTCTTCAATATCTTTGCTTTTTAAAAAATCTTTAAAATATTCTTCAATTTGCAAGAACCCTTCAATCACAGATGTCTTTTCTTTAACTTCCTGTCTAGCTCTATCAAACTGATCAATAACAGCTAATAGCTCATGAGCCCATTCCTCTATTTCGTAATCAATCAATGCTTTTAGTCTTTTTCCTTCCTCTGTTTTGTAATTTGAAAAATCAGCCTGAGATCTTTGCCAACCAGCTAAATATTTATCTTTCTCCTCTTTCAGCGCCTTTAATTCCTTATCTTTTTTGCTCGTAGTTTTATTTTGTTTATCCATCATTTTTAAATAAGTATTTTATATTTTACACCAAAATATG
>CAYNAD010000043.1:2187-3268 GCA_964395215.1 uncultured Candidatus Saccharibacteria bacterium | reverse complement strand
TTATAAACTGGCTTTTTCTGATCTAGATGAAGGTTTATTTCCCACTCTTCCCCTATTTCTTTCATATAGACGTGAAAACGAGGGTAATTCAAGGAAGCTATCCGGTGCACAAAATTAAGCTGATTACCATCAGAACCTATTAGCTTATACCCAGCACCCCTCATCAGATCTCCAATATTTTTATTACTCTTGTTTTCTATTTTTATTTTCATAATTCTATACCTATCGGACAATGATCAGAACCCATTACTTTATCAAGAATGAATGCATTCTTGATTTTCATATTTAAAACAAAACAATAATCTATTCTCCAACCAATATTTCTTTCTCTAGCATTATTAAAGTTTGACCACCAAGTATAGTGACCTTCCTTTTGATTAAATTCTCTAAATGTATCAATAAATCCTAAATCAAGAATTCTATCAATCTGTCGCCTCTCTTCATTGGTGAACATGATATTATTTACATTACTCTTAGGCCGAGCTAAATCAATTTCTTTGTGAGCAATATTGAAATCTCCAACAAGAATAACTTTTTCATTCTTTATTTTCTTAAGATAAGAAATAACAGAGTTATAAGCTTCTAATTTGTAATCAAGATTTTCTTTTGCCCTTCCTCCATGAGGAATATATAAATTAATTAAAATAAAATCATCTAAATCTAATCTCAACATTCTTGCCTGCTCATCAAATAATTTCGATCCTATATCAAATATTGCCTTTTTGGGCTTAGTTTTAGTATAAATTCCTGTTCCGCTGTACCCTAATTTTACAGCAGAATTAAGGAAAAACTCGTAATCCTTAACAAAAAGTTTTTCATCTAAGTCCTCTTTTCTAGCTCTAACTTCCTGCAAACAACAAAAATCAGGCTTTTCCTTGTTAAACCAATCCAAAAACCCTTTTTTATAATTGGCTCTTAAGCCATTAACATTCCAGGAAATAATCTTCATATACTATTCCTGTTATTCTCCAGTATTTGGTCTTGTCATCTTTTGGCCACAGCTTGGACAATCTACCTCGTAACAAGGTCTGCCTGTTGTATGAGGAGCTTTAGCTCCGCATTCAGGACAAACACATTGTCC
>CAYNAD010000043.1:0-2087 GCA_964395215.1 uncultured Candidatus Saccharibacteria bacterium | reverse complement strand
GTCTGCCTGTTGTATGAGGAGCTTTAGCTCCGCATTCAGGACAAACACATTGTCCACCCGGCATCTTTCCAAAGCCCTCTGGCTGGCGACCCGGACCCGTTCCCTGTCCTGAGCCCTGTCCTGGAGATGGCGGAGGCGTTGGCCCTGCTCCGGGCATAGGTCTTGGTCCTGAAGGCGACGAAGACACTCCTGGTCTTGGTCCCATTCCTTGACCTGATCCTTGACCTGGTCCTTGACCCTGTCTCGGACCTTGACCTGGTTTTGGACCTAATCCTGCACCTGGTCCTTGTCCTGGCCCTTGACCTTGTCCCCTGTTCTCGTTTTGGCCAAATAATTTATTCCAAAAAGACATAAATTAAAATTAATTATTATATTATATTATGATAACAGGTTTTAATTAAAAAATAAAATCATTATTCCCCCGATAAAACAAAACATTGAAAAAATCAAAGCAAATTTGAAAAAGTTAATTTTTTCAGAAATTCTAAAAAGAATCTTTAAACTTAATAATCCAACAATAAATGCGGTTATCAGGGCAGGCCAAGCATTTAATGAACTCGGATTTTTAATAATCAGAAAAATACTTGAACCAAGAATTATTGGACCTGACATAAGATAAGAAAGCTTTAAAATTTCTTTTGGCTCATCTTTTGCTAAAGAAAGGCCGAATATAGTGGCGCCAGAACGTGATAATCCAGGGATTACAGCCAAACCCTGTAATACCCCAACGATCACAGCCAACCAATTGTCTTTTATTTTTAATTTCCTTTTTTTCTTATGAAAATAAGCAGTGATCAGAAGACCAAAGCCAGTCAAAAACAATAGACCAGCGCCCAAATTCATTGTTATTATCAGATTGTAAAGCAAGAGCCCAATGACTGCTGAAATAAGGGTTGTAATAACTAAAAATTTAAAAAGCTTTAAATCCTTGAAAAATAAAAAATTTTTCCAGTCCTTGAAAAAATATACTAAAACCGCCAATAAGGTGCCTAAGTGCAAAAATAAGGCAATATCTATTGGATTTACGCCTTTTACAAGCCATTGACTAAAGAGAGCTACCACTCCTTCGCTGGATATTGGTAGCCATTCAAAAATTCCCTGAATTATTCCTAAAATAAGAAAAAAAAGCATAATAAAAAAAATGGGGGGAGAAAGCGAGAGAAGAAGTGGCAGGATTTAGCTGACATTCTCTCACTTTCTTAACCCTGGATCGGAATGGTGCTTACCCACTCTCATGAAGGATTAGTACCTCCTCTTTTTTTTTGCCACCGGACCAAACGCGCCAGCTAACCACTTATATAATATCATAAATGCTTAATCAATATCAACCCTTTTAACCTCTATTTTAGAACCAAAAAATACAGAACCCAATTTTTGAAACTTTTCTGTTAAATCAGTTGTCAAAAACTCAATTGATGAATTTTTAGAAATCTTTGCTTGTATTTCTTTATGCCTTTGCAGATAGTCCTTTAGCTTTTCTGCCACAATCCCCCCTTGACTAATCATTCTAATATCTTCGCCTACCATTTCTCTTATTTTCCCTGCAAGCAAACCATAATGAGTACAACCTAATATTAGGGTATCAATGCCTTTTTCCATTAATGGCTCTAAATATTCTTTTAAGGCTGAATCCATAACTTCTGAATTCTCTTCTCCTGCTTCAATCAAAGAAACCAACAATGGACAGGCTTTTTGATAAACTTCAATATCATCGTCTATCTTTTTTAACTCTCTTATAAAAGATTCAGAAGCAACAGTTCCTTGAGTAGCCATTACACCTATTTTCTTATTCTTAGTTAGACCGATTGCTGATTCTACGGCAGGGATTATCACCCCTAGAACCCGTCTATCTGGATAATGCTTTACAAGATAATTCTGCTGTATTTTTCTTAAGGCCTCGCTTGAAGCAGTATTACAGGCAGAAATTATCAAGGGACAATTTTTTTTAAAAAGAAAACCTACTGCTTGTTCTGTAAATTTATAAATCTCAGTTTGTGCTCGTGTACCGTAAGGCGCCCGAGCAGTATCGCCAAGGTAAATATAATCATATTCTGGAAGTAGTTTTTTAATATCTCTGAAAACCTCAA
>CAYNAD010000042.1:0-3274 GCA_964395215.1 uncultured Candidatus Saccharibacteria bacterium | reverse complement strand
GACTCAGTTGATTCGCTGAGTCTCGGTGCCCGCAGTTAAATCTTGCAGACAAAGATCGCTCAAGGCAGCTAATCCCGCCAGCAGCGTTAGTTGCTGAACAGGGCTATCCACATTGTGACAATCATATTTATAGCCTTTGTTTGGTTCTGGTCCATAATGCTCCGGATGGAGGCCACAGGCATTGCCAGGGATTTTGACCTTAAGCCGTCCGTTTTCATTGTCTATGAGAACACGGAATTCACGTTCATTATAGGAGTCAAGCTTTCCACCGTTCATGTATTTATGGGCCTCGATCATAGCTTTTTCCATTTCGGGGATAGTTATATTGGCTCCAAGATTTATCATCCATTGGACGAGAGCTTTACTATATCGTCCTCCTAGACTGCCTCCATGTAACCCGTGTTTGACAGTGGTTTCCACAGTCAGAAGTTGAGGAATCTGGGCTGAGGTTTCTTTTTTTGGAAAAGTAAGGAGCTGGAGAAGAACACATAGGCTTGCTGACACCTTGTAGGCAGCCAACCAGTCATAGTAGTGCTCTTTTTCTGGTTCCGAATTTTCACAGTGACCGCATGGATGGCTTTCATTAAAGAGAGGGAGATAAATCTTCTTTGAGCCCCCGCAAAACTCACAAGGTTTTTCGGTTTCCACCCTTAAAAGTGGTAAAGGAACTCGCAAGAGAAGAAAGGGATTTTCCTCTTCTTTCTCGACCTTGATAATTCCTCCGAAACCGAATTGTCCTCGGAGTTCTCCATGAAATTCATCTTCAATTCCCAGCTCTTCCTTGAAGTAACGGATTATTGGAGATTCTTCTGTGGGAACTCGAAGAGTTTCAGTCATCTCTCGGTGAACGAGAACTGTCAGCAGTCTGTCGGAAGTATTAGATAGCCTATACCAGCACGGCACATCGCGTTTCATAAATTCAATTGTAGGGTACATTCGACCTCCTCATAGAGCTAGATATGTCTTTCTACTATATTTATCTATCTTTTTCAAGGGCTTATAGGACTAATGCTTAATTTTAGCCTATTTTACCCCCTAATTTTTTCAACAATTTGATTCCAACCAACCCTTGTTGGGGCCACGGATTACTAAAGCGCCTTTACCGGCGTTTTGTGTTTGACTGAAAGATAAAATAGTCATATAATATCCGTATCTACTAAGGAGTGTGTAATTATGAACGAAATGGCAGTTGCTGAAGCCAAGAGTATATTGGCTCCTCACATTGGTAAGAAAATTTCCGTGACTTACAAAAGTCCGGACGGAGGAAATTCAACTCTAAAGGCTAGATTGGATGTAGTAGCCAATCTATTCTTAGTCGTTGGCGGAAAGCGGCTTAAGTGGGAACAGGTACAAGATTTATCTCTGATAGTTGTATCAGAAGGAGAAGTATCTGTATCCGAAGATCGTGCTCCGCAGTGATCTAATAGTGGGAAGCGCGCAACAGCGTACTTCCCACACTTATTTGCCTGAAGCTTTTTTTAATGCTAATATATTATTGATATGAGTGATGCTTTATTAATTATTGTGTTTGCACTTATTGCAGGAGGCATGATAGTCGCTGTGTTTATATTAACCCGCAAGAAAGGGGACTTGGATCAGAAACAGAGTGAGTCCATTAGAGACTTAGAAAGAAGAATAACCGATTTAATGACTGATCAGTTAAAAGAAATAAGGGGCAGTGTTGACGGAACTTCTAAGGCAATGCATCAGCAAATTTCTTCTTTTACAAAAGAAACAGTTCATATCAGGGAAGAGATGAAGCAAGTACAGGAAGCAATGAAGGGTATTTCTTCTTTTCAGGAATTTTTCCGTTCTCCGAAGATAAGAGGCCAATGGGGAGAGGCAAGCTTAGATCATATTTTGAGCGAATATTTTTCAAAGGACTCTTATCAGACTCAATATCTTTTTGAAAGTGGAGAACAAGTAGATGCTGTTTTAAAATTACCTAATAAAAAATTGGTCCCGATAGATGCTAAATTTTCTTTTGAGAATTTTCGTAGAATAGTGGAAAGTGAAGATGTGAAAGAAAAAACTCTTTATCGCAAAAAGTTTATAGAAGATACAAAAAAAAGAATTGATGAAATTGCTTCTAAATATATCTTGCCTTCGGAAAATACAGTAAATTTTGCAGTAATGTACATCCCAGCAGAAGCAGTCTATTATGAGATTAATATGATAAAAGAGGTTGATGTAGCTGGTTATGCAAGAAATAAAAAAGTTATTTTAACATCTCCTAATACTATTTTCCTTGCATTGCAGGCGATAGATCATTGGTTTAAGGATGTTAAAATATCGCAACAAACACAGCAAATATTAAAAAGGTTGACTAGAATACAAATTGACGGTAAAAAGCTTATGGATACGTTTAGAAAGCTTGGTAGTCATTTGAGGAATGCTATGGGCTCTTATGACGATTCAGAAAAACGGCTTTCTATGTTCGACAATAGAGTAGAAAACTTACTTGAAGACGATAAAAAATTACCAAAAAAATAATTATGTTAGCAGTTATAAAAACCGGAGGAAAACAATACTTAGTTAAGCCCGGTGATAAATTAAAAATTGAGAAAATTGACAAAGAACCAGGCAAAGAAATAAGCTTTGGCGAGGTTTTGTTATTGGAAAAAAATAAGAAAATTGAAATTGGCACTCCTTTTATTAAGGGAGTAAAGGTACAAGCACAAATATTAGAGCAGAATAAGTACAGAAAAGTTATTATTTTCAAGTATAAGCCAAAGAAGCGCTATAAAAAGAAAACAGGGCATAGACAGCCCTATACTTTAATAGAGATTAAAAGCATTGAAACTAAAACTCCTTCAGCGGAAATCAAGCCAGAAAAATCTAAGGTAATAAAAACTAAACCAGTAGGAGATAAACCAACTAAATAATATCTTCTATTTCTGGTCCTTCTCCTTCTCCCTCTGCTTCTGGAGCTTCTCTTTTCTCAATATTTCTAAAACTTGCTCTTGGTTCGTCAAAGAACAACTCTACTTGGCCCACTGGGCCATTTCTGTGTTTTGCAATCATAATATCTGCCATATTTTTTCTCGTAGTATCTGGTTTATATTTTTCCTCTCTATATATAAAAAGTACTACATCTGCATCTTGTTCAAGAGCTCCTGTTTGTCTTAGATCAGAGAGTCGCGGGATAGCTGGTGTTCTTTGTTCTACTGCCCTTGAAAGTTGGGACAGAGCTAGGACTGGAATATTTAGTTCTTTGGCTAAGCCCTTTAAGGATCGGGAAATTTCTGTCATTTGATCTACTAAACCAACACTG
>CAYNAD010000041.1:0-3483 GCA_964395215.1 uncultured Candidatus Saccharibacteria bacterium | reverse complement strand
AAAAAACAACATATTCATTTGAATTAATTATGCTTTCTTAAACGAATGACATTGCCCACAGCACCGCACACACGGATCCGTATACGGCGCCTAGCCAGTTATTAACTGAGATACTTCCTCGGGCAAATCGATTTCACAATGGCGGGGTCGGGTCTTGCTTTTTGCACGCAGAAACATTGGGGGCAGGTCCCCAACTACGAATTTAATACAAATTCGTTCGCAATTCTGGACCTGGCCCTATGGTTTGCATTTTATGCCCCTAATTGATTTAGGATAGTGTCAGGACAAATTGTTCTTTTGTTAAATTTACCCACAATGGATTCATCTTTTATGTCTTTATCCCCAAATAGCCAATTGCTCGTAGAAAGATTAGAGAATATGGATCTACTTGACAACCGCTTTGAGAAAATGAAGCTGGTAAATTTTGATAGCGTTTCTGACCAAAAACGTGGTTGTTTTTCTTTGGTATTTCGTGCATTTGACTGCACTCAAAGTAAAATAGTCGCTTTGAAGTTTTTTGATATTGACCCGAGTTTAATGTTAGACGAATACAGACAAAAAGCTTTCCGCAGAGAGCAAGAAATTCTTCAAACACTGTTGAATAAAGGTCGTTGCCTTCAACTTGAATCGGCGCTATCTGTTTTTAATTTATCTGTAACCATGTCTGATGGATCATCAATTACATTACCGTGCCAGTATTTTGCAGTGGAATGGATTGATGAAGATATTGATGATTATTTTTTTAATAATCTGCATGAGCCGATACAAAAGCTTAAGTTGTTTAATGAAGTTGTTTTAGCAGTTGAGGCACTTCATCGTTACGAAGTGTTCCATCGTGATTTAAAAAGCGATAATTTAAGATCGTATCAAAAAGCATTGGTAAGAATAGTGGTTGCAATCGACCTTGGGACAGCAGCTCGAATGGATTCTGGCCATATACAGCCTGCTTATGGTCACTCTGTCGGTGCACCTGCGTATGCAGCCCCAGAAGCTTTATGCGGTCTTGCGGGACACCGAATGCTAGCACCCTATACAGACCGATACGCATTAGGTTGTCTGCTTTTTGAGCTATTTAACAAAGATTATTGTTTTTATGGAATTAGAAACCGAAACCAGCATTATGATTTTTGTCTTTCTGCTATGGTATCTCATATTTCTGGGGAAAAAAACGAAGAAAATCAACTTATTAAATGGAAATCAGCTATAAAAATGCATGCCGCAGGATTCAACCCATTTGTTATAAATGGCACGGGTAGCGACATACATCCAAGTATTGCATCTTTATTAAACGACATTACCAAAGGATTAACGAACGTAGACTTTTCAAAGCGCACTAAGTTGGATTTAGTAAGGAGGAAGATATGTACAGCAATACATATCCTTAAGAGTGAAAGGCTGAGTCAGCACAAAGTTAAGATTGCTAAAGAAAAGCGTCTTAAACGCAAAGAAAAGATCATACAAAGAGAAATTAAACTGCGTAAATTTCTTGCTCTAAGGAAACCGTCATGCTAGAAAATAATTTACCACAATCTGATAAAGATATTGTTGTAGGACGAATACCTATAGAAATTACCATCTCAGATGAAGGATGGATGCCACTAAGTCTTGTTCTTCCTTCACTTGAAGATATATTGGAAATGAAAGCATTAAAAAATATGCATTTCTCTCTTAAAGAGCATGCAGCACAAGCGTTTCTACAATTTAGTCAAAGTTTCAAAGATGAACTGGAATCGCTTGAAAAAAAATCTGAACGATTCTCTAATTCCTCGATATTTCTTAACCGATTAGCAAATTTCGCTGAATTTTCTGGGCAAAAGGAAAAGGAAGCTAATTTTCTTAATTTAGCTAAAAAATTATCTAATGAGCCTTTTTTTGATCATAGAATTGGTGATAACCTGATATCCAGAAATAAAAATACAGAAGCTGAAGAACTATTTAAATCCCTTGATTTAAGAACTGATAGATATGCCAATCTACGTTTAGCCTATTTCAGCATACAGCGGAATGATTTTAAAACAGCATCTCTCTACGTTAATAAAGCGTTAGAAATTGATTACTTAGATTACAGTGCTCGTATGATTGAGGGTGTGCTTAGGCTTGTTAATGGAGATTATGAGCTTGCTATACAGAGTTTTCGAGTGGCTGCCGAAGAGCGGCAAGGCTCAGCATCATTATATGTAAATATGGCAGTTGCATACTTGTATCTCAAGAATCCCAGTAAAGCATTTAATACTATTAAGCGTGCTGTAGCATTAGAGCCTCTGAATAAAAATGCTGTAATGCTCCTTGCAGACTTAGCATTTTCTGAACAACGCAATGAAGATTCTTTATCATGCTTAAAGCACTTTCTTGAGTTCGAGCAAAAGAGTCCAGACATATGGGCGCGTCTTGCAAGGGCACTACTATATCTTGGGCAAATAGATGAAGCAATCGCTGCCTTAAAACGTCAGGGTAGCCTTGGAGCCTCTAGCGAAGTATGGAATAATTTAGGTGTTGCATACATTGAACAACGTAATTATCAAAAAGCTTATGGAGCGTTGTCTCATGCTCTTCTTAAAGAAGAAGAAGAAAATAATAAGGGAAGGGATTATTTATTGGCTGCCAGAAATCTTTGTCAATTACTTGCAATAAAAAATGAATTTAAGGATTTACTAAAATTTTCATCTGTTATTCTTAAAGAAAGTGATATTAATATTATTAAGAAAGACCGCGATTTCTCTGATATTGTCGCTTTCAATTTGCATTCTTTGTGGAAACTTGGCAAAAAGAATGAATTTGTAGCATTATCTGAAAGCATTCTTTATGAAGAAAATGTAACTCCACGTCTTAAGGCATGGGTAGTTTCTGGACTGATAAGTCACTTTACTTCAGTGGAGGGTGGTAATTCAGTGGCAGTGAAATTATCTGAGCGGTTTGATTACATATTAAGTGAGCTAGATAAACAAGATTCTCACAGGAAAGAACAATTGATTAACAATATGGCTTATGTATATGCAGAAGCTGGTCGCCTGAATGATTCTGAACGATATATAAGCCGTCTATCTTTAAAAATTCATAAAGACCCATATCCAACGGCAACACTTGGTTTATTGAATTTTCGTAAAGGAAATTTAGAGAGAGGGCAGCAACTATATACCGAAGCGATTAAACTTTCCCTTAATCAGCATGAGAAAAATAGAATTCGCCAAAAGCTTAATCTTGAATTAGCAAGGATTTCGATTGATCAAAATCAAGATATAAAAAAAACAAATCGCCTTCTAGATAGAGTGATAAACGAAAACCAAGGTTCTGCTGAGCTGGCTATTCTCGCTAAATGTCTTAAAACGAGTTTACTTACGAGGTTAGCACTGAAAAAATAGGGGAAAGATCCCGGGGCACGGAAAGTGAAGCTTGTCATTTCTTGCGGTATGATTGAGAAAGGAAAACATTGGGGTCTACTATAGAATTATGGAGAGAAATGAAGAGTGAATTTATAGATAGATA
>CAYNAD010000040.1:0-3523 GCA_964395215.1 uncultured Candidatus Saccharibacteria bacterium | reverse complement strand
GATATAAAAAAAGTCAAGCAAAAATTACAGAAACCCTTGAAAAGGGCTCTATATTAAAAAATAGTCCTGGCTGTTTGCACTCACCAGGACCATAGGACCATCTTATTTTTGTTCGCTTTTTCATTTTCCTCGCAGAATCTTCTGGATCAAACCCCATTGGTTTCGGACATGGCCGGAGATACTCAATCCTCCTAAGAGGACAGCCACTATCGTTAAGCTGACAATGGTTTGAGTAAGCCAATCCCATCCTTGATACCAGGATTTGGGAAAGACAAGCAGGAAGAAAGCAATGAGGCACTGGCTTCCAAATTTGAACTTACCGAACCAGTTTGACCCCAATTTCTGTCCGATTTTCTTCCGATAATAGAAACCAGCTGTTCCCAGAGTAATTAGTATTACTTCTGCCAAGAAAACTGGCACAAATATCCACCATAGCCAGAAATCTAAGAACATTATTCTAGCTATGAACGTCAAAGCGATAAGAACCTTATCTGCTACAGGATCCAACGCTTTGCCGAGATCTGAGATAATGCCGTTTCTCCGAGCAACCCAGCCGTCAAGACCATCTGTGAATGCTGCAACCACAAAGATTAATATCCCTATCCAGCTACCGTTCAATACAAAAGGAAACAGGCAGACGGCTAGAGCAATACGAGACAATGTGACATAATTGGCCAACCCTTGAGGCCAAGCAAGCTGTCTTAGTATCTCCATCGGTTCTCCTCCTCTCTATCTTTGAAAAAGCTATTAAAAAGAACAACGTAAGCTTTCCGTACTTACTTCTTTAGTTTATGAATTTTACAAAAAAAATCAAGCCGTAAGCTTGTTTTTTAAGTGTCCGACAAGATATGTAATTTTAATATGCTTATTTTATATAAATTTTTTAGGAGTATTTAGAGTTTGAAACTCCGAACACAATAAGTTTCTAGTCATTCATTATTTCTTTTTCGATTTAAATTTAGATCTAGAAAGCTCAAGACGCGTAGCAAGATTCTGGAATCGGTGAATAGGCCTATAAATTTTCTTGCTTTTTATAATCTTATTGAAATTTTTTAAAAGATATTTTTTCATATGTTTATTATACCAAAAAAACGCCAAAATGACGATTTTATTCTCTAAATTTTAATTCTTTAAAATTTTCTCTAGCAGATTCCAAATCTTCTAAAGCCTTTTCTTTTCCTTTAAATCCCTTAATTTCCATAATTTTATTTTTCTGAATTGCTAATTCTTTAAAAAATTCTTCAAATATATTTACATAATCAAAAGATAGTTCCTTTATATCCTGATATTTATTGTATTCCGAATCATTTAAAGAAACTGCAATAATCTTGTCGTCTTGCTCTTTATTATCAATTAATTTAATTATTCCAATGGCACGACACTTTACAATGGTGCCCATATCTATTGGTTGAGAACTTATCACAAAAGCATCCAAATTATCACCATCCCCTCCTCTTGTTTGAGGGATGAGGCCATAGTTATATGGTAAACAAAAATCATTAACAAAAACCCAATCTAATTCTATTTTATCAGTCTCCTCGTTATATTCATATTTGTTTTGGCTTCCTTTTGGAATTTCAATTAATACATTAAATTCTTCAGGCGTGCCAAAAGAGATGTTTTTAAAGCTCATATCCATTATCATACCAAAAAATCGCCAAAATGGCGATTTTATTCCCTAAATTTTAATTTTACTATAAAACTCAACTTCAAACCCTGGCTATCTTAATCAACCGATTAATCCACCTGCATAAAAGAAAGTGTATACTTGATCTCCTGATTTAAAAATCTTCTCCATTCCTGCCATTTCATCAATAGAGCCCTCAAAATCAGGCTCACAAATATACTTAAATTCATCCTTTTCCCATTCTACTTTTTTCCATAATCTTGCTTCTTGCCACTTATCTATTAAAGCTCCTCTTAATATCTTATCTACTTCCTCTTCTGTCATTTTCTTAAAATTACCATAATAGCACATAGACCAAATAGGTTTATCTTGAAAATGGATTACTTCCAAACCCGTGAATATACCATTACCTATGTAATATATATCTCTGTAAAGCCAATCTTCTTCTTTATGCTCCATTTGAACAGAACCATTGAGAATTGGTTTAACTTTTCCTTGTGCTCCTGCGTATGTTTGGGTTCTGGCCTTTAATAGAAATTGTAAGAGTTTTTCTTTATCTATCATAGTTTTAATTCTTAATTAATTTTTTATAACCCAAATTGTTGGTCTAATGGAGGATTTGAAAAATATGTTCTTACGTTAAAATCTGAGTCTATTAATTCTATCATTTCAAAATTATCTCTCTCAATTAAAGAAAATCCTAATTTGGACAAATAATTCTCCTTAAAACTATTATAATCATCAACTGTAAAGTCAGCATCCCCTCTTTCTTTGCGCGTCTCGTCTGGTTTCCTAATCTTTAATAATTTTAATTTCCCAGATTCTGTATCTAGATCTATCAAGAAAAGTGGGCCCTTCTGAGTCTCTTTCAATACCTTGCCTAATTTATTAGCTAAATCCAAGAAATCACTGTACTCCTCATCGCTCTGGCAGAATATACAAGCATAATTCACCTTAGCATTCTTTTGATCAGTATGCTTATCCTTTAATTCACAGGACTCTTTCACTATATCCTGAATCAAATTTTTGAATTCTTCTAAGCTCATAATTTTCAAACTCAATATATTTATCATACCAAAAAATCGCCGAAATGGCGATTTTAATCCAAAAATTTTAATTTAAAATCCTGATGGCCGTCGTGTACGACGTCAAACCATGTTTTTTATAAAAAAAATAAAGCGCAGTAATCGACAAAACCACTGCGCCTCGCTGACTTTGTTCTGGTCATTTATTGCCCCAATCCCTCCAGCTCCAAAAATGCTTCTTTCGTTGTGTCCGTCCTCCTACTAATAGAGAGAGTAATCCCGCTTCCAATAGAGAAAGTAGCCCCGACATGGTGACAGTTCCTCCAATCAGTAAGGATAAAAACATGATTATCCCAGCCACTATCATAGTCCTGTCTGTAGGAATAATACCACACGCGACCAACACGACCAGAATTATACCCGCTACGAGTATGCCTAATCCTATTCTTATTGCCTTCTGGGCCTTTCTAATCTCTCGGTCATACATAGATATAGGATCCCTCCTCTTATTTAGTCTAACGAGATAATTCCATCCTGAAGGAAATAACCTGATCTGTCAATATATCATCGGATTCCAAGGTTGAACCTTGTAATCAATTCTTCAAATTTTAATTTTCAATTAATTTTTTAACTTTTCCTTGGGAATCATTTTTTTCTTTTTGTGGTTTTGTTTTTGTAAATTATCCATATAATCGACAATTCTATTATCAATAAACACATCGTTTGGATGAAGTTGCTTTGTAACAGTGAGTCCCTCTAAGGAACGACAACGACTAATAGCAACATATGTTTGTCCACCCACAAAAGGAGATCGAGTATAATCAATATTAACTCGATCAAAAGTCATTCCTTGGCTCTTGTGAACAGTAAT
>CAYNAD010000039.1:0-3604 GCA_964395215.1 uncultured Candidatus Saccharibacteria bacterium | reverse complement strand
AGAAATTAGGAGGCCCGGCCTCCTAGAGTTATCCACAGGTGGGGTTTGGATAGAAAAAGGTTAAGGAGTAAAATTATGTAATTAGTTGATTGATGAAAGATTAGATAGTTGGTTAGAATTAATGGAGAATTAGATAGTTGGTTGAAACAGATAGTGCAAAATTTCTGAAAATATTCATAAGATAAAGATATCAGAGAAGATATCAATGAGGCCCGTCCTCGTTGATAATTAATAATTAAATTAATTTTTTAGAAAAATGCCGAAAGTGTTTTATGTTTTAATGATTGGAACGGCATTAATAATGTTTGTGGGGGGGATTTTTTTGTGGTCAGGCATTTCTGAAGACGTTGGAGATATAATTCCTGCAGTAAAAGTGGAACCACCGGAAAATTATAAGATAATTGAGACAGATGAGGGAATATCTGTGGAAAACTCCAATGTGGGCTTAAAATTCAAGGTTCCAGAGGGTTGGACAGCAGAAAAACAAGAGGTTCAGGCGGATGAGTGGGTGATAAATATGGCCAGTCCAGACATTAAAGTAGGAGATGATGGTTTATTGTCAGAAGGTTGTGGAATTAGTGCTGGAGTTGAGCAACATGAAGGTGCGGCAAATGCGGTGAGATTCAGAATCAATGATCCAGAAGAATATTCTAATGAAATAAATGGTACTTATGCGGTAATGTATGTGAATGAAAAAAGCGCTTTGAAAATGGTTTTATCAAGAGAGGGCTGGGGCTCGATGGTTGCTGTTAAAATTCCTATAGAAGACAGGATTATTATTTTTGATACTTTATTTAGACCTAATACAGAACAAAAATGTTCTCAAGCATTTAATCAATTCTTAGAACAAGTAGTAATAGAATAACCAAACACTTATGAAGCTTCGCAAAAAGCTTCTTTTTTTTATAATAATAGCGCTTTTTGCGCTTAGTTTTTGTGTTTTTATAAATCCTGTTAAGGCAAAAGAAATGACACAAGAAGAGATAAATCAGAGCGTTAAGCTCTCTAAAGCAGACATAATGAACATAATGAAATCAATCCCACAGGCACTTACTAACGAGTGGATTGATTTAGTGGTTTCTGCTTCAGATATAGAAGACCAGGCAATCGTTTTGATTTTAAGAGAGGCAGTAAGAGGAAAAATAAGAGACTATATGCTAGTCGAAGGGCCCAAAGAGATGGCTGTGGAGTTTGTAAAAATTGGTTATAAATTAGGTAAGATTGCTGTAACCTCGGACATGTCCGCTTTATTAAAAGAAGTTGAATCAATGACTGTGAAAGAATCGTTGAAGTATTTGGGAGAATGGTTGATTGAGAATGAAATAAAGGTTGGAGCTGGAGACATTAATTTCTCTTACAAAAATGTTGACAAGGAGAAGCAAGAATATAAAATTCAATATGTTATTGTTTTTCAGGCAAAAAGCGAGAAAAAGGGTGAGGTAGTAGTTAAAATTTATTCTAAGGATTATCTGGAAGCTCCTTTTTCGCAAGGATCCTGGGGAGGGATATGGGGGACGCCGCTGACCGATAAGATAAATGAGAAGATCTCTCCTTTTATTCTAACAATCCAAGGCGAAATAAACAGAGAGCAAATCGGGTGGTGGAAGAGTCAGTTTATGCATCAGTATTCTTGGGTAAATCAGCCGGATATTTCTATTAGTTTTCCTGATGAAGTTCCTGAATTTGATTTTGCGGAAAAAGGATTTTTTGAGAAAATAGGGGACTCGATCACGGGATTTTTTAAAAGAATTGGTAATCTTTTTACTCCAGCCGCAGTAATTCAGCCACCAGACATAGTTATTCAAGAAGGACCTGGCATTTTGGCTCAAATCAAAGCGCTCTTTGAAGATATTTTAAAGCAAATAAAACTGATCGGCGAGCGATTAAGTCAAGCCCAGCAAGAAGAGTTAGAGCGGAAAATTAAAGAAATAGAAGGAGAGCAGGATTTAGGGGAATTAGCCAAGAAGTTAGCAGATCTGAAAGCCCGACTTGACGCGCTTTTTAGAGAAATGAGCGAAGAAGGAGCGCAGGCAGATGGTGAGGATGACGATGAAGAACAACCAAAAGGGGATATAGGCCTAATTATCAACGAAGTTTGTGTTGGTTTTAATGAATCAGGTAATGAATTTATAGAAATTTACAATCCAACAGATGAAAGTATTATTTTACAAGGAAATCTAAAGCTTAAATTAGTAAGTTCTTCTAATAAAGTCACAAATAAAAGTATTGATTGGCTAAAAACAGAAATTCTTGCTAAAGGACATTTTTTGCTCGTCGGAGGAACATTGATTGTTGATAATAAGATGCTTGAACCAGATGCAATATTTTCCAGCCAACTCTCCAGCGTTTCAGGTGTTATAATAGAGGATAAAGAAGGCAATATTTTAGACAAGGTTGCTTGGGGAAAACAAGATCAATCCCCTCCTCAATTAGCGATTGAAACGCAAGGTAAAATTTTAGAAAACGGACTTTTGACAGATCAATCTCTGGCACGAGAGAATTATATTGATACTGATAATAATGAGCTGGATTTTCAACTTATTGAATCCCCTACGCCCGTAAATTCATTGTCTGAAACCATTATCATTGGACAAAGCGGGCAGAATGACTCTGATGATGAGGATAGAGATGAGCAGGGAGAAGATGGGGAAAATGGTGATAGTGATGAAAATGGAGGAGAAAATGGGCAGAATAATGGCGGTTTTACAGGGGGTGGTGGCCCAGCTCAAACTCCAATTGTCTATTGTTCTCAAAATAATTTAACAGAATCTCGGTATTTTCCCGTAATACTTAATGAAATTGCTTGGATGGGTACAGTAGAGAGTTCTGCTGATGAATGGATTGAGCTAAAAAATATATCAACAACCACCATTCAGCTTAATGGGTGGCAGATTTTAGATAAAGATGAGCAAATAAAGGTTTCTTTTGGGCAAAATGATGCTCTTGGGCCGGGTGAATTCTATCTTTTAGAAAGAACAGACAATAAAACAGTACCGTATATTACAGCAGATAAGATTTATGTGGGTAGTTTAGCAAATTCTGATGAAACATTACGTTTATTTAATAGCGATTGTTTGCTAATGGATGAAATAATAGCCACATCTAGTTGGCCTGCTGGTAATAATGATGAAAAGCGTACAATGGAGCGTGGGAATAATTTATTTTGGCATACTTATTCTGGTGATGGAGAGAATGGGATTTTGGGTACGCCTAAACAAAAGAATAGTGAGCCAAGCCCAAGTAGTGGTGGCGGACAAGATGATAATGGACAAGATGATAACGGACAAAACGATAATGCAACCTCAACTCCTAATGCAACATCAACTTTGCCTAACGCAACTTCAACCCCTAACGCAACGTCAACCTTGCCCAATGGAACTTCGACTTTAGCCAATGGATTAATTATTACTGAAATTCGGGCTAATGGCACGGAAGAGTTTGTGGAACTATATAATTCGTCAGATCAAGAGAT
Organism: uncultured Candidatus Saccharibacteria bacterium; assembly: GCA_964395215.1. GTDB lineage: Bacteria > Patescibacteriota > Minisyncoccia > Minisyncoccales > PEYH01 > JAHIEL01. The sequence continues at coordinate 132 of CAYNAD010000039.1, read as the reverse complement.
TTCTCTTTCCGGGCTTTATTTAAGCTATTTTCCAGTTAATAATGATTGGAATGAACCATATATTAATAAATCGTTCCCAACTAGCACTACTAGCATTATTAGTGCTGAAACCTACTATTTGATCGGTTTTGG
>CAYNAD010000038.1:0-4246 GCA_964395215.1 uncultured Candidatus Saccharibacteria bacterium | reverse complement strand
TGTTTAGTGTCAAAAAATGGACAGTTACTTTAATTCAAAAAAACTCTCTGGTCGCACTAACGTGCTTCACTAAGCTTATTAAAATGTTGGCCGTCTCGGTTTAGAACCGTCACATTTCAAGCCCAGCATGGGGTTCCGAGGAATTATTTTATCTCTCAAATGACCCCTCTCGGTCACCAGTATTTTATCATAAACATCAAAATAAAACCAAATCTCTCTTGATTAACTAAACGTCAAACTATCTTAATAATTGAGTTATAAGGGCAATCATCTGGTCTTTTTCTTTTGGTAAACTCTCTGCTATCAAAATTGACAAAGCCGTAAGTGCATTATCATTGATTTTCTTTTCTCCTATTTCTCTATAAAGATATTCATTTTTATCTAAGAAATAAACAAACAAAAAAGAAGCAATTCTTTTATTACCATCAATGAAACAATGATCTTTGATTATCAAATAAAGTAAATGAGCTGATTTTTCCTCTATCGACCTATAAAGTTGTTTACCATCGAATGTTTGATAAAGATTTTTGACTATGCCTTCAAATTTTTTATCCATTTCATTTCCAAAAAGTTGTCCTGCTTCTTTTCGCACCATAATCTCTTCTTTAACCTTGGAGATTATCTCTAAACAATTCTCATAACTCAAGACAAATTTTGATAGTTTACCCTTATTCCTTTTAAGTTCATTTTTATCGTATTGTTCTAATAAGGTAAGAGTTTTAGAATAATCAGCTAATAAAGTCAAAATCCCTTGTTCTTGACCTTCTAATGTTCTTAATTCTGATTTTCTCTGTAAAAAAGAAACTGTTTCTTGCAACTGATTAAATTTATTCCGTGCTTCCAATAATCTTCTCTCATTTATGGCATAACCTTTAAGTAAATAATTTTTGAGAACTTTGCTTGCCCATTGTCTAAAATTAATCGCCTTTGCCGAATTAGTTCTATATCCGACCGCCAAAATGACATCCAAACTATAAAATGTTACTGGCTTGTCAGAATTTGCAATGTGCAAAAAATGCACATTGCTTTTTTTATAAATTTCTTTATCTTCAAAAATCTTATTTATATGCCTCGTGATTACTGAACGATCTTTACCGAATAAATCTGCTATTTCATTTTGCCGTAACCAAACCGTTTTATTTTTAAAACGCACACTTAACTCAACTCCACCATTCTTGGGTTTATATATTACAATTTTATCTGTCTTTAATTCTTTGTCTTCTTGTTTGGTCATAAAAATTTAGAGATCATGTCTAATTTTATTATATCAAAAACCGCTCAAAAAGCGATTCTTTTCGTCCCTTTCGTGCTAGCTCAAATTGGTTGCCCTCCTCGAGCTAGAACCGATAAAAGAACAAGCCCGGCAAGGTTTTTCTATCTTATTTTTAGAATAATGCAACGACGGGTCTCGTGCAGACTAAAAGGTGACAAAAGTGACACATATTAGCTATTGTAGTTACACTTGAATGTCACATTTATAAAAAAATTATTCTTGAATTTTGGATTCACTAAGTTCTATTAATAATTCTAATACTCTAATAGCGCGTGGCGATAGATCCTTTCTATTCTCTTCAAGATATTTCTTTGCTTCTGTAGTATCCTTGCTCATTGATCCTATTCCGATAACATCTATCATTCCATCCTGATGAGGATCACTACTGTCCATAAACAAAGAATAATTATTGATGTATCTATCCTTAAGCTCATCTCCTGTTTTACTATCTACGATCCAATCATAACCATATTTCTCAGATAATTCTCTAACTATATTTATGGCTGATTCTTCTCCTTCGGGCGTAGACTCTATACTTAACGCTGCACTAGCTCCACCGATAGCTGTTTCTACTTTTTGGATAGACATCTTATCACCAGAGCTGACGCCCATAAAAAGATTCTTGCTAAAATCTCCCCACGTATCTAAATGCTTCCTAATCAGCTCTCTTTGTTCGGAGAGACTACCTTCTCCTGATCCAATCTCTGCTATTCTAGCACTTAATGCTCTAGTAATAACGTCCGAATTTTGAGCAATTTCCTCTAGCATTTCTTTTCCAAATTTACTTTCAATTATTTCCTCATTAGGAGTAGGTTCTCTTTCTCCTCCCTCGCTTTCTTTAGGTGTAGAATCAGATTCTGATCTACCCCTTTCTGGATTAAACATAATATTTATTTTAATTATTTATTAATGGTCTTTTAAAAAGTTGCCTTGGATAAACCTCCTTAAGAAAAGCTGTAAAATCTTGCATTTCTTTTCTATGAATTAGTAATTTTTCTTGCCCTTGTTCGGAATCAAGATCCTTAAAAGATTCTGCTTGGTTACTTTGGAGTTTAAAACCATAAGCGATTCCTTTAAATCCTAGCATATCGTCGGGGTTAGTCTCTCTGTCTTTATAAAAGATATCCAATAGTTCTATTAGCTGTGATTTCATAGCTTCTCTTTGAGCTATGGCTTTTTCTCTAGCACTTTCATCTTCGTACCATTCTTCGTCTTCAGGAACCCTGGGTTGGACCATAACCCAAGGAACTCGTTTTGTGTCTTCTTCCCAATGACCCTCGCAAGATTGGTTAGTTCTTATATTAAAGGCATTAAACATAACAACTGTTTCTTTAATGCCATCTTCGATTGGATAACCAAGCTTATCAGTAACTTTATCAAGTTTTTCTCTAATTACCACCAACTCTTTCTCAGCTTCTTCGGCTTCTGATTCTTCCAATTCTTCTGACGACATCATCATTTCTGGTTTCTTCTCTGCTATTTCTTGATATAGGTCTGGCGTCTTATCTTTTATTATATCTTGCCAACCCTTTAACTCGATTAATTCTTCTTCCCAATGCTCCTTTGAAAATTTAAAATTTCTGAAATTCAAAGTTCCTTCTTCTGTTAGCTTTTCTTGATCTTCAATTGATAAATTTTTCCACCACTCTTTTTCATCTAACATAGTTTCTCCTATTTTTCCTTCTTCCCACCCTTGGGCAGATGCCTTTACTGCACTATCTGGAAAACCGTATAATTTGCCCATAGTCTCTACATCATCATCTTCTAAGGCTTTCTGTAGCTCATCCAATTTCTCTCTATCTTTACCTATTAAAAACTTAAATTCTTTTTGATCAAAACCGTCTTCCTCTTCTTCTGACTCTAATATAGAAAATTCTAAACCACTAGATTCCAAGACCTCTTTCAATCTATCTACTTCTCCTTCCGTTTTTTTAATGTCATCTAATGGATTTTTACCGAAGTAATCTATTTCTATAGTAGAGCAATCCTTTTCTCCTAAATGAGTCAAAATTAGATTCATTCTATCCTGACTCGACAAAGAAAGACCTTCCAATGTTTCTATGGTTTCATTATCTTCTATCGATTCTATATTATCTTCAGGATCTTCTGCCCTATCTCTTAAACGTTCTGGATTAAACATGCTGTTTATAACCCAGAACGTTTAATAATTTCTTTTTCTACTAGTGCTTTTTGTTTTCCATATTTCAACTTCGCAATCTTTTTAATAGAACTTACTTGTTTAGAATTACCAACTTTTGGTTTCAATGTTTGTAATTTAAAGGAATTCGAAACTTTCCCATTAATCAACATTTTAATGACCAAATTAAAGTTATCTAAATTAACGAAATCAAATCTAGAAAATTCTGGTTCAAATTGTTTCTCTAAAAACTCCGCGTCATCTGCACTAATTCTATATGCCCCCATTGTTCCAACATTGCCCAGAACTGCATCTCTAATCTTATCTTCAAGCTGAGGAATATATTGATGTGCTAAAATAAGATTTAATCTATACTTTCTGGCTTCAGAAAGAATAGTAGAAATACTATCAGTGGTAAAGTTCTGGAATTCATCAATATAAAGATAAAAATCTTCCCGTTCTTCTTCTGTGACTTTAGCCCTCTTCATAGCAGCCATTTGCATCTTAGAAACTAATATCAATCCCAATAAAGAACTATTAACTTCTCCTGTTTGCCCTTTAGAGAGATTTGCTAAGAATATCTTTTTATTGTTCATTATATCTTCAAGATCGAAGCTAGAATGTGATTGGCCTATGATATTCCTCATCATTTCATTCTCAATAAAACGACAAACCTTAGAAACCACATAACCTAACATATCTGAACGTGCCGCTCCAGTTGTTTGTTTCCATTCTCCTAACCAAAAATTCCTGACTACCGGATCACTAACTGCTTTCAACTTTTCCTGCATAAACTTATCATCTGTGAACATTCTTGGAATTTCTACCAATGTCCC
>CAYNAD010000037.1:0-4433 GCA_964395215.1 uncultured Candidatus Saccharibacteria bacterium | reverse complement strand
TACGATTAAAAGTTTTGCGAAAAGGAGAAGAGCTTTTTATTGATATTGTTTTGGGTGAAAAAGAGAATTAATTTAGATTTTAGATTAAGGGCTTCAGTATTTGACTAACGGTTTTTTTGGTGTTAAATTATTACTACTATGTTAATGAATCCAGCCGGAGATTTCACTCAAAAAGCCCAGCAAGCGATTTTAATGGCTCAAGAACTTGCTCGGGAAAAAGACCAACAGCAGATTGACGCTCTGCATCTTTTGCATGCTTTATTGGGTCAAGAAGAAACAGTCGTGGCTTCTATTATAAGAAAGTTAAAAATTGATGCGACTAAAATCCAACAAATAGTATTTAAGTCAGTTAGTAAAAGAGGAATAACCGCAGGTCGCCTAGATCAGAAAGCACCTCCAGCAGGTCAGTTCTATTTGACTCAAGATATGATAAGGGTTTTAGATAGAGCAAAGAAAGAATCAATCAAAATGAAGGATAAATTTATTTCTGCAGAGCATATGTTTTTGGCTTTAATGGAAATTCCTTCGGAAGCTCAAGAGATTTTGAATAAATACAAAGAATCGGGCTTGACCTATGATAATATTCAAGAAATTTTAGCTAAAATCAGGGGCGGGGAGACAATTACTGACCCTAATCCGGAATCAAAATATCAAGTCATTGAAAAATACTGCAAAAATCTTACTCAAATGGCAGAAAGAGGTGAACTTGATCCAGTTATAGGCAGAGAGAAGGAGATGAGGAGAGTAGTACAAGTGCTTTCCCGCAGAACAAAAAATAACCCAGTTTTAATAGGCGAAGCAGGAGTTGGGAAAACCGCTATTGTAGAAGGCCTTGCCCAAAGAATAATAAAAGGCGAGGTTCCAGAGAGCTTAAAGACCAAAGAGATTATTGCTCTTGATTTAGGTCTATTAATAGCCGGTACAAAATATAGGGGTGAGTTTGAACACAGAATCAAGGCCTTGCTCAAAGAAATTGAAAAGGCAAAAGACCAATATATTTTATTTATTGACGAACTTCATACTGTAATGGGAGCAGGCGCAGCAGAAGGAGCAATTGATGCTTCCAATCTTTTAAAACCCGCCTTATCAAGAGGTAAATTAAGAGCAGTCGGAGCTACTACTTTAAAAGAATACCAAAAATATATTGAAAGAGATCCAGCTCTTGAAAGAAGATTTATGCCTGTTTATGTTTCCGAGCCCTCTATTGAAGATACTATTGCAATATTGCGGGGCATCAAGGAGAAATATGAGCTTCATCATGGCGTAAAAATTAAAGATGCTTCTTTAATTGCAGCTTCTGAGCTTTCAGCAAGATATATCACAGACAGATTTTTACCAGACAAAGCAGTTGATTTAATGGACGAGGCCGCTTCTGGTTTGCGTCTTGAAATTGAATCAGAGCCAATAGAAGTAGAGACAGTAAAAAAAGAACTTCAGCGTTTAGAAATTGAAAGACAGGCATTGAAAAATGAAAAAGACAAGGCCTCTCAAAAACGGTTGGCTGTTTGTGAGCGAACATTGGCTGATTTGAGAGAAAAAGCTAAAAATGTTGAGCTTAAATGGAAAACAGAAAAGGATTTAATTCAGGATTTGAGAAAACTGAAGCAGGATATGGATAAACTGAATTTTGATTCAGAAGTTGCTCAAAGAGAGGGTGATTTAGAAAAAGTGGCTCGGATAAAGTATGGATTAGTCCCAAATATCTTGAAAGAGATTCAGAAAAAAGAAAAAGACCTTGTTGCTTTTAGAAAAAAGCATCAGGTTTTGAAAGAAGAGGTTGGAGAAGAAGAAATTGCGCGAGTGGTTGCCCTATGGACAGGTATTCCAGCAACCAATCTTCTGGAAGAAGAAGCCAAAAAATTAAGCAGAATGGAAGATGTCTTGGCAAAAAGAGTGGTTGGCCAGAAACAGGCGCTCAAGGCAATTTCTAATGCTATAAGAAGAAGCAGGGCAGGGATTTCAGAGGAAAGTAGGCCACTTGGTTCGTTTATGTTTTTAGGTCCTACTGGAGTTGGAAAAACCGAAACAGCCAAGGCATTAACAGACTTTCTTTTTAATGATGAAAGCGCTTTGGTTCGACTTGATATGTCTGAATATATGGAAAAGCACACGGTTTCTAAAATGATTGGCTCTCCGCCCGGATATGTTGGCTATGATGAGGCAGGGCAATTAACAGAAAAAATTAGAAGAAGACCGTATAGTGTTTTGCTTTTGGACGAGATTGAAAAAGCTCATCCAGATGTTTTTAATATTTTGCTTCAGGTTTTAGATGATGGGCAACTAACTGATGCCAAAGGCAGAAAAGTTTCCTTTAAAAACTGTATTATTATCATGACCTCTAATCTTGGCTCTGAATACATCGCCCAGATGGGGAATTTAGGTTTTGTTCAAGGCGAGGACGAGAATTATAAATCTTTAAAAGATAAAATAGATGAATCGCTTAAAGAAAGCTTTAGGCCAGAGTTTTTGAATCGTTTGGACGAGATAATCATTTTTAATTATCTTGACGAAAAGCAGATTAAAGAAGTAGTTGAGCTAGAGCTTTTAAGAGTAGGAAAACAATTAGCAAAAAAGGATATAAAGATTAGGATTGAGGATAAGGTGAAGGATTTTTTGGTGAAACAGGGATTTGACCGTAATCTTGGAGCAAGACCATTAAAAAGAGTTATTCAGAAACACATTCTTGACCCTTTGTCTTTGAAAATGGTAATAGGGGAGATAGGACCAGGAGAAAGAGTTTATTTGACATTGGAAAAAGATCAAATTGTATTTGGGGGGTTGCTAAAAAAACAAAAAGGAGTTAAGGTGAAATAGTTGAATTTAGATTAAAGAATTTAAAGTTTTAATTTTTTAACCTGAACTCAATTCAGGATTTGTACACTATATCTCTGGTAAGAGAAAGTTGTTCTAATAACAGGAAGCAATTCGTGTTTGACCATAAAGACCACAAGGAGAGACCTATGAAAGGGTTTGTCGCGGTAACAGCGATGACCTTATTCTTGGTCATCACTACACTTGTGCTTCAAGCAGAACAATCAATTCAAGGATTTACAGCCGTACCAGAATATGTTTTAGTCGCAATGCCCATCGGTTTCGCACGTGATGATGTTGCGTATGCACACGGACATATGGATGTTGCACTAGGACTAAGCTTTGAAGAGGTTGTAAGCTGGGTGCTGAATCAATCAGCACACAATATGATCGCTTCAAGGCAGTCGAACAAACAGACAGGCACTTTTCTTTGTGCCCAGGATCGACGTTATCGCGGAGACCTACTGATCTTCGATATACCAAGGGGGCTCGCCATGCATTATGCTTTACGGCGAGTCCCCAACTTTTTTATTTTTTTTGTTTCCTTTATTGTCTTATTTTCTGCCAAATTCGGCAGATTTTTATTTATCTAATTTTGAAATTTTACCGCATTCCGCGGTTTTTGTTTGGTTAATAACGATTTTTCGTTTAATTAAAACCAACGAGGCCCGTCCTCGTAAGTGTTTTTATATTTGACTTTTGGCTATATTTATGGAATACTAAGAAAGTAGTACACTTTCTCAAAAAGGAGGAGCAAAGATGAAACATGAAATTAAGTATCAGAATATCGGAATAGCCATTGTTTCCATCCTCAAAGAGTACCATAAGTCCAGTTTCTTCTGGCTTATCCTCATTCTATCGGTATCTTTGTCGGTGTATACGCGGTCGCCACAACCCTTCTGTTTATTTCTGTTTCTTCTGGCTGTTTGGCCCATTGTCTTGATTGTTTCAATCTTTGGCATACGGGTGCTATGGAAAGTTACGGGAAGGCCGATAACGAAATATTTGATTGGTAATGGCATCAGACAAGAGGATCCTCAAGAAGGACGAGATCCTTCTCGAAGATATGGAAATTGGCCCTACCAATGGTAATCGCTATTTAAGATGTTTGCGCTTGTAAAAGCGATTTCCGAATTTTCCCGCCAGGTGCTTCGCACTTGGCGGATTCTTTTTTTTATAACAAATCAAAAAGAAAATATCAACGAGGCCCGTTTCATTGATTTGAATTGTTGTTTTAATCTGTTTCATAGTAAAATTATTTAATAGTTTAAATATTTTTAAATTAGATTTTATAATGCCGACAAGAAAAGTTGAGTTAGTTAACGGAGAATTTTATCATATAGTTAAAAGAGGCGTGGATAAGCGCAAGATTTTTTTAGATAACGAAGACCACTTTCGCTTTATGGAAAGCTTATTGGTTTTCAACGACAAAAATCCATCTACATGGCAGTCGCGTGTTTTTTGGCAAGAACGGGGCCAATCCTTATTAACGCATTATAAGCCGAAAGATCCTTTACTAAAGATTTGTGCTTTCGCCTTAATGGGAAATCATTTTCATCTTCTGGTATTGCAATTACAAGAAAATGGAATTGTATCTTATATGAGAAAACTTGGAGGATATG
>CAYNAD010000036.1:0-4560 GCA_964395215.1 uncultured Candidatus Saccharibacteria bacterium | reverse complement strand
TTTTCCCTTTGTTTCTTTTGACCTAAGTTCTAATGAGGGCATTTTATACGGAATTAACCAACATAACAGCTCTCTTGTTTTGTTTGACAGATTCAGTTTAGAAAATTCCAACTCTTGTATTTTCGGAAAATCGGGCGGAGGAAAATCATATGCCATTAAATTAGAAATTTTACGCTCTCTAATGATTGGCATAGAATCAATCATTATTGATCCTGAAAATGAATACAAATTCCTATCTAACGCAGTTGGTGGTAAATTTTATAACATTACATTGGGTTCTGACAATCACATAAACCCATTTGATTTACCGCAACCGACAGAAGACGAAGAGCCAAAAGATGTCTTGCGCTCCAGTATTATCAATTTAGTCGGCTTGATGAGAATAATGCTTAGCGGACTGAATGCTGAAGAAGACGCAATAATGGATCAGGCAATAGCCGAAACATACGCGGCAAGAGATATTACCGTAGATACTGACCCGGCCCTATGGAACGAAAGAATACCATTGCTTTCAGATCTTGAAGCAGTGCTAGAAACAATGGATGGAGCAGAATCAATGGTTAAACGTTTAAGAAAATATACTAAAGGCGTATATGCTGGTTTTTTCAACTATAATACTAATGTTGTAATGGACAATAAATTAGTAGTATTTGGAATTAAAAATCTGGAAACAGAATTAAGGCCTTTGGCAATGTTCATCATAATGCGCTATATCTGGGACACGGTAAGACAAGAATTAAAAAAGAGAATTTTAGTAATTGATGAGGCATGGTGGTTGATGCAAACCGAAGATAGCGCCTCATTCCTCTATGGAATTGTGAAAAGGGGGAGAAAATACTGGCTTGGCACGACTACTGTTACTCAAGATGTGAATGATTTTATGAAATCAGAATATGGCCAGCCAATTATTACCAATTCCTCGCTTCAGCTTTTGATGAAGCAATCACCGGCTACAATTCAAGTTGTGAAAGAAATATTTAATCTTACTGACCAGGAAAAATATCTTTTACTTGAAGCGCCGATTGGCGAAGGAATATTTTTTGCCGGAGAAAAACATGTTTCAATAAGAGTAGTTGCCTCATATACTGAAGACCAGATAGTTACAACCTCTCCGGAGCAAAGGGCTAAAATCAAAAAACTTAAAAAACTTAAAAAGAGTAGTTAGATGAAAATAATGCGCCTTGTTATTGCCCTTATGCTGGATGTCTTTGGCGCGATTTGCGGTATGCTCTCTGCAATGGGATTAGCTGGAATACCTGTAATGATTTTAATTGGAGAAATACTTTCTTTTTTCCCTGATATCCTCGGCTTTATATTCCTTAATCCAGCACTTGGTCTGTCTGGTTCAAAAAAACTAAAAAATTCGGCCCTGCAAAAAGCTAGTTTGAAAAAAGGAAAAAAGAGATTTATTATCACCTTTATTCTTGAACTCCTGCCTTTTGGCATTCTTCCTGTCTGGACACTAAATGAATTAGTGGCAAAATGAAAACTCTAAAACTCAAAATATTAATTTCAATCATTGGCCTAATGGCTGTTTTTTTATTACTTTCAATCCATGTTGCTTCTGCCCAAAATTTAGAAATTAACTGGCCTGACCTACCTGGAGTCCAAACACCAGAACAAATTAATACTCCTTTATCTGTTTTTTTTCAATACCTCTATAATCTAGGCATTATGATTGCAGGCGTACTTTGTTTTATAATGGCTGTCTGGGGTGGTTTGCGCTATGTAACCTCTGGAGCTAACCCGGGCAAGATGAAAGATGCTAAAGAGCAGGTGGGCTTTGCTTTTTTAGGCCTTATGATAATTCTTGGCTCATGGATGATTCTAAACACCATTAATCCTGACCTAACAAGACTCGCACCACCAACTCCAAGGAACTTTGACAATTATATGCCCTTCCCTCCTGATGTTTCGGGAACGCCAAATCTAATTTATTATGAAATACCAGTTGGAAGCTTGATTACTTCAGAATATCTTGCCTCTTCGTTCTTAAGAAGCGAGGGGGCGGATATAAATTATGCCTCAACCACATGGCCAGCCACCACAACCCCGCCAGCTCCTACCACTACCTATTCCACTAATTTTCAAGGCGCCTTATATGGGGGTCGTTTAAAAAGAATTAATGAAGTAGCTAGCACAACAGTACCAATAGTAAAAAAACTTGCCAGCTCCACTGATGAATTAAAGGATCTACTTGACCTCTGTCTCTGCTGGGCTAATTGCCCCCTTAAAGAAGTTACTTGCATCGCGGGAAAAGGAGAGTGTGAATGTGACTCTAGCCACAATCCTTGCTCTGATGAAACCATTGAAGATATAGATACCAAGATAGAAGAAGTAAAATATTTAAAAGAAGCTTTTAGGGCATTCCTCAATCCTGGCTCTTTAGTTAAGGATTATTATGAAGACAATCAAACAGATATTGATGATTTAGATGATGATGAGATAAAGGATCTGATTGCGCTAATGATTAGTGTAGAAAGAAAGGGCGATTATAGTCCGGAAACAGACCCTCCAGAAAGAGATATAGGAACAAATCTTTCTCAAACTCTCTCCCTATTGAATGCTTTAAAAGATGTTAAAATAAAAATTAATCCGCTTGAGAATGACCCAGCTACAGGGAAAAGCCATTTGCATGTTCTTACTATGGCAGAAGCCACAAGCATTGAGGGAGTCCTAAAGATAAAACCATTAATATTCAGATATCCAGTTCCATTTATTGGATTAAATGGTGCGGCGTTAACCGTAGAAGAGGTAAAGGCAGTTGAAGATAGGGCGACTTTTTATTCTTCAGCTCCTTTCGGTCCACCAGATTCAAGTCCATACAGCCCGCCCAATGAACCAAGTTATGATTTTCTTAATTTTCTCAACCCAGTCATGGCACAAGGGCCTGACCCCGACGATGTTCAATACGGGCCAGAGCCAGCCACGGCACTTGGCGGAACATGTGATCATATAACAGAAATTCCTATTGGGACAGCTTTGGATGAGGCAATAAAACTAACTCAGAGAATTCATGAACAATTATTTGAAATATTCCTAAAGGGCCACATCACTGCATTGCGAGCAGATATTTGGCAAAAAATTGCAGAAAATATAAAAGACATGAATTGCAAAGAAGCATGTTTCACTATATGTATCGGTATACCCGACACACCAGTCGGATTTTGTACTCCTTGCATAGGGGTGGGAGGAGGAAAATTTCTTGCTTTGGCAGTAGGATGGTTAGCTGATATTATTATTGGAGAACCGTGGGCAGACATAGAACTCGCCTTTAAAAAACTGGATTCCCAAGAACCAATTGGAATTGACTATCACTGCTCTGACGAACTAGGTAATTGTAGGGATACTAATGGGAATATTGATAACACTAAGTTGGTTGAAAAAGAATATACCTTGAAAGAAAAACTTGTAAAAGTACAAAAGCTTTTGAATATGGCGAGAAGTTTAGTGGGACAACAGGAGAAAGGCACTGACCTAAGAGAAGAGTCTAAATATGATTTATTAATAAAAAATTTGGTCAGCTTGGGACTAGTAGACAAAAGAGAGCTAAGCTATGTTCTATCTGCAGATAAATTAGATCTTAATAATTGCAATATCTATTTTGAGACACAGGCAGATATTAATGCGAAAACACCATATAAAGAACTCATAAACTGCTGGGATGCTAAAATGGTAGATGCTGTTGACATTTACGATGCAGAAGAATGCTCGCCAGATCCTTATCTTGATAGCAATTTTTTTATTGCCACCACGACAAGAGAGAGAAATCCTTTAAATTGTCTTTGTTACGATGAAGATGCTGATAAAAGTTTCTATGACAAAAAACGTTTCCCAGAATTATATTATACAGGCGTAAGTATTGCCGGACCTGACCTGACTACTGGCTTGGATGTCGATGGTATTTTTGATATAATAAGATTATTAGTAATGTCAAAAATACAAGTCAATGAATTCATCGGTTCTGGAAATAATTTTTATTGTTGTGTAAGTGAATATGAAGAATAAAAAAAATATAAAAATCTTATTCTTTACGATTATTTTCTTATGCCTTTTTTGTGAGGCCGGTTTAATTATTGCTCAAGGCACAGGTGGGCTTGAAATAAAATATCCTACAACCAGTACTGGCGTAACACCGCCTCAAAGTATTCAGACATATCTTCCCCGTTATATCCGCTATCTTTATCATTTCTCAATAATCACAGGTGGATTAATCGCGTTTTTAGCTGTTATATACGGTGGATTCAGATTCTTAACCTCCGCTGGCAATCCATCTGCAACCAAAGACGCAAGGGATCAAATTTTAGCTGGCTTCCTTGGTTTAATAATCATTCTCGGCTCTTTTATTATTTTAAATGAAATAAACCCAGATCTAACAAGCATGAAACCGCCATTGCCAGGATATGCCATGAGAAAAGGAATCATTATTTATGCTAATAAGGGCGCCACTCCAGGGCTCTGTGGTGGACTTTCAGATAGCGAAGCTGCTTATCCTGAATTAGTGGAGGTGCTTGACGGTGTCTATTACAAAGCCCTTGCCGCAAGCGGAGAGACAGTTCT
>CAYNAD010000035.1:0-4607 GCA_964395215.1 uncultured Candidatus Saccharibacteria bacterium | reverse complement strand
TACCCCTATATTCTGGGGCGCGACCAGAAATAATTTCAGTAAAAGCGACTCTTAGTGCATCTTGGTGTGTTAATAATTCTGGTTTTACTCTCTTCAGGGTTGTGAGAATTCCTTGTCCTCTATCTGCTAAGATAACCTTGCCCTTACTTAAATCATAGGCAAAAAATATACCTAGAGTGTCGGGCCAATTACCCAAATTATGATCAAAAGAATTATTGCCGATTTCTCCAGTAATGGCAGAGATTAGGGGATACATTTTTTTTAATCTTTGTATTTCTCCCAGATCTCTCTCTAGCCTGGATAAACGCGCCTGAAAAACGGAAATATCTTGGCAATAAAAAATTGAAGGCAATTTTATTTCTGACTCGCTGGCAGCCCAACTCTTTGCTAAAATAAATAAATCTTTTGAGTTACTCTTTATAAATTCGTCAATATTATCTTTTCTATAGTACCTATTTCCTGTTTTCTTCTTGCGAATAGGGCATAACTTATGAGAATCATCCCAACGGCGGAGTGTCTGGATAGAGACTCCGAGCATTTCAGCTGCTTGACTGATTGTGAATAATTTTGATTCCATTTTCTTATAAATCTATACATTTCTAGTTTAAATCTATACATTTCTATTATATAGCCACCCAAAAACACTGTCAAGCCCATGTACTCACAAAAGAAAAACACGACAAGCGTGGTTTTAAAAGCTCCCTGTATGTGACTCCCCTCGACTTCGCTCAGGGTAAACCCCCCTCCTATCAAACTCCAAAATCAAAACTGCCCTAACGGGCAGTCTTAATTTTGGAGTTCTCCCTATGGGACACGAATATTAACTCTTAAACAAAGCTTTTGCTTCTTGTATAAGGGAAATAATTTTATTATTATCAACTCCTAATTTTTTAGCAAGTTGCTCAGGAGAAAATTTTAAAACATTCTTTGCAAGCATTAATTTGTTCTCGGAAAAAATATCAATTAAAAATCCTTTCAACGATGGGAATATTGTTATTGGATAAAGATTTTCTGTCTCTATCATTTTTTCTAGTCCTTTATTCTCAGGATAATTCCAGCCCAAAAGAACTATGCCAACACCTTTAGCATATTTTTTTGCTGAACTAGAAAATTTAGCATTCGTAACAATAATTGGCTTTATTTCGCAATCCTTAAATCTCTTTAAATAACTCCCTTGCTCTATATCTTGAAACTTAGCAGAAAAGGCGAGAGCAATAGACATATCCACTCTTTCACCTCTGCGATGGCGGAATTTGCACTCACCAAAATAAATCAAATTATCCTTTTGAGCAATAAAATCAATTTCATAATCAGCGTATTTCCCTTTAATATTCTGGTTAAGCACTACCTTAAATCCATGGACTGAAAAAATTTCTCCAATATATTTTTCAAAAGGAAATCCGCTTGGGCCTAGTTTTCTCATTGCTTCTTTTAGATTAAAACGAATGCCAGTGCCCTCATCTTTTTCTTTTAGAAACTTTTTAACTTTTAAAAAAATCTCTTGGGTTTTAATCCCAGGATATATGAGCACCTCAATCTTGCTAGCAATTTCTTTTGCTAAAGCAGAATCAGCGCCTGCTCTTTTAGCACTTTGAAAAACTTTTTTAAAAGAGAATGGTTCTTCCTCTCCTTTTAAATTTATTACATACATAATATTTAATTTTAGCTCAAATTAAAGATTAAGCAAAATAAAAAACCCTAAAAAGAGCTTTTTATTTTGTTTCTGTAAAATTAATATCCTAAATCATACCAGAGAACTTCTGTGCCATATTCATCTGTAGTTTTTTAACTGCTTCATTGAAGCACTGTTTCAAAACAATTTCCTGCTCTGTTTTTTCAAGTTTTGGGTTCAAAGAGATACTCTGGACTTCAAATTTGCCATTGATTGTTATTTCAACTCCTTGTCTACCTATTGTTACCACTTCTCGCCCAATCTCTTCCTGCATAACTTTTAAATCTTTGAGTTGTTTAAGTTTATCAAACATAAAATATTCTTATATTATTTCTTATATTATTCCCTATATTATTTCTTATTTTTTTCAATAGATTTATCCTTTAATTGTTTAAGTTCTTTTTTCATTGCTATCATTTTCATTTCCCTATCAACTATTAGTTTGTGAAACCGCTCCAGCTCATTTAGGCGCTCCCGCAATTCTTTGGTCCTCTCATCTACCTGCTCGTTTAAGCCCTTGGCAAATTCCTCTAATTCCTCCGTTCTCGCCCTGACCCTAATTTCCAAAACATCGTTAGTTTCTTGTAGATCCTTCCTAGATTTTCTCAACTGTTCAGTCATTACATTAAAAGATTCAGCAAGTTGTTCAATCTCATCTCCGGTCTTTATCCTAAATTGATAATCTAAATCACCTTTCCCTATTTTCTCGGCTCCTTTAATAAAAGATCTCATTGGTTTTACCATTTTCTCTGCTAAAATTAAAGAAACGAAGAATCCTAAGATTAATACTAAAACAGCAATCAGAATACTTTGGGCAACAGCATCTGCTCTCGCCTGATAAACCATATCCAATGTTAATGCCACCCTGCAATAACCTATAACTTCCCCTGTTTGAGATTCCTTAGACCAAATTTGAGCATAGCAATCGTATATTTTTTCTTCTTTGCTAACCCCACCTTCAATACAAAGCGGACTTTTAGATTCAACTAACTTATCCAGCGTTGATTCAATTATTCTCTCCTCTATATTCTTTCTTTTTTCAGCAAAAATAACATGGCCGGCAGAATCATAAAGTGCCACCAAAGCCAGCTCCTGCTCTTCCAATATTCCCTCAATAAGCGGAGCAAAAGAAGATATTTCCCCGCTCACAATAACCGGACGCGAAGAATATGATAAGTCTCTTGCTAATTCATATCCTAAATCTCTCAGATTTAACCTAACAAGATCATCTATCCTAAATAAATGGAAGAATAAGAAAACCGAACAAATCAGCAAAGTCAACGAAATCAAATAGATAACAAATTTTAATTTTAGTCCTATTTTCAAAATAGTAATTATTTAATGACTTAATCTCGAATCTTATAGATAATATTTACCCTCGCCTCTATTTTATTTTCCCCTACCTCAATGTTAGACGAAGCACTCTCAATCATGTCTGTACCAGCTCTATACATTCCTGCAACTCCGTAAATATTTTCGCTGAAACTTTTTATCCCCAAAAGTTTTATTCCGAGTTGGGAAGCAAGCTGTTCGGCTTTCGCCTCTGCCTGTTCTATGGCCAAATGTCGAGCTTCCTCCTTGTACGCATCCTCATCATCTATCGTAAAGCTCAAGGATCCTACTTGATTAGCTCCCGCATTCGTGGCCGCTTGAATAACATTACCTATATTTTCCATATCCTTAATCTTTGTTTCCAAGCTCTGACGAACTTCATAACCTACTAATACCCTTTTGCCTTCAGTCTGAACCAAATCTTCCGTTTCCTCATACTCATATCTTGGATAAAGATTAAAACTAATTGTTTTCAAATATTTTGTCTCAACCCCCTGTATTCTAACAGAAGAAATAACTTCATTCATCGTTTGACTATTTTTTTGTATCGCATCTGCCACGGTTTTTGCCTCATTGCTTACGGAAAAAATAACCATTGCCACATCTGGCTTTGTATAAACTTCGCCCCTACCTTCCACAGAAATAGTTTCCTGATAAGCCGCTTCTCCTCCAATATATCTATATTCTTTGAGTTGACTCATCGCCGCAATAACCACGTAAACTACTAGAGAAATAAGCAGGAGGGTTAGAACAAACCGAAGCCAATAATGGAAATCCCAAAACCCACAGTAATGATTTTTCTTCAGTTTATCTTTCTTTTCTTCTCTAAGAATTTTTTTAGTTTCTTTTTTATTGGACTTAACTTTCTTTTTTTTCTTTTTTACCATATCTTTATTTTGTTTAATAATTAATTTTAACAGAAATACTGTCCTTTGATAACACATATCCTAATGATATTTATATAAAACCTTTCAATATTCTATTATACAACTTTTAATGACTAAAGTTAATAATTTATGATATGATTAAAATATGAAAGTTCTGGCGAAAAACAAAAAAGCATATAATGAATATCATATTATGGAAACCCTAGAAGCAGGGATTGTTTTGATTGGACAGGAAGTAAAATCAATAAGAACAGGTAAAGCAAATATGCTTGGATCTTTTGTGGTATTTAAAGGAGAACAACCCCAGCTTATAAACACTAAGATTCCGGCTTATCAGCCCAAAAACGCGCCCCCTAATTATAACGAAGCAGGTACGAGAAACCTGCTTTTGACAAAAAAAGAAATCAAGCGGTTACTCGGAAAATCAAAGCAAAAGAGCTTGACAATAGTGCCTTTGAGAATGTATACTAAAAAAAGTAAAATAAAGGTAGAAATCGCAGTTGTGGAAAAAAAGAGCAAAAAAGACAAGAGGGAAATTATCAAGAAACGCGACGCAGAGAAAGACATAAGAAGAGAGTTAAAAACTCGGGGGTGAAAGTTTCGACAGAAATTTGAACAAGATGAGCAAGTCGAGTATTCTCAAATCTCGTTAAACTTTGAGAAAAAAATAAGTGCTAACTTATTTCAAAAACCCGCATTGGCTTACGCTTAATGCC
>CAYNAD010000034.1:0-5210 GCA_964395215.1 uncultured Candidatus Saccharibacteria bacterium | reverse complement strand
CATTTTATCTATTGTTTGTCAAGCAAAAATACCCCCTATCTATTGAGGGAGTAGAAAAATCAACAAGGACTGGCCTCGTTGATAAAATGTGGTACGAGGTTGGTACGAGGTTGAACCTCGTACCAACTTATAAATAAACTTCGACTATAAAAACCTTTTAGGGGGAAGTTATAAATTTTAGTCAGAAACAATTTTGATTTTTATTTTCTCTCCCGGCTTATGTAACCCAAGACGATATTTCTTGTGCTGTTTAGGAATGAAAATAAATCCTCTCTTTTGATTTAATTGATTGTAATAACGCGATAATCCCATAAATTCTAAAACCTCTTGCTTGGACTCAACTCCTATGCCTTTATTTTGAATCATAAAACTATTTAAATCCCTTAATAAAAGCAAAATCAATACCAAAGAAGAAGAAAGAAGAATCGTTATAAGTTGACCATAGAAACCATCTCCTCTAATGCCAACGAATAAACACAATAGAATTATTAAGGCAAGAAGAAACAAAAAATATTGTTTTTTCAAAGACATTTGGGCATATATAAAAATAGACGCTTTATTCCGCGCTGATTCAAGATAAGAAAGATCATCAAGCATTGATTCATAGGTTCCTTCGTGGCGATACTTCTTCATTCTTTCCATTTCATCATAAAATTGAAGAAAATATTTTGAAGTTGGCTTATAGTAATACCCTTCGGCTTTCCATATGCCATAATCTAAAAAATGAATACAATATTTATCGACTATATTCCTAACTCTTTCAGAAAATTCCTTTCCATATATTTTTGATTTCGCATAAAAAGAAAGTAATCTCGCATCTTCCTCTGCTATATTTTGTCTAACATTAGTGTAGCGAGAATAGAGTCGAGATAAATCAAAACCAACCAATATCGCAAATAGAAAAGTTGCTACTGTTAATACTATCTCAAAACTAAAAGAGGAATCAATTTCTGGAAGAAAAAAAACTAAAAAAGCGATAATAACCATAGCGAATAAAGACCCTTTTGTTGAATTAATATATTTCATATATGGATAAACGTTCGAGAACAGTTCTTGAACACTTTTTAATTATGCTGTTCTACTTTTTTTCATTTCACGCTTAATAGTAAACCAATGATAAAGATATAAAGGAATGCCTACTAGAATTAAAGACAAATTTATAGAAGCATCCCTGTGTCTATTACTAACAAGATAATTTACTTTATCTGATTCTGTTTTCCAAATCTTGTATTCTTCCAGCCACTCCTGAACTAAGACAAGTTCTGTTTCGCTTAATTCACTCCCCTTGCCTAATTCTTCCATCTTATCTGCTGATAAGGGAGCAGGCATCGGCCTTTCAAAATCAATTTCCATGTTCTGTTCAGCTTTAGTAAACACAAAGGCCTTTAAGCCCATGTTTAAAAAATTTACTGACCCTATAATCACCAAAACCAAACCAAGCAAAGCAAAAATATAGAGATAAATAGTTCTTATTAAAGGATAGTGTTTTTTATCAGGCATAATATTATTATATTAATAATTAATAATTATTTTCTTCATTTATAATTCCGGCGGATCCACGCCCACAGGAATTTTTTTTCCCTTAAAATACCAATCCAGAACCCGTAAAGCAGTAGGGGCCACTGCTTTGTGCATTCCATAAGCACTCTCTACCATTAATGTTATCACAATTTCAGGATCATCATAGGGAGCGAAAACTGTTATCCAAGAATGGAAATATTCATCTCTGCCGATTTCCGCAGTTCCCGTTTTAGCTCCTGCCTGAATTGGTAAAGAGCTTAAGACCACGGCTGAGCCATAATCAACCGTCCCTTTCATTCCTTGTTTGACAATTTCTAAATTTTTATCATCAATAAAATTTTGGGCTAAAACTTTTGGATGAAACTCTGTTATAACGTTTTTATCATTATCAATTATCTGTTTTACTATTTGCGGTCTTAAAAGTTTACCCCCATTAACTAGTGAGACAAAAGCACTCACCACTTCAAGCGGAGTCACGGATAAATAACCTTGACCAATGGAAAGATTATAAGTATCTCCGGGCATCCATAAATTATCAGGTGAAGAAAATCTTTCCTTTTTCCAGTCCTTGCTTGGAATAAAACCAGTAATCTCTCCGGGCAAATCAATCCCTAATCGAGAATCCCAACCAAATTCAGTTAAATACTGAATAATCAAATCAGGACCAAGCCCTTCAAAATTCTTATACCCACCACCAACAGTATAGAAAAAGACATTGCAGGATTCTGCGATTGCTTTCTCAACATCAGTTATGCCATGAGTTTTAAAATCCTTGAAAATCCAAGGTTGATCCTCAAACCAAGGATTTTCAACCACTATCTCTCCAGTACAATTAATCTTTGTCTTTTCAGTTATTATTCCTTCACTCAACGCAGCAGATGCAATCAAGGGTTTAATGATAGAACCAGTAGGATATCTACCGCCAGTTACCCTATTAAGGAATGGCATATTTTTATCATTAGAGAGTTTATCCCAATCTTCCTGACTTATCCCTTGGGTAAAAAGATTATTATCATAACTAGGAAAGCTTACCATTGCTAAGACACCACCAGTTTTCGGATCAATAGCCACAGCACTCGCTCTTTTAACACCTACTGCATTTAATTCTTCCAAAAACACATCATATAGCTTCTCTTGAAGTTCCGAATCAAGCCAAAGGACTAAACTATCTCCGCTCCCCGGCTCTCTTACTAATTCTTGCGAAATAATTTCTCCATAAATATTCCTTTCGTATTTTATTTCCCCTGGCTTTGAACTTAATTCTTGGTTGTAAAATGCCTCAATCCCAGCATCCTGGCTTGTCTGCCGATGATAGCCAATAATATGGGAAAAAACCGGTCCAGTCTGATATTCCCGCACACTGGCATTTTCAATAGAAAAACCTTGGAATTCGTCAGAATGAGACTCAAACAAAATCAATTGTTTATAATTAAGATTCTCGGCGAGTAAAATTTTATTCTTGTTTTGTGCTATCGCCTCTTGAAGCTCTTCTTCAGTTTTTTCTAAAATCCAGCTTAATGCTTTCAGATTTTTATTAAGCTGTTCCGGCTCTAATGCGCTTTTATTAAGCATCAAATTAAAAGAGGGCCTATTGAACACCAGCTGATTCAAGTGTTTATCATAGATTACACCTCTTTCGGATTTAATCGCAGTACTTATAAAATTATTTTGTTCAGCAAGTACGGAATATTTACTAAACTGAAAAACTTGAAGATAGAAAACCCTGGCACTGACAAAAATAAGCAAAGCGGAAAAAAGAAAAAAAATCAGCTTCAACGGCCAGCGCATAATGGGTATTTCTAATTTTTTTTCAAAAATATCTTCTTTCTTTTTAGCCAAAATATCCCAAAATATTTCCTCGGGTTCTATCTCATTTCCTGTTCGCTTAATCTTTTTATTTTCCAAACCCTTGTTTGAGAACATAAATCGCTTTTGAAATAAAATATATTACTATGCCTGCCAAGAAATTATACAAAACATCGAAAAAGTTAAACTTGTAGCTAATCAAAAAGAATAATAAATTGTAAACCAAAATGGTTAAAAATAAAAGCAAACAATAACCAGAAAAATTATTAGCTGAAATTCTTTTTTTGAGATAGCTCGCGAGAAAAAACAGAATTATAAAAAGTAAAATAAAAAGACCGAAAAAATACGAGGAAAAAATATCAATAAAAAAACCAGCTAAAACCGCTAACACCAGCCCTTCTTTAATATCTCTTTTCTTATTGAATAATAATAAAACAAATATAAGTAAAACAAGATGTATACCAGCATTGTGCCATGAGTAATGGATTAAAAAGCTAGTCTGTAAAAGAGTTAAAAAATAAAACAGAAGGAATAAAATTAATGTCTTAGATAATTTCATTGCGCTAAAATAATTAATAAATTATTTTGCTTGCTGACATCTAACAGCAATTCAATATTTGCTTTCTGAAACGGCGCTAAATCAGTTCTTTCAATATCTCCTATCCTTCCTATCAAGAGCCCTTGTGGAAAATTCTCTTCAAGTCCGGCTGTCGTAATTAAAGCTCCAGAAACCAGCTTTTCTTCTTTTGGCACTAAATCAAGAAACACTTCTCCCTTGCCCTTTCCTTTTGCTAAACCATTAATCGTCTCACCCTCTATCCCAACACTAAATTTTACATCCTTATTACTTATTAAAAAAACTTTGGATTGGTTAGTATAAACTTGTTCAACTCTTCCTATCAAAATATTATGAAAATCAATGATCGGCATCCCCTTTTTAATTCCATCTTGCTTGCCCTTATTTACTAACACAAAATCCTGCTCAAGATTTACTGAAAAAACACGTGCCTCAATTATTTTATAATCATCAGCCAAACCAAGATTAAGAGCAGCTCTTAATTCTTCATTTTCTTTTCTCAGGGAATCTATTTCAACAATTTTTGATAAGAGTTCCCTATTTTCTTGTCCTAAAAATTCATTTTCTCTTGTGAGCGCAGAGAAAGAAAAAAGCCCATTGAAAAAATCAGAGCTATTTTTGCCTTTTTGCCAAAGCGATTGCTGGATTGGTTCGCTTATAGTGTAAAAAAATGACCTCACTGGTGTTTGAAAAATAAGTACTAGAATCACAACTACAAGAACCAGAGAAGAAACAATTATTCTATTTTTATCTTTTTTTCTAATCATAGCTAATTAAACTATTCTATCAGAAAAAATCTGTTTTTCAAACAAAAAAGCATAGACATTGTAGGGGGGCTACCTACTTTCGCGCAAAAGCACTATCATCGGCCTTGGATTATTTCACTTCTGTGTTCGAGATGGGAACAGGTGGAGCAAATCCAGTATAGCCCCCTTACAATGGCTACGCTTAATTGAAAATTGAAGACCTTAAAAAGGAAATCAAGGTAAACATAAAAATGATTTATTAGTACCTCTCAACTGAACTCCTTACGAAGCTTACATTTGAGGCCTATCAAGGTTGTAGTCTCCAACCAATCTAAGAGAATTAATCTTAGGATGGGCTTCCCGCTTATATGCCTTCAGCGGTTATCCCTGCCTAACTTAGCTACCCAGCGATGCCCTTGGCAGGACAACTGGTACACCAGAGGTTAGTTCATTCCGGTCCTCTCGTACTAGGAACAAATTCCCTCAATTCTCAACGCCTACGGTAGATAGGGACCAACCTGTCTCACGACGGTCTGAACCCAGCTCGCGTACCACTTTAA
>CAYNAD010000033.1:0-5246 GCA_964395215.1 uncultured Candidatus Saccharibacteria bacterium | reverse complement strand
AAGGCATCTTGCCCCCTTTTTATTCTTCTGTTTTACCGATGTGCTGTTATTAATATAGCACATTTTCTATAAAAATCAACCCCAAACAAATATTTCCTAGATTTCTGAAGGCCGTTCTCGGTTTGAGAATCGTTCTCAGACTAATTGGTTTTTTGATTCTTGTATGATAAAATGAAAAAATATTAAATATTTATTTATGGAATATCTTCTAATTTTAATTGCTGGTTTCGGTGGAGGGCTTGTTAGGGGATTAATAGGATATATCAAACACCAGTATTCATACAAAAACGTTGGCTTTAAAGCGTCTTATTTTTTTACTATGATGTTTTTATCGGGGGTCGTAGGAGTATTGACGTCTATGGCAGTGAAAGAATTGGCCGAGGTTGTGATTAGTACTAGTTTTTCAACAGCCGTTGCATTTGTGGCTGGCTACGCAGGAGGTGATTTCTTAGAAAATTTATATAAGCTTTTGATTAAAAAGCCGGAGGGAAAATAATGGTAGAAAAATTTAAATTAAGTAATGGTTACGAAATTCAAGGTATGTGGTTGCCTCGGGTAACAAGTATCACTAATGTGATAATGAAACCAGGGCTTTTTTATTATTATGGAAATCATAAGAATTTTGCTACTGCCAAAGCGGCTCTGAACGGTGCTGCTGATTGGGGAACTTCGGTGCATAATTCTGTGGAAGCTCTTTTGAGGGGCGAAGACGAGAAAATAGATAAAAAAGTTTTACCATCAGTTCATGCTTTTGAAGAGTGGAGAAGCCAGCACAAAACAAAAATTTTAGATTCAAGTAGTGATATTGAAAAACAGGTCTGTGATTTTGATAATCATTATGCTGGTACATTAGATATTTTAATGGAAGTTGATGGCAGTTTGGGCGTTCTTGATATAAAAAGCGGGGGTTCTATTTGGAATGAATATTCCTTACAGCTTGCTGCTTATATGAACGCTTATAATACGAATGCGCCACCGAAACGAAAAGCAAAAAAGCGTTGGATATTGCGATTAGACCAGTATGAAGAATGTGAGATTTGCGGAGCTAAGCGACGATATAAAACTGGAACTCATAGGGTTACGGGTGGAGAGAAACATTGCGCTCATGATTTTTCAAAAGAAAAAGGAGCTTTTGAGTTTAAGGAACTGCTTGACTATACTTACGATTTAGATGGATTTTTAAATGCTAAAAATTTATGGGAGTGGCTTAATAAAACTAATTTAAAAAGAATTAAAAATTACTCCAAAAATAAAAAAACATTAAAATTGTTCTAAATCCACGAGAAAACCTACTAGGAGGCCCGGCCTCCTAGAGTTATCCACAGGGATTTATGTTTAAAAAGGGGATATTTGGAAATATTTGGAAATATTTGAAGTGGAGGAGATATTTGAAGGGGAGAGGAGGAGATGTTCGGAGATTCAACCTCTAAACATTTAAAAAGCTTTTTTAAAATAAGAAAGCCCTCGCTGAGAAGCAAGAAGCTTTCTCATGGCGAGGGCGTAGTCGTGTGTTAGCTTACGAGGAGAACCGCCTCCCATTTCCTCGCCATTTTACCTAAGGCAGTCTTGGCCGATTCTGGGCTCATGAAGACACCAAGAACTGTTTGATTGGTGTGGTGAGGGCAGGACCTAACAAGGCTATTCTCATTCACTTCAATGCGTGTTTGAGAAACGACCTCCAGTAACACGTCTTCCTTGGGGGACAGTACCCAACTTTGAGTTCTCATTGTTCCTCCTCAGTGCGTACATATCATAACATAGGTCTTTTTTTAAGTCAATAATATGAATCAACTTACGAGGCCCGGACTCGTAAGTAAATTAAGGATATGGAAAGAGATAAAGCGCTCAATTTATTAGAAGAAAACTTATTTAATAAAAATCTAATTAAGCATTGTTTGGCTGTTGAAGCGATAATGCGAGCTTTGGCACAGAAATTTGAGCAGGATATTGGAGAATGGGGTTTAGCCGGATTATTACATGATATTGATTATGAAAAAACTAAAGATGATCCGGAAAAACATTCTTTATTAGGCGCTCAAATGTTGGAAGAAATGGGTTTAAGTCAGGAAATCTGTGAGGCAGTCAAGACTCATAATGAAATGCACGGCATTGCTCCATATTCGTTGATGGCAAAAGCATTATTTGTGTGTGATCCAATGAGTGGCCTTGTCGTGGCTTCAACCCTGGTTTTGCTAAGCAAGAAAATTGATGACTTGACCGCAGAAAATATTTTAAACAGATTTAAGGAAAAATCATTTGCCAGAGGCGCAAATAGAGAAATTATTGGTAAATGTCAGGAACTGCTTGGATTATCGTTAGAAGAATTTGCAGGCATTTGTTTGAAAGCAATGCAGGGAATAAGTAATAATTTAGGACTTTAATTACTCTAATTGCTCTAATTGCTCTAATGAATGTCTAATGACAAATTGACGAGGCCCGGCCTCGTTGAGGAGGCCGGGCCTCCTAAGAAATTTGTCATTAGGAATTAGAATAATTTTATTTATGTCTTTCATAGCCGACTTACATATTCATTCCAAATATTCCAGAGCAACTTCTCCATCTGGGGATTTAGAACATATTGCTGAATCTGCTAAGATAAAAGGCATTCAGGTTGTAGTAACGGGTGATTTTACTCATCCCCAATGGTTAGAAGAGATAAAAACAGAATTAATCCCTGCAGAACAGGGACTTTTTAAATTAAAAAAAGGTAAAAATGAAGTTCGATTTATTTTAAGTACAGAAATTAGTTGTATTTATTCTAAGGCAGGGAAGGTAAGAAAAATCCATATTGTTGTTTTAGCTCCTAGTATTAAAACAGTAGAAAAGATTAATAAAGAACTTTCTAAAATTGGAAATCTTAAATCAGATGGCAGACCAATCTTAGGCCTTGACGCAAAAAATCTTTTAGAGATTGTTTTAAAAGCAGATGAAAATTGTTTATTTATTCCAGCCCACATTCTAACCCCTTGGTTTGCCTTGTTTGGTTCCAAGTCCGGCTTTGATTCAGTGGAAGAATGTTTTGAGGATTTATCCCCGCATATTTACGCTTTAGAGACAGGCCTATCAGCTGATCCTAAAATGATTTGGCGAATACCAGATGGCAGACGCTTAACTTTAATTTCCAACAGTGATGCGCACTCACCGGGAAAACTTGGTAGGGAAGCAAATGTTTTTGAAACTGAGTTAAGTTATAATGCGATAACTAAGGCGATAAAAGAGAAGGATAACAAAAAGTTTCTTTACACTATTGAATTTTTTCCTGAAGAAGGAAAATATCATTTTGATGGCCACAGGGCCTGTGATGTTTCTCTAACACCAGAGGAATCAAAAAAATATAATAATGTTTGCCCTGCTTGTGGTAAACCATTAACATTGGGTGTTGCTCATAGGATAAAGGACTTAGCAGACAAAGAAGAGGGCTTTGTGCCTAAAAATGCGATTCCATATAAAAGCTTAATTCCTTTAAAAGAAATTATTGGTGAAACCTTTAGTTGCGGAGCTAACACTAAAAAAGTAGCTGTGGAATATGACAAGCTGATTAAGAATTTAAAAAATGAATTCAATATTTTACTGGATGCTTCTTTTGAAGAATTAAAAAAAGTTGCCCAACCCCAAGTGGCAGAGGGAATAGTCAGAGTAAGAGAAGGAAAAGTCAATATTGAGCCCGGCTATGACGGGATCTTCGGCAAGGTGGGTATATTTTCCAAAAAGGAAAGAAAAAAACTTATTCAACAGAAGGTATTGTTTGACTAAAGCTCTAATTAAAGATAAATTAAACTAATATGGTGACAAAATCTAAACCAAAAACAAAACCAAAAACAAAACCTAAGACAAGTAATAAAAAAGAGGTGGGCAAGGTTCATTATCCCAAAATATCAATCATCGGCATTGGCGGTGGCGGTGGTTCTATTGTTTCTGAAATTGCCAAAAACATTCGCAGTAGAAAAATTCCTCACTTAGACAAAATTAAATTTATAGTTGCCAATGTTGATTTTCAAGCAATAAAAAATGCGCCAAAACAAACAAGCACTTTTTATTTTGGCAAAGAGTTTACTCACGGTTTAGGTTGCGGGATGAGGCCCGATATAGGAGAAAAAGCAGCATTAGCTTCAAGAAATAGAATTGAAAAAATACTGAAAAATAATGATATTTGTATCTTTATTTCTTCTCTTGGAGGCGGTGCTGGCTCAGGGGCAACCCCTATTTTTGTTTCAGTAGCAAAGGATTTGGGTATTCCTAGTATGGGTATTTTTACAAAACCATTTAATTTTGAGGGTAAAGAAAGAGCGAATATTGCCCAGAATAGTTTGAGAGCATTAAAAGCAAAACTTAGCTCTATTACTATTATCCCTAACCAAAAGATTTTTAAAATTATTGATAAAAGTACTCCTATTAACAAATCGCTTTCCGCAATGAATAAAGTGCTAGTGGATATTTTAGATGGATTAATAGAAACACTTTATTTGCCTGGCCTGATTAATCTTGATTTCTCTGATTTTCAAGCGATGCTAGACACAGATAAATCATTGACTTATTTAAATTCACAAACTTTTGCAGGCAGGGATAGGGCGGAGAAATCAATTGAGTCAGTTTTAAATAATCCTCTTATTCATTACGATATTAAGGGGGCCGACAGAATACTTTTCAATATTGCGGGTTCTAAAGATTTAAGAATGTCTGAAGTAGCTTCTATCTGCGAAAAGGTGGCTAGCTTTAATCCGATGGCTCGTATTATTTTCGGCGTCGGACAAGATAATCGTTATAAAAATAAACTAAAAATTACTTTGATGGCAGTTGGATGTGAAAAAGAAAATAAAAATAAAAAGAAAAAGAAAAAAATTAAAAGAGAAATTGAAAAGTTAGTTATAGAAAAAGAAGAAGCCCCTGTTGAGCAGATAGTAGAGGAAAAGAAAAGAAAAAGAAAAAAAATAAAGAAGAAGAAGCAAAAACCTAAGATTAAGCCAAACCAAGTTCTTAAAAAAACTGAAAAAATCAAAATAACCGAAGAGACTAAAAAGGAAATAAAATCGAATAAGGATAAGCTTGAAATAATCAAGAGTAAAGAGAATACTGAAGAATTAGAAGAAGAAAAAGAAAAAGAAATTACAGTAAGACGCAATGCTCTAGATCTGCATAAGAAAGCTGAAGAAGATATTCAAAAAATGCTTGAAGAAGAAAGTAAATGGGACATTCCTACTTTTTTAAGAGGTAATGAAAATAAGTAATTAAAAATATGGATCAAGTTG
>CAYNAD010000032.1:2522-5261 GCA_964395215.1 uncultured Candidatus Saccharibacteria bacterium | reverse complement strand
CATTGTCATAGCATTGTTTGTAATCGTGAGTGGTGCAAGAATCTACACATTGACCCCCTGAACAGGTTTTACCCTGATCAGCACAATTTGTTTGATTAAACCATTGAGTATTTTCAAAACAGCTTGAGCCAGAGCATCCTTTTAATGTTTTCTGTCTCTGAACCCAATCACCAGAACATTGATAATTATCTGTCCATGCATCTGAACCGCATTCTTGATATTTATCCTCCCTATCATTACAGGAGTCATACCAATAAGCATCATTGTCATAGCATTGTTTGTAATCGTGAGTGGTGCAAGAATCTACACATTGGCCCCCTGAACACTCTTGACCAGAAGGACAATTTGTAGAATCTGACCATTCTAAACAAGTATCGCAGTCATAGTTTCCACACGTTTTGTAACTAAAATCACCTGAACAAGTTCTCTGACCATAATATGAGCAATCGTCTGTACAAGAATCTACACATTGGCCCCCTGAACAGGTTTTACCCTGATCAGCACAATTTGTTTGATTAAACCATTGAGTATTTTCAAAACAGCTTGAGCCAGAGCATCCTTTTAATGTTTTCTGTCTCTGAACCCAATCACCAGAACATTGATAATTATCTGTCCATGCATCTGAACCGCATTCTTGATATTTATCCTCCCTATCATTACAGGAGTCATACCAATAAGCATCATTGTCATAGCATTGTTTGTAATCGTGAGTGGTGCAAGAATCTACACATTGACCCCCTGAACAGGTTTTACCCTGATCAGCACAATTTGTTTGATTAAACCATTGAGTATTTTCAAAACAGCTTGAGCCAGAGCATCCTTTTAATGTTTTCTGTCTCTGAACCCAATCACCAGAACATTGATAATTATCTGTCCATGCATCTGAACCGCATTCTTGATATTTATCCTCCCTATCATTACAGGAGTCATACCAATAAGCATCATTGTCATAGCATTGTTTGTAATCGTGAGTGGTGCAAGAATCTACACATTGGCCCCCTGAACACTCTTGACCAGAAGGACAATTTGTAGAATCTGACCATTCTAAACAAGTATCGCAGTCATAGTTTCCACACGTTTTGTAACTAAAATCACCTGAACAAGTTCTCTGACCATAATATGAGCAATCGTCTGTACAAGAATCTACACATTGGCCCCCTGAACAGGTTTTACCCTGATCAGCACAATTTGTTTGATTAAACCATTGAGTATTTTCAAAACAGCTTGAGCCAGAGCATCCTTTTAATGTTTTCTGTCTCTGAACCCAATCACCAGAACATTGATAATTATCTGTCCATGCATCTGAACCGCATTCTTGATATTTATCCTCCCTATCATTACAGGAGTCATACCAATAAGCATCATTGTCATAGCATTGTTTGTAATCGTGAGTGGTGCAAGAATCTACACATTGACCATTACCTTCGCAAACTTGGCCTGATGGACAACTATAGGGAGAAGAAAATTCTAAGCAAGTATCGCAGTCATAATTCCCGCAAAATTGATATTGCGTATTGTCATAACAACTTTTTTGTCCATAATACGAGCACTCATCACTACAAACAGAGCAGGATTGGCCAAGGGCGACACTATCCCCTGCTTCAAAAACAGTACTATTTTCTAAATCAAGATTACCCTTTTGAGAATAGTCAAAATGCAGCTCAAGAAAGGGCTGAAACATTGAAAGAAAAGTAATTAAAGTTAATATAGCGAAAAATGCTTTAAAATTTTTCATTTTTTTTATTAAGTTTTATTATTTAGATTGTACACTAAATTGACAATATTGTCAATAGTTTTAATTATTACAGTTTAGCTCCAAGAATATTCTTAGTCAAGAGCAAAAACAAAACGGACATATTAATGTCCGTTTTATTCAATAACTAATGAAAAATCTATTTATTCAATGCATTGCATTTGGTAAGTGCAAGGATTTATATTACTTTCTGTCTCTATTGCTCTGCCATCACTATCCATACAATAATAGATAGGTTTAGATTGCAATTTAGCACTAATGCAATGATTGTTAGCGTTAGCATAACAAGTCACATCAGATCCCTGTGATATAATATCGTCTCTTAATGCTTTTAATTCAGGCCGAGTAGTATTTAAACGACCACCTGAGCATAGGGTTATATAAGAGCCATTTTCAGCCCAAATAATTTCTGCATTGGTTCTTAATTGATTAAGGTCTGATTTTATCCTAGCATCTTTTGCTTTTAATGGTGCACCTCCTAAACCACCCGCTCCACCACCTGTATTAAACATACTCATCATACCCATAAAAACTTCAATAATGCTATCTGATCCTTCTGGCGTTAAAATCTCAACTGGCTCGTTAAAATCGCTAAATTCTATAGAAATATCAAGGTCAACTCCCCCGCTCTCTTCTTCGTCAAATAATTCAGCGGATAAATAATCCTGCCAAGTTATCAAATAAATCAATTTATCTGTCTTGCCGATAAATATCTCAAACTCCATACCTCCGGTCTTCTCAAAGAACTCATCAATATCAGTAAACATTTCTTGTTTTTCTTCCTCTGTAAAACCCTTTGTCTGGAAAGTATCATATTTTTCCAGTGCCAAAGGTAATTTTACTATAAACTGCTTTAGATTTTCTTTATCCAAAGCCATTAAAAAATGATAAGTAGCTTGACCATCGATTTCCCCCTCTGCCAATCGTTTAATCGGTTTAGCTGGATAATATTCTAAATAAAGTTCCTGTAAATCATTTGTCAGCGC
>CAYNAD010000032.1:0-2422 GCA_964395215.1 uncultured Candidatus Saccharibacteria bacterium | reverse complement strand
CTTGGTCTGGAATTGGAGGTTGAAAATCTTGATTCATATTCTTATTAATTAACTATTAAAGTTTTTTAATTTTAAATTGTTTAGGCGTTAAAGTAATTGTATCCCCTTTTTTTATTTCATCTCTTAGAAGCGCTTCGGCAATTGGATTTTCGATTTTATCTTGAATGGCTCTTTTCAAATTTCGCGCTCCAAAAGTAATATCATAACCAATCTCCACTATTCTTAATTTTAACTCATTAGTAATTAAAAAGTCAATATTCTTCTGCGCCAAACCTTGTACAAGTTTTGAAAGCATTAAATGGCAGATATCCAAAAGATTCTGTTTACTCAACGGTTTAAATATAACAACAGCATCAAAGCGGTTAATAAACTCAGGCCGGAATAAACCCTTATCAAAAAAATGATCAAGCATTTTCTGTTTTACCTTGTCAAAAGATAAATCATTCTCCAACGCCTGCAAGATAATCTTATAACCCGCATTGGATGTAGCAATTATAATAGTATTTGCAAAACTCACTTTTCTACCCAAACCGTCTGTCATAAACCCCTCATCTAAAACCTGTAAAAATAGATTTAGAATATTAGGATGGGCTTTTTCTATTTCATCCAAAAGAACCAAGGAAAAAGGATTTTCTCTAACTGGCGTGGTCAAAAGCCCTTCTTTACCCGGAGAACCAACGAGGCGCGGGATATCTTCCTGTGATTGGAATTCTGACATATCCAAGCGAATCATTTTTTCCTCTGAACCAAAATAAATTTCTGAAAGCGCCTTTGACGTTTCGGTTTTACCAACCCCACTAGGACCTAAGAATAAAAACCCGCCTATCAAACCCTTTCTCTCCTGAAGTCGAGCTCTAGCTCTACGAAGTGCGGTTGAAACCTCCCCCACCGCTTCTTTCTGATTTATAATTCTTTTATGAATCAACGTCTCTAATTGAAGCAATATTTGTTTCTCTTTTTCCTCAATCTTTCCCACCGGCACTTCAGTTTTTTGGGAAATTACTTTATGAATATGTTCTGGCAATAACCATTTATCTCCAATAGTGGAAAGATAAACCATAGCTTCTTCCAAAACTTCTCTCGCTTTTTTGGGGAAGGGTTTGTCAGCAATATATTTTCCCGACAAATTCACTGCCTGCTCTAAGGCGGGATAGCTTATAAATTTATTGTATTTTCTTTCCATTTGTGATGCCTCGCTTTGCAATATCCTCAATGTTTGATTTATTGTTGGCTCGATAACTTCTACTTTTGAAAAAAGATTTAAAATTGAAGGGTTTTCCTCAATTCTCTTATGCAACCCCCGATAACTAGTAGTGGCTATCACTGGAAACTCCGGCAATTGAAGATAAGAAGCAATTAAGCCAGTGATATCAATAGCACCTGGGGAGGACTCCCTTAATACGAAATTATGAAACTCCTTGATTATCAAAATAACATTGCCTGCTTTTCTAACTTCTTTGAAAATCCGCTCCAGCGATTCTTCTACGTCTTCAACCGTCTTTAGTTGGGCAAGCATTTGAGGTAAATTTAACTCTACAATTCTTTTGTAATTAATCTGTGGAGAGCTTAACCCTTGTGAACTTTTTACAGCTACTGCCTTTATTACATTATCCAGACCCACGCCCGGCTCTCCAACTAAAAGCAGATTATTAATATTGGGACTTGATAAAACTCTTTCTGCTTGTTCGGTTTCCTCTTTATATCCGATAATTTCTTTTAAACTCATTCCAGAAATTAAAGAGTGCCATTCTTTGGAATATTTATCTAATGTAAGAGTATAGCCCGAAGCCCACCCACTTCCCATGCTCGCCCGTTTTGCTAAATTATCATATTCCCAAAACCTTTTCGCCTTATTTTTCTTTTCCTCGCTTGCTTCCCACCAAAGAATCATATTCTCTATATCATTAGGCCTTAAGTCAGCGTCTAATAAAAAACCAGCCATTATCGGCTCTTGTTTAATCAAAGCTAAAAGCATATCCCCTATTTCAATTCTTTGATGTTTCTTGCTTTTGGCTATTTTTAATGAATCCAAAACCCCCTTTTCAAAACTTTCAGAGTATATGCCTTGACTTAGATTGTCCTGAAAATGCTTTGGAGAAAAATACTCCTGCATCTGCTTTTTAATTTCATCAATATTCAAAAGCAACCGTGACAAAATGAAGCTTAAGTCAGAGTTTTGATATAACAAAAAATAAAGGAAGACAGTGGGCCCTAAAGGAAAGATATTTCTTTTTTTCACAAAAGAAATGCTTTGAGCAAGTGCTTTGGCAGTTCTGAAATCCAAAAACTCGGCAATATTAGAGAGCTCGTTTAATGCTGTAATCTTGGGTTTTTTAACTTTAGAGAGAAAAAAGGCCTCAATAATAAACATTGCTCCAGCTAAGGAGATAAATATTAAAGCAAAGCCCAAAGAAATATTTTC
>CAYNAD010000031.1:0-5398 GCA_964395215.1 uncultured Candidatus Saccharibacteria bacterium | reverse complement strand
GCGACCAGAGAGTTTTTTTGAATTAAAGTAACTGTCCATTTTTTGACACTAAACAGATAGTCCCAAATCGATGATGTTGATATCTTTGTGAAATTAATGTGGAATCGATAAACTTTTAACCATCTATTTTTTATGAATAAAAAATTATTACAAGAAGTACAAAAACAATTTGATGAAGTCGTTAATTTTTTGGGACTCGATTCTGATATTATTGAAAAGATTAAGAGTATTAATAATTCAATGAATTTCGAAATATCAGTAAAAATGGATAATGGAGAAATAAAGACTTTTCATGGCTTTAGATCTCAACACAATAATACCTTGGGTCCATATAAGGGAGGAATACGTTTCCACCCTAATGTTTTAGAGGATACAGCTAAAGCACTTTCTATGTTAATGACATGGAAATGTTCTTTAGTTAATTTGCCTTTTGGTGGAGCCAAGGGGGGAATAGCAGTAGATTCTAAAAAGTTAAGCAAAGGAGAGCTCGAAAGACTTTCTCGTGGATATGTAAGGGAGCTTTTTAATTCGATTGGGCCAGATACTGATATCCCAGCACCTGATATCAATACTAATCCTCAGATTATAGGATGGATGACAGACGAATATTCTAAATTAAGAGGCAAAGAGAGTCCGGCTTCTTTTACTGGTAAACCTCTCGATAGTTGGGGATTGGAGGGTAGGAATGAGGCTACGGGTTACGGTGGTTTTATTATTCTTGAAAAACTGAGTGAATTTTTTAAATTGATTCCCGAAAAAACTACGGTAGCCATACAGGGATTTGGAAATGTTGGTTTTCATTTTGCAAAATATGCCTTTGAGGCAGGATATAAGATTATCGCACTTGCAGATCAAGAGGGGGGTATTTTAGTAGAAAAATCTTTAAATCCCGAGCAGGTATTCAGGTGCAGGGAAAAACAGGGTAAATTAGCTGGATGTTATTGTGTTGGTTCTGTTTGTGATGCAAAATTTGGAAAACCAATTAGTAATAAAGAGCTTTTAGAAATGGACGTTGATATTTTAGTTTTAGCAGCCGTGGAAAACGTGATTACCAAAGAGAATGTTTCTAAAATTAAAGCGAAATATATTATAGAGTTAGCTAATGGACCGATAACAGTAGAAGCCGGAGCTATTTTAGAAAAAAGAGATATTCTATTAGTGCCAGATATTTTAGCTAACGCTGGCGGAGTAATCGCTTCTTATTTTGAATGGTTACAGTGTAAAGAAAAAAAGAAATGGAAAAGAGAACAAGTATTTAAAAAATTATCTGTTATTTTGGGAAATACATTTAATGAGGTTTGGCAATTGTCTAAAAAGAAAAAGATTAATATGCGCAAAGCTTCATATATCATTGCGATAGATAGGATAGTTAAAGCAGAGAGTTTAAATAAAATATAGGTGATCGAGGAGGAGGGCGAAAAAACTGTGAAGGCAGTTTTTTTGTATTTGAGCCGTCTATTATTCCAAGATATTCACAGGTAGAATGTTGACATTGTATATATTGTCTATATGATTAGTATAGAAAGGGATAAGGGTATTTGTTTGGGTTCGGTATTTTTTTCCGGATCATAAAATCTCTTTTATCGATAAACAAAATAACAGAATTTACAGACATATAATTAAACTTAATTATTGAACTATGAAATTAACTACAAAAAGCGAATATTCTTTATTGGCAATGATCTATATCGCTCGCAATGCAAAAGAAGGGCTTGTTAAGGCAGAAGATATTTGTTCTAAATATGGCATTACAAAAAAGTATTTAGAGCAAATGCTTTTGATTTTGAAGCAGAGCCGTTTGATAAAAGCGAAACGAGGGCCTAATGGCGGATATGAATTAGCTAAGCCAGCTAATAAAATATCTGTGGCAGAGATTATTAGAATAATGGACGGAGCTCTGGCTCCGACAGAGTCAGTGAGCAAGTACTTTTTTAGCGTTACAGCTATTAGTCAAGAAAAGAAAATGTTAAAAGTTTTAAAAGATATAAGGGATCATATTTCCAATAAGTTGGAAAAATTAAAATTATCACAATTAATATAATCGTATGGTTATTGAGACAATCATTTTAATTGCTGTTCTTGCTTTTTTGGCAGAGCTTTTAGACAGCAGTTTGGGAATGATGTATGGCACTATTCTTAGTCCTTTATTGATAATTATGGGCTATGATCCTTTTGTTGTTGTTCCATCTATTCTGTTATCCCAAGCAGGAGGTGGATTAGTCGCTTCGATATTTCATCACAAATATAGTAATGCTGATTTTAAACCAAAAATAGTCAATTTTAAAAAAATCAAAAGTAAGATAAAAGAGATAGGCCTAATGGAGAGTTTTAAGAGGGGATTTAGCAAGGATTTTAAGATTGCATTTGTCATTTCTACTCTTGGAGTTATTGCTACCATTCTTGCTGTTTTGCTGGCAGTTAATCTTCCTAAGTCATTTATAAAAATATATATTGGTATTTTGGTTTTGATTATGGGTGTTATCCTTCTATCAAGAGTAAAGTTCAGGTTTACATGGAGGAGGATGATAGGTGTGGGCCTGATTAGTTCTTTTAACAAGGGTTTATCTGGGGGCGGGTTTGGTCCAATCGTTACCTCTGGACAGATAATTGCTGGCAATAATCCCAAGGGAGCTATTGCTGCCACCACATTAGCAGAGGCCCCAATATGTCTGGTTGGTTTTTTGACATATATGCTGACTAAGGGTTTTTCCAGCTGGTATTTTTTACTTGCATTGAGCGTAGGAGCGATAATCGCTGCTCCTCTTGGCGCATTGCTTACCAGCAAGATGAATGAGAGAAAACTTAGGCCTGTTTTGGGAATATTGGCTCTAGTGCTCGGCATTTGGACTCTTACTAAGGTATTTTTGAAATAAAAAAGGAGTATAATTGTATTAGATAGTAGAGTGTATGCATAATACTTTTGATAATCTTACAGACGAAGATCTTGTTTTACGTGTTAAATCAGGAGGAATAGAAGCCTTCGGGTTCTTAGTTGAGAGGTACGAAGACAAAATGAAGAGATATGCCAGAAAGTTTCTCTTTGGTTATACAGACATTGAAGATACGGTGCAGAAAGTTTTTATTAAGGCCTATGTTAATATTCAAAGCTTTGATACATCAAGAAAGTTTTCTTCTTGGCTTTATAGAATTGCTCATAACGAGTTTATTAATGCTATCAAAAAGAAAAAAAGAGAACCTTTGTCTCTTTTTAATCCTGATGTAATATTCCCGCACCCAATATCAAGAGACAGGCCAGACGATTTCTTTGAGCAAAAAGAAACAAAGGAAATGGTCAAGAAGTCGTTATCTAAATTGAAGCCCAAAATGAGAGAAGTAATAGTGCTCTATTATTATGAGGATTTAAGCTATAAAGAGATTGCCGATATTTTACATATTCCCGTATCAACTATTGGTGTTAGAATAAATCGAGCTAAAAAAATATTAAAGCAAATTTATGGAAAATAAAATATTTTCTAAAAAAGTGCTTGAAAAAGCCAAAGAATTAGGAATGAAACCTAAATCCCACTTTATTATAAAAACAGTATTATTTGCTTTGGGTATGGTGTTTTTTCTTTTGTTTACTTTATTTCTGATGAGTTTTATGAGTTTTGCTTTAAGAATCAATGCTTTTTGGAATTTACCAAAATTTGGTCTACCAGGTCTGGGAATGTTTTTTATAGGTCTTCCTTGGATTTTGATTTTTGTTTCTTTAACCCTGATAATGCTGTTGTATTTCTTTAGTAAGCGCTTTTCCTTTGTTTATAAAAAATCGGTTATTTATTTTTTAGTTGTAATAATAGCCATCGTCTTATTATCTGGTTTTGCAGTAAGTAAGACAGGTTTTCATAGAGAACTTTTTGATCGCGCCCAAAAGGGTCATTTGCCAGTTATGGGTACTTTTTACAGGAATTATTCTCAAAGAGGACCGAAAGAGGTAAGCCAAGGCACTGTTTTAGATATTGAGAGGAATATAATATTTTTTAAAGATATTAAAGGAAATGAGTATCAAGTGATTATTGCATCTTCAACTAAGAGATCTATTTTAAGGCCAGGAGATATGATTTTAGTCTATGGCAAAAAAGATAACGAAACGATTTGGGCTAAAAAGATTTTAAAGATGAAATAATATTGATGTTTGATTGTAATAATAAGTAGATAGAGCTTTATCATAATAATTAAAATTAAAAAAGAATTATGAATAAAAAATTGATTTATTCTCTGGCTGTCATTGCCATTCTTGGTTTGGGAGTTGCAGGGTATGCTTCTGCAGGACAGACAGAAGAGACGCTTCTTTGTGAGAGATTTGCTGAAAGGTTTAATCTTGATGCAGGAGAGGTACAGACATTTTTGCAAGAAAATAAAGTTCAAATGCAGGATCAAAAATTTGATAGGATGGTAGAAATGGGCAAGATTACTGAAGAGCAAGAAGGCCTAATTATTCAGAAAAAAGAAGAAATGAGAGACGAGTTTGAGGCTTTAAAAGGATTAGAGCCAGAAGAGCGAAGAGCAAAAATGCAAGAGTTAAAACAAGAAATGCAAGAGTGGGCAGAAGAGAATGATATAGATTGGGGATTTAAAGGAAAAGGACCATTACAAAGAGGGCCTCATGCTGGACCCAAGATGGGATTAGGCGGAAATAATTAATTCAAGAACCAAAAAACAAGAACACTGCTTTTCTGCAGTGTTTTTGTTTTCATTTGGGAAGGTTTCTGATAGAATTAAATTGATGTTAAAAAAATCACCAATTGGAGTATTTGATTCTGGTTTTGGCGGACTTGAGGTTTTTAGAGAGATTAAAAAATTACTTCCAGAATATGACTATATTTACCTTGGCGATACTGCTCGGGCTCCTTACGGTACGCGGGCACAAACTGAGATTTATGAATTTACAGAACAAGCAGTAGATTTTCTTTTTAAGCAAGGTTGTGTTTTGATAATCTCCGCCTGCAATACTGCCTCAAGTGAGGCATTGCGAAAAATACAGCAGGATTATCTTATCAAACATTATCCAGATAGGCGGGTTTTAGGGGTGTTAATCCCTGCCGCAGAGTCAGCAACCAATCTAACCAAGAATAAAAAAATAGGAGTAATGGCTACCCAAGGAACCATTGCTTCCGAATCTTTCATAAGAGAGTTAAAAAAAATAGACGATAATATTGAAGTTTATCAAAAGGCCTGTCCATTGCTGGTTTCTTTAATTGAAGCAGGAGAAGAGAATTCAGAAGCTATGGATTCAGCACTAAAAGAATATTTAAAACCCTTAACAGAAAAGAATATTGATACTTTGATACTGGGCTGTACTCATTATGGTTTACTTGCAGGGAAAATAAGGGAAATAGTAGGCAAAGATATTAAAATAATTAGCCAAGGGGGGATTGTGGCAGAAAAGCTGAAGGAG
>CAYNAD010000030.1:0-6220 GCA_964395215.1 uncultured Candidatus Saccharibacteria bacterium | reverse complement strand
GCTCTTAATAATCAATTATTAATTATCGATAATTTTTTTCTATCACTCCCCCTCCCATACACACCTTTCCTTTATAAAATACAGCTATTTGCCCAGGAGTTGGAGCTCTTTGAGGCTTCTTAAACACAAGTTCTGCTCTATTGTCTTTGACTTTCAATACTGCCTTGCCAAGCTCCTGCTTATAACGAATTTTAACTTCTACTTGAATTGGTTTTTTTGGTTTCTCAACAATAAAATTCAAATTTGAAATTAAAATCTTTTTTGAAAAAAGTTCTTCTTCATCTTTTGTAACAATAAGATTATTCTTATCAAAACCTTTTACCCAGAAAGGACCGCCTGCTAATTTAATCCCCTTCCTTTGTCCAAAAGTATAAAACCAAACTCCTTTATGCTCACCTAAAATATTCCCCTTTGTATCAATTATTTTTCCTTCTTTCTCTCCTAACCTCTTTTTTAAAAACTCGCCTACCTTATTTGTAATAAAACATAAATCCTGACTCGGTTTTTCTTGAACCTTAATCTTCTCTTTTTTGGCAATAATATAAACCTCTTGTTTCGTATAATCTCCCAAAGGAAGAATAAGTTTTGCTAAATGCTTTTTCTTTAAAAAAGCTAAAAAATATGTCTGATCTTTTGTTTCGTCTTTCGATTGTAAAAGCAGACCATCTTTTATCCTTGCATAATGCCCGGTTGAAATATATTGAGCTTTTTCTTTTTTGGCAACATCCAATAAAAGTTCCAGTTTTACGTCTCTATTACAAAAGAAACAAGGACTTGGAGTTCTGCCTTTTTCAAACTCTTTTAAAAAATAACTGATTATCTTTTCTTCAAAAAGTTTCTCAGCATTAATTGTCAAATGCCTTACTTTATATTTCTGGCAAACCCTTTCCGCTGTTTCAATATCTTGTCCCTTAAAAAATTTTAAAGTAACTCCAACAACATCAAAACCCTGCTCTTTTAAAAGATACAGGGCAACTGACGAGTCAACGCCACCAGACATTCCCAACACTACTGTTTTTTTATTCTCCATCTTTTTTGGAACGATAATCATCTACCGCTTTATGCAAAGCGTCTATCGCCAGAACTGAACAGTGAATTTTTATTTCCGGCAATCCACCTAACTCTTGAGTAACATCTTCTCGGCTTAGCTTCAGCGCTTCGCTGATTGTCTTTCCTTTTGCCAAGTCAGTAATGATACTACTTGAAGCCAAGGCAGCAACGCAACCAAAAGTTTCAAAAGATATATCTTCAATTATTTCTTTCCCCTTCTCATTCTTATTAATTTTAATATAAAGATATAAAACATCCCCACAAACGGGATTACCGACTTTTCCCAATCCGTCATAATCCTTTAATTTTCCATAATTATGAGGATTCTTAAATGCATCTATAACTTTTTTAGAATATGGCATGTTATTTAAACGGAGAAATTTCTCTTAATTTTTCTACTATTTTTGGCAATATTTCTAAAACTTTATCAATTTCCTCTTTAGTATTAAATCTGCTTAAACTAAATCTCACAGTACTGTTTACTTCCTGATGAGCTAAACCAATGGCAAGCAGTGTTTGATTCGGCTCAAGATTATGAGAAGCGCAGGCAGAACCAGTAGCTACATATATATCTTCCAAATCCAAAGAACTCACTATCGCCTCTCCTTCAATTCCTAAAAATGTAGCACTCACAATGTGAGGCAAGCCATGGCTGTTAATTTTTACTTTATTAATCTTTTTCAATCCTTCAGCCAACCTACTATTCAATTCCTTCATCTCTCCAACGCCAGCTATCTCTACTGCCTTACCAAACCCCACAATCCCTGGCACATTGTCTGTTCCAGAACGCATTCCCCTTTCATGACCTCCGCCGTGCATAAGAATATCTATTTCAGTACCTTTTTTAATAAACAAAGCTCCAACACCCTTTGGCCCGTGTATCTTGTGAGCATTCAAACTAATTAAATCAGCATTCTTGGAATCAATCTCTGTCTTGGTATAGCTCTGGCAAGCGTCTATGTGAAAATAAACATTGTGTTGCTTACAAATATCTCCTAATACTTTTAAATCTTGGATTACTCCAATTTCATTCTGCCCGTGAATAATAGAAACAAGAATAGTCTTATCAGTAATTGCTTTTTCTAAATCCTTTTTATTCACAAAACCTTTTTCATCAACATCCAAGTATGTTATTTCAAAACCTTGCTTTTCTAACCACTTACAGGTATTGAGAACAGATTTATGCTCTATTTTTGTAGTAATTATATGATTGCCTTTATCTTTATTAATAAAAGCAACACCTTTGATGGCAAAATTATTGGATTCAGTGCCACCTGAAGTAAATACTATCTCCTCATTCTTAGCATTAATGGACTCAGCAATTATTTTCCTTGCTTCCTCAATCGCCTCTCTGGCTGTCTCCCCCATCGCATGAGGAGAAGAAGCATTAGCATAATCCTTATCAAAAAATCTAAACATCTCCTTTAATACTAAAGGATCAATTTGAGTAGTAGAGGCATTGTCTAAATATATTTTCATAATCAATATTAATACATCGACATATTAACTAATAGACCCTGCTTGACGGTATTTTCCGGGTTTTTTCTCCAAGGTGGTTGTCCTCACGCACACCCAAAAGGGTATGCAAATAATTGGATTCCCAATAGAGTAAATAATGCCGGAAAATTCCAAGTCCAAACAGGGTCCACTTATATTCTACAGCTAGAAATCAAAGTCTGTCAATTATATTTCTTAACTTGAATGCTACATAACATCGTCTTCGGCCCTTTTGTATTCAAATATTTCTTCCGGCGCAAACCAAAAACTCATCTCATGTTCTGCTTCTTCTTGAGTTTCTGAAGCATGAACTAAATTACGCACAGCGCGCTTATCTCTATTAGCAGCAGTAGCATCATCAACAGAAAAATCTCCTCTGATAGTTCCCATATCAGCGTCAGCAGGCATGGTTGGCCCAACTATTTTCCTTACCATATTAATGGCATGAATTCCCTCAATAACCATTTTGACCATAGGGCCAGAAGTTAAGTAATCCATAAGCCAATTCCTAACCAATTTTCCTACCTCAAGAGGATCATCAGTGCCCAGTTCTTTTTTGATGTCAAAATTATATTCTGTATAACTCTTAATGGTTTTCCCGCCTATACGCTTTTGCCATTCCTCATCTTGAGGATAATGCCCGTCTACTTGATCCTTGCTTGCCCAAAACATTCTTAAAGCGATAATTTTTAAACCTCTTGCTTCAATTCTTGAAACAATTTCTCCTGCTAAACCCCGCTTTACTGCGTCGGGTTTAAGAATAAGAAGGGTTCGTTCTTTCTTTGGATGAGACATATATCTTTTTTATAATTACTTGTTTGTAAAATAGTTATACCAATATGAAGTAGACGCAGTTGCCAACTCTGGGCTACTCATTAGTATAGTCCTTTTGATAGACCGTTCTAATTGAGGAATCCTAACTCTTATTAAAATTTCTTTACTGTCGGTTAAATTTATTTCCTTAACCCATCTCCTAATAACGAGTTTCTTTTCTTCGCCACTAAGATTATCAATTTTCTTCTGATATTGCAAGCATAATTTTTCTATCTCCTCTTCAACGCTATTCATTTTTTCTATCCTCTCAAATTCTGCTTCGGTTTGAGATATTTGGTTATTAATTTCTTGCTCCTGACCATTCAAGTGTTTAAATTGCTCATCTAAATCTTCTTTACTAATATTTCTCACATCATCACCATATAAGCCAAACAATTTCTCTTTTTTCTTTTTAATCTTAGATATCTCTAATTTTAGCACATCATAAACTTTCTGATAATCCCCCACTTCTTCTCTTCTCCTTTCTTCAACAGCCCCAACTGCTTTCTTTACCTTGTCTGTATTTTTTATTAAATCACTTATGTAATCCCAAACATATTTATCGAGTGTCTCGGTATTTATTATTGAAGAATTACATCGAGGCCTATCTAGGTGACGCTTACTCTTCTGCAAGCATTGATAATAATGATAAAGCTTATACCCATTGAAAGTTTGTCTAGCGTAGTATCTTGAACCACAATCAAGACACTTAATAAGTCCTTGGCATAAAAATAAATATTTAGTCTTTCTAGTATATGTCTTTGTCCTGTCTACTAAAATATCTTGCGCTCTCTTGAAGACGACCTTATCAATTATTGCAGGAACCTTTAAAAGCTTCCATTCTGATTTAGGAGTTTCTACCCATTTTTCTGTCGCGGAATCCTTAACTGTTTTTCCATAATAGGAATTGCCGATATAAGCCTCGCAAGACAATATGGTTTTAATGTATTGCGGATTTATAATAGTGGGCTTTCCATAAAATCTTCCCCTACCTCTTATGCCCAGGGCATATGCCCTTTTATAAGTTGCCCTTATGCTTTGTTCCTCTAAAAAAATCTTAAATATCTTTCTTACATTTTGAGCCTCTTCCTTGTTGATTATCCAATAGCCATCTCTTTTATCTGTCTTTCTAATTAAATCCCAACCATAACGAGGATAGCGCCCTAAAAACCTTCCCTCGCTATAAATCTTTCTCCTTCTTCCATCTAACATTCTTTGAATTATCTTTTCTTTCTCTAATTTAGCAGCAGCAGAAATAACCATTGTGCTGAATTCTCCTTCTGGCGTATTCTCAACTGGCCTACCCAATACCATTAATTGAATATTATACTTTTTAAACTCTTCCATTAAAAGCCATTGGTGCGCTGGCTCTCTAGATAATCTATCTAGGGCATAGACGGCCAAGACATTAAAAACTCCTTTCCTAGCGTCTTCTCTCAATTCCCTAAGCGCTTTCCTTTCTAGCGAAGCACTATTGCCAGGATTATCAATATATTCTTTAATGGGTTTCTTGTAAATCTTATGTAGCTCATTTAGCTGAGTCTTTATAGTCTCTTCTTTCTCCTGTTTACGAGTTGATACTCTGGCGTATATGACAATTTTTTTCATGGATTTAAATTAATTATTCTGCCATCTTAATAAATAACCAGACTTTTTTCTCCTCTTCTTATCTTTAGCGCCCATAGGCCTACCCAACTTCTTACCATTCTCTTTCGCTCTTTCTAACCCAAGCAAAATCCTTTCCTTGTTCAATTCCCTCTCAAATTGTGCAACGGCTCCTAAAATATGAGCAGTAAATCTATTGGCTGGTTTTTCGTCTAGAGTCAATCCGTCAGACAGAGAATAAAAACCAACTTTATGACTAATCATTAGGTCAAAATCATTCACTAATTCATTTAAGCTTCTGGCCCACCTATCCAACTTCCAGACTAGAATCATATCGTATTTCTTGTCCATGGCATCTTGAAACACCTTATTCTTAATGGGTCTATTCTTCCTTGAACTTTCTTTTTCTTCAAATATCTCATAATCATAACCCATAGCTTTGGCATACTTCTTCAGCTCTAGTACCTGATTCTCGGTTGTCTGTTTGTCTTTAGTGGAAACTCTTGTGTATATTGCAATTTTCATAATAAAAATAATTAATTATTATAAGGTTAATATCCCTACTTATATTCTATCAATATGTAAAGTAGTGTCAAGTATAATAAAGTGAAACAAACTGTGGAGAACTGATTCTATTGTATTTTCTGAAAATCTTGTAATAATATAACAATGCCCCAAAAAACTAATACTAAATTCTATACTCCTGAAGAAATTGCTAATATGCTCAAGCTAAACATTGGGTCCGTTTGGAGATATATAAGAGATAAAAAACTTAATGCTGCTAAATTTGGTCGTCATTATAGAATTTCCGAAGAAGATTTTAATAAA
Source organism: uncultured Candidatus Saccharibacteria bacterium (assembly GCA_964395215.1). GTDB lineage: Bacteria > Patescibacteriota > Minisyncoccia > Minisyncoccales > PEYH01 > JAHIEL01. Next base: position 427 of record CAYNAD010000030.1, on the reverse strand, counting down.
TTTATTAAAAAACATAAAAAATAAAAATATGAAAAATATAACGAAATTTCTTATCTATTTACTCATTATAATTATTTTGATTGGCATATTGGGTCTTTCTATTTATCTAAAGAATCGACAGGCAAAATTGAAAGAATGCAGAGAATTATGTAAATATCATACAGAAAGAGGAGCGAACGAAGTCTTCACTTACAGTTACGCAACTGGAGCCTTCTGGGCTTATTCAAATAATAAAAATTTCGAAACACAAAGTCAGTGCTTGGAATATTGTTTAGACCAAGAATAAACAAAACCAAACATTTAAAATTATATCTACTTTTGAATAAAAAATTATGGAACTAAAAATTAGAACTTGGTTTCAATATAATTGGTTCAAACTTGTGGCCATAGGTTTTCTGTTAGGGGCTCTATTAGATAATCCTTATAG
>CAYNAD010000029.1:0-6809 GCA_964395215.1 uncultured Candidatus Saccharibacteria bacterium | reverse complement strand
TCCTCTTTATAGAATTCAATAAAGAAGAACTTAATGAAAAATCTGTAAATTGATTATTGGGAGTAAATACTTCTTCCTTAATATTAGAATTGTCTGCCTTATTTATAAAAGAAGAAATATTAAGTTCTGGTCCTTTTTTTCCTCTGTGCTTAGAAGAACCACCATTCTTAGATGAATGATTAAATTTCTTTTTTGGCGTGAACTTACCGCGCGTATATTTTCTTTGATTATTCATATTATTATTTTGCTCTTTTTGCTCTTGTGCGATCTATTTCTCTAAGATGCGCTTTTCTTAATCTTATGCTTTTAGGCGTTATTTCTAAATATTCATCTTTATCCATTATTTCTAATCCATTCTCAATTGTTATAAGTTGGGGTTGAGTAAGATTAATAGCATCATCAGAAGCAGAAGCTCTTACATTTGTAAGATTCTTTCCTTTTAAAGGATTAACTGTTAGCTGTACTCCTTTTGAGGTATTTCCGATTACCATTCCCTCATAGACCTCTGTATTTGCGTGGATATATAGAGTTCCTCTTGTTTGTAAATTATCTAATGCATAGGCTAACACCTTCCCAGTTGAACCAGAAATCATTGAGCCTACTTTTCTGTGTTCAATCTCTCCTATGTATGGCCGATAATCAATCACTCTACTGGCTAAAATACCTTCTCCTTTGGTGTCTACAATAAATTGATTTCTATAGCCGATCAAACCACGGGTTGGACCTTCAAATCTCATGAAAGATCTTTCTCCGTCTTGATCCATGTCTATCAACTTGCCACCCCTAACACTTAATCTTTCTATAATTGATCCTTTGCACTCTTTAGGAACATCTATTATAATCTCTTCGAAAGGTTCGTGCTTTTGACCATTTATTTCTTTCATAATAACGTGAGGTCGAGACACTTGTAATTCATACCCTTCCCTTCGCATATTTTCAATAAGAATAGCAACATGTAATTCTCCTCTGCCACGTATTATAAACTTATCTGCTGACTGAGTATTAAAATCTACCTTTAATCCCACATTTATTTCTAATTCTTTTTCTAAACGTTCTCTTAATTGTCTACTGGTAACGAATTTTCCTTCTCTTCCAGCAAACGGAGAATTATTTACTAAAAATGTAAGTTCTATGGTAGGTTCATCTACTGAAATGTTGTCTAACAAATCGCCATCTAATGATTCGGCTAAAGTGTCTCCTATATATACATCACTAAGGCCAGCAATCATTGCAATATCGCCAGAAGTGACTGTTTCGGTCTCTTTTCTAGTAATTCCATTGAAAGCGAATAGTTTAGTTACTTTATAACTTTTATTTTCTCCAGAATGTTTTCTTACATATATCGTATCCCCGATACTAACACTACCATCATATACGCGCACGATAGCCATTCTTCCTAGAAAATTATCATATGCCAAATTAAATGATTGAGCCTTGAAAGAACCACCATCTTCCGTAGATGCTACTGGAACATATTTTAGGATTGTATCTAATATTGGTATGATATCTTTTGCTTCATCTTTTAAATTATGTTTAGCTACGCCATCCCTAGATATAGAATAAACCACTGGAAAATCTAATTGTTCTTCTGTGGCACCAAGTTCAGCGAACAGATCAAATACTTCATGATGCGCACGATCTGGATCTGCTGCAGGCTTATCTATCTTATTGATTACCACTATTGGTTTTAATCCAAGCTCTAATGACTTTTTTAATACAAAACGAGTTTGTGGCATTGGCCCTTCTTGAGCATCAACAACTAAGAGTACTGAATCGATAGAACGTAAAACTCTTTCTACCTCAGAACCAAAATCTGCATGGCCAGGGGTGTCTACTATATTAATCTTGGTATCTTTATACATTACCGAGGCATTCTTGGAATAAATCGTAATACCACGCTCTTTCTCTAGAGTGTTTGAATCCATACTTACTCCGCTATCTGCAGCGCCTGTTTGCCATAAAATAGCATCTGTAAGTGTAGTTTTCCCATGATCAACATGGGCAATAATAGCTATGTTTCTGATTTCCATATATGTGATCTAATAAAAAAATCTCCTCGACAGTATTAAGGAGATCGCAATAACTCCATGAACTAAAGACTGCTAATGACAGACTCAATCGAATAGTTATAGAATATCATAACAGATCTCAAATGTCAATAGGTGTTTTGATCTGCTCGGACTACGCGACGACATTATAACCTCTGACTAGGCAAAGAATCTCTTTTAGATATTTATCCCACTCCATTTTAGGAGTATCTGTCAATTTATCTTTTCCTTTCCCTATCATCTAAATATCTTTTAAGCGCTTCTTTTGAGGAAACCCAATTCCTGCCCTCTTTATGTGCCCCTAACTTACCCTCTCTTGCGAGAAAATTCAAATATTTTGAAGAAAAATCGCTTTCTTTGCTTAACTCTTTTAATGAGACGAACTTTTCCTTTATTTTACCTACTGGAGTCAGCACCCTAAGATAAATATCGAGAGATCTCTCCACTGCTCGAGCAACAAAACGAATAAAGGGAATTAAATTACCATCATCTGCTTTGGATAAATCATTATAATATCTTTTTCTATCGTTTTTAAGAATTATAGCTAATGGATAACCACTTTCCATTAAAATAACATTCATTAATAAACGAGCGGTTCTGTCGTTGCCATCAAAAAAAGGATGAATTACGACTAATCTATGATGTATTATTGCTGCCAACTCAATCGGATGCAATCTCCCTCTATTCTCTCTAAACCATTCTATAAATTCGGACATTAATCTTGAAACATCAATCGCCTGAGGTGGCTTATGTTTAGAACCCGTAATTATAACTTCGCTATTCCTGTATTTTCCCGCCCATTCCTTATCAATGTCCTGAATGACTATTTGGTTGAAGGATCTTATCAATGCCTCTGAAAAGGTATTTCTTTTATTCTTTGACACTAATTCATATAGATAATCTAATGCTTCTTTATGATTTTTTGCTTCTATGTGGTCCTTCAGCGGTTTCCCCTTAATGGTTATTCCCTCATTAATAACCAAAAATGTTTCCTTTAATGTCAAACTATTACCCTCAATAGCATTAGAATTATATGTCATCTCTATTGCAAATTGCTCTCTAATTTTCCTTACAGCTGACTCCGATAGAGGACGATAGGATTCTAATGTCTTTAATTTTTCTTCTAATCTATTTTTGATTTTAATGTCTAAGTAATTCATATATTTCTTAATATGGTTTAACTGTATTTTCATTATATACCATATTAATAGAAAATAAAGAGGGTCGCAGTAAATCATATAAAATCTAACTGAAATGAGATAGGTTGTAGATTAGAGAATCATTGAGGTCTGTCGAAGTCAAACTTCGACAGACCTCAAATGGAAACCAGGTTTCCATTTTCGTAAAAACTTATTCCGTGGAAACCTGGTTTCCATTTTCGTGCCGGTTTCCTATGTTTCTATCAAAGACTTCGGCTTTGCTCGGGATAAACTTCTCATCCTACTAAAATCCCAAATCAAAACTGCCCTAATGGGCAGTCTTAATTTCGCAGCTCCATCTACGGGACTATGTTCGAACCTCTTTAGTGTGTTCATTATAGTGTATTTTAGTGAACCAAGGTTCAATTTTCTCTAAATATAACGATGTTTATAAAAAAAAGAAGGGTGGAAACCCTAAACTCTTCGCCCTCCCCCGCCTGAGGCCAACTTCTCAATTACGCTAGAAGATAAAATTCTATTTTATCCCTGTCAGAAACCAAGTTTTATTATAACCAATATCTTAAAAATCCTTGAGAATAAGGAGTGTATACTAGGATTAAAAAATGAAATTCAATTACTAAATTCTTTCTCTTGATTAATATCGCTGGGTGAATGATATTAAAACTTATTACTCGTGTTCTGGGATACTCAGAGCCTTAAAGGTAAACGCCTCAATATCTTCGTAAATATTGATAGGATATTTGTGAGGAATTCCAGCGCCTACAATAATGTAGTCACCAGCTTCTAACTCTATCTTTTGTCCTCCTATCTCTCCATCCATCTTTCCTTTTAGAACAATAGTATACTCTGGTAACTCGTGTGACAGGGCCTTATTCTCTAGATTCTTTCCTTTTTTCATTTCCCAATACTTAAATTCTACCTTATCAGTCTTTCTAAGCTCTTTTTCCATAGAATGACCTAAAAACCATCCATTGTTTTCTTTTCCGTCTTCTTTGTATTTTCCGATATAAAAAGATTCTTTTGACATTATATTATTATAAACCAAAAACCCTCATAAATAAAGGGTTTTCAGAAATTTGCTCCGCGGGTAGGATTCGAACCTACAACCTACTGATTACACTTATCCCTAAATTACTTTAGGGCGTGGACTATATCTTCACCTTATCCTTAAGACTTAGGTGCTCCGGTATCTAGTCTCTACGGGGTCACTAAGACTTCCCACGGTATTGCCCACAAAAAATGGGTTTCACCGTTATCCCGGAACGTACCCCCTAGGGTTTCCCCTAAGGACTGCCTTTTTCGACAGTCAGTTGCTCTACCATTGAGCCACCGCGGAATGTGGTTAATATACTATAAAAATGATAAATTATCAATGGCTAATTAGTATCCCTCTAACTTCTTTAAATGTTCGTGCTTTCTTATCTTTTCCAATGACTTGGCTTCTATTTGCCTAATCCTTTCTCTTGTTACCCCGAAGACCTCTCCCACTTCCTGTAAAGTATGAGTCACTCCATCTTTTAATCCAAATCTCATTGATAAAATCTTCTGCTCTCTATCAGTAAGATCAGCCATAACCTCACCTAACCTCTGTTTGAGTAGGGCCCGACCTGCTTTTTTAGACGGCGATGGCATATCTTCGTCTTTTATAAACTCAGCTAAAACGCTATCATCTTCGTCTTTATCCCCTATCGGGGTTTCCAAAGAAATTGTTTTTTGAGCTATAGTTTTAATATGCCTTACTTTTTTAACAGCAATACCCATTTCCCGAGCTATCTCTTCAACGCTCGGCTCTCTATCTAACTCCCGCAAAAGCTCTCTCTTTATTTTAGTAAACTTAGAAATGGTTTCTATCATATGAACAGGAATTCTGATAGTCCTCGCCTGATCTGCTAATGCTCTGGTGATTGCTTGCCTTATCCACCAAGTGGCATAAGTTGAAAACTTATAACCTCTACGCCAGTCAAATTTTTCTGATGCCCTGAAAAGCCCAGTATTACCCTCCTGAATTAAATCAAGCAGAGAAAGATTCGGCGAACGACCAATATATTTTTTAGCAATAGAAACCACTAGTCGTAAATTAGCGCTTATTAATTTCTGTTTTGCCGCTTTATCGCCTTTCTCAATTCTTTTGGCTAACTCTTTTTCTTCTTTAGCAGTCAAAAAATTTACCTTCCCAATTTCTTTTAAATACATCTGCACAGAATCCGGTCTGCTTCTTATAGCTTTTGCTATCTTTTTTGAATTATCTTCCACATCTAAATATCCAGTGCTTTTCTGAACATCAATACCCTCCTTTTCCAGGCGGGCATAAAAATCCTCTAGTCCGTCAATATCTTTGTCTGCCAAGGGAAAAGCATGGAGCACCTCTGTATAAGTAATAAAACCGCGGCCCCTACACCTTCTGACTATTTCATCTATTTTATCTTCTACAAAAACTTGTTTTTTCTTAATCCTAACTTTTTTTATAGATTTTTTATTTGTTTTTGCAGGTGCTTTCTTTACTTTCTTTTTTACCTTAGAAACCTTGGGCTCTTTAACAGCTTTTATTTTTTTCTTCGGCTTAGGGCTTTTCTTAGAAAGAACTTTCTTTTTCACAACCTTTGCCGAGCGCTTATCCTTTTTTATTGGAGATTTTTTCTTTTTCTTCATATTAAAATTATTTTAACAAAGATTTCGCCAACTCATTAAACTCCTTTGAAAGTTTTTTTATCTTTATCGCATCTTTCCCTACTTCGGCTTTCTTAATTTCCTCAGATAAATCCTCTAATCTTTCCTTCTTAGAAATCTGAATCAACTCCTTGAGAGAAATAGCTATTTCTTCCTCGCTATCTATTTCTTTGATTGACTTTTCCGCCTCCCCTGCCATAGCTAATTCGTTTAACATCTCCTTCTTTTCTTCATCTAGATTAAGGTCCTTGTAATCTTTCCAAAAATCCTTTGGCTTTGTTTTGAATTCTTTAATAATACCTCTTATTTCTGCCGAAAAGCAAACTATTGCGTTATCATCTAAAAGTTTTAAATACTCTGGCGCATTCAAAATCAGAGCTATTATTTTTTCCTCAATTAAATTTCGCCTTGTTTTTTTCGGCTTTTGATATTTCTCTTCTTTTTTTTCTATCTCCTTACTAAAAGAAGTATATTTTGAAAGCTCTTGATTAACGCTCTCCTCAGTTACTTCAAGATCTTTTGCTAACTTCTTTAGCCAATGAGATTGCTCTATTTTGTTTTGAATTTTACCAATTATTGGCAATAACATAGAAGATATTTTCTTTTTGTCATTAGCTAAAGTTTTGTCAAAAGAAGTAAAAGCATTTTCGAAATAAAAATCAAGAATTGTTTTTGATTTTTCAACAACCTCTTCCCACTGCTTCTTGTCTGTAGAGGCCACATCAGCTGGATCTTTTCCCTTTGGCAGAAGCGCTACTTTAATATCAAAACCCAGAGATTGAGCCAAATCAATGCCTCTTTTGGTGGCAGAATCACCTGCTACATCCATATCAAAAGCAGTAATCAAATTACTTGAATATCTTTTTAAAATAGTGAGCTGGGCCGAAGTCAGGGCTGTGCCAGAAGTTGCTGCCACATTATCAACTCCTGTCTG
>CAYNAD010000028.1:0-6891 GCA_964395215.1 uncultured Candidatus Saccharibacteria bacterium | reverse complement strand
ATATGGCCAAATCTTAGATCCACTTGTTCTGAAGAATGCCCCAATACTTCAAAGGTTTTTTTCAAAATCTCCGGGCTATGAGTTCGAATAGACCCGCCCATTACTTCGGCTCCATTTAAAACTAAATCATATTGCTTGGCTTTTAGTTCTAAAAGTTTTTTCTTATCAATTTTTTTTAAATCTATTTTTTCAAATATTTTTAAATCTTTATCTTTTAATGAGGTGAAGGGATGATGGACAGCATCAATTGATCCATCTTCCAGGATTTCGAACATTGGGAAATCAACTATCCAGCAAAAAGCCAATTCGTCAGATTTTTTGTCTTTTCTTAAATCCGGACTATCGGTTTTATATTTTTCCATTGCTGTATCGTAACTGATTTTAGGAAATGAAATTTCTATCTTTTTATTAAATACCTTTTCAATTAAATCGCTTATCATCTCTTCAATTAATTCAAAAATATCTTCTTCTTCAATAAAACTCATTTCTATATCAAGCTGTGTATGTTCAAATAATCTGTCTGCCCGCAAATCTTCGTCTCTAAAAACATGAGGGAATTGAAAGTATTTTTCAAAACCAGCAACCATTAGGAGTTGCTTGTATTGCTGTGGGCTTTGAGGTAAGGCGTAAAATTCGCCCTTATGAAGCCTTGATGGCACTAAAAAATCCCTTGCTCCTTCGGGCGTTGACTTTGTTAGAACAGGAGTTTCTATTTCTGTGAAACCCTTTTCAGATAAATGTTGTCGGATAAAAGAAGATGCTTTTTGACGAATAATAATATTTTCCTTCATTCTTGGTCTTCTTAAATCAAGATATCTGTACTTCAATCGCTTTTCCTCTAATATTTCATAACCATCACCATCAATTGGAAATGGAGGGGTTTTTGCTTCAGAGAGTATATTTATATTTTCAGCAGTCATTTCCACTTCTCCAGTAGATATATCTTTGTTTTCCGCTGTCCCAGGCCTTTTGTTTATTTGACCCTCTATTTCTACTACCCACTCATCTCGTGCTGATTTTGCTTTTTCAATAATTTCCTTTTTTAAATCTGAAAGAAAAACTGTTTGTAGGATGCCTGACTCATCTCTAATATCAATGAAAACAATCTTGCCGTGAGAGCGACAGGAATTAATCCATCCAGCTACTTTTATTTTTTCACCAATATGTTTTGGTGTTTCCTTAATATGGATTCTTTTAATCATAGATATTTTTTTATTTTTTCAATTATTTCAGTTGGAGTATAATTTGCTTTTAATATATATTCCTTTGCTTTTAATTCTTTTGCTCTTTTTCTGTATTCCTCCCCTTCTAAATTAGATAAAACTATTACTGGTAAGTTTATATTATTTTCTCTTAATCTTTTTAAGTAACTTAAGCCATCTTCTTTTGGCAAAATAATGTCTAAAATTATTAAATCAATTACCTGCTTGTCTAAAATGTTTTGTGCCTGATCTGAGGTAATAGCTTCAAAAATATCAAAATTGCCAAACTGATTCAGTTTTGTGACATAAATATCTCTTATCATCTTTTCGTCTTCTATCAAAAGAATCTTTTTCATATTCTGTAATTATACAAAAAAAAAGACAAAAAGGAAAGACCAGCTTTGGGGGCTGGTTAAAAGTCGACGAGAAGAGGTCTGGCTGTAATGGGCGACCGGTTGCCCAAGTTTACCATGACCTCGTTCTCGCATTGTGCTTAGTGTGCAGTTGGGAGAGTGGAGGGAAATCCGTGGATTCCCCTCCACTGCTGGTGGTAAGGAGACGAGGGGGTGTCTCTTATAATTATAATATCAAATTTTAGAAATTTGTCAATAGCATTTTCCTATTTTTTTTGTTAATATAAGAAAATGAAGTACGATTTCCAAAAACAAGAAGTGAAATGGCAGAAGTTCTGGGAAAAAGAAAAAATCTACGATTTCCAAAATAAAGGAAAAGTTTATTCTATAGATACAGATCCTCCTACTTTGAGTGGCCAGATGCACATAGGCCATATCTCTTCATATACTCATGAAGACATTATTGCCAGATATAAGAGAATGACCGGTTTTAATGTTTTTTTCCCTTTCGGTGTGGACGACAATGGCTTGCCTACTGCTAAACTTGTGGAAAAAGAAAATAAAGTCAGGTTTTTTGATATGGATAGAAATCAGTTTCTTAAGCTTTGTAATGAAACAATTAAAAAAGTCCTTCCTGAATTTATCTCTTCTTGGCAAAGAGTAGGAATTTCTTGCGATTTTAAAAATACTTATTCTACCATTTCTCCAGAGGTTCAAAAATTAAGCCAAGAGATGTTTTTAGACCTTATAGAAAAGAAAAGGGCTTATCAGAAAAAATCTCCGGTTCTTTGGTGTCCAGAATGCAGAACAGCGATTGCTCAAGCAGAATTGCAGGACAAAAGCGTGGAAACAAATTTTTGTGATATAGAGTTTGAATTAGAAGACGGCAAAAAAATATTAATAGCCACTACTAGACCAGAGCTTTTGCCTAGCTGCACAGCTATTTTCGTAAATCCAAATGATAAAAAACATAAACATTTGATAGGGAAAATTGCTATTGTTCCCTTATTTGAACAAAAAGTAAAAATTCTTGCTGATAAGGCAGTTAATATAGAAAAAGGCACAGGCATTGTTATGTGTTGCACATTCGGAGATATTCAAGATATAGAATGGTTTATGGAACACAAATTGAAATCTAGAATTTCCATAAAAAAAGATGGCACATTAAATTCTTTAGCAAAAGAATTTAAAGGACTGTATACAAAAAAAGCACGAAAAGAAATTATTGAAAAACTAAAAGAAAAAAATATTCTAAAAAATGAACGAAGAATAAATCATACTCTTAATATTCACGAAAGGTGTGGCACAGAGATAGAAATTTTGGCAAGCAAGCAATGGTTTATTAAATACCAAGACTTAAGAGAAGAGTTTTTGGCTCAATCCAATAAACTCAACTGGCATCCCAAATTCATGAAAGCGCGATTAGATAATTGGATTAACGGCTTAAGATGGGATTGGTGCATATCCAGACAAAGGTATTTTGGTATTCCTATTCCTGTTTGGTATTGCAAAGACTGTGGAAAAGTTATTCTGCCAGATAAAAAGGATTTGCCTATTGATCCTATGGATACAAAACCAAAGAAAAAGTGTTCTTGTGGATCAAGCGATTTTATTGCCGAAACAGATGTTTTGGATACTTGGGCAACAAGTTCTTTGACTCCTCAGATTACTGGGGCGAAGATTCCTATGAGTCTGAGACCACAGGCGCATGATATCATCAACTTCTGGCTTTTTTATACATTAGTGCGGTCGTATATCCATTTTGACAAACTTCCATTTAAAGATGTTTTTATCTCTGGCTTTGTTTTAGATCAAAAAGGAGAAAAAATGTCAAAATCCAAAGGGAATATTGTAGAACCAGAAAGGGTCTTAGAAAACTATGGGGCAGATGCTATAAGATATTGGGCATCTCAAGCAGGAATGGGCGAAGATATTAGATATGCAGAAGAAGAAATTAAAACAGGAAAAAGAACTGTTACTAAAATTTGGAACGCTTCTCAATTTTCCTTAATGCATTTAAAGGGATATAAGCCGAATAAGGCAGATGAAAAATTGATTCAAGACGAAGATAAATGGATTTTTACAAAATTATCTAAAGTAATCGAGAATTATCGTGAGAAAATGAACAAATACGAGTATCAAAGAGCCAAGGAAATAATAGATAATTTCTTCTGGCATGATTTTTGCGATAATTATTTAGAAATAATAAAGTATAGAGTTTATGATGAGAATATCAAGAAGAATAGCTTAAAAGCAGCACAATTCACTCTTTATCATATTCTTTTGTCTATCCTAAAGCTCTATGCTCCTATAATGCCGTTCATTACAGAAGAAATTTATCAAAGTTATTTCAAAGAGTATGAGAAAGAAAAAAGTATTCATTTAACGCTTTTGCCAAAAGCAGACAAAAAATTTCTTAAAGAATCTAAGGATTTTGAGTTTGTAATTGACGCAATTGCTCAAATCAGAAAATACAAATCAGAACATCATCTTGCAATGAATGCCGAGGTTGGAGAAGAGGCGATGACAGGTATTGATGTAAAGAAAATTAAAAAGCACCTTGTCCTTCTCGTGGGCATGGCGCTTATTAACAAGAGTTCCAGGAGCTAAGTCTTGTAATTCATTCCCATTGCTTGTTTTGCTAAAGCCAAAGTTTCTTTGGCTCTTTTTTCTGTCTTTATTCTCCCCTGCTCTAAGATTTCTTTAATTAGTTCGGGCTTTTTTTCAAATTTCTTTCTTTCTTCTCTAATGGGATCTAAAAATTCGTTTAGTATTTTAGCTAATTGTTTTTTGCATTCCACGCACCCAATTTTTCCTGTTTCGCAAAGCGGTTTAATTTCTTGAGCTTTTTCAGGAAAAAATGCTTTGTAATACTGGTAGATATTACAAATTTCTGGATTTCCAGGATCATTTAAATGTATTTTTTTAGGATCTGTGATGGCTCGCATTACCTTGTTTTCTACTTCCTTTTTTGTGTCTGACAAGAATATCGCATTTTTTCTTGATTTGCTCATCTTTTGTCCATCTAAACCGGGCAAAACAGGTATTTCTCCAACTAATGCTTGCGGGATTGGGAAAACTTTTCCATACAATCTGTTAAACTTTTGAGCTATTTCTCTTGTCAATTCTACATGAGGAAGCTGGTCCTTGCCAACAGGTACTAAATCAGCTCTAACGCTCAAGATATCTGCTGCCTGAGTAACCGGCCAACTGACATATCCTAAGCTAGGTTGTTTAAGCTTTAAGTTCTCAATTTGTTCTTTTATTGTTGGATTTCTTTTAACTCTATTTAGACTAGTGATCATTGAAAAGATTAAGTCCAATTGAGAGATTTCGGGAATTTGAGATTCTACAAAAATACTTGCTTTTTTAGGGTCAATCCCGACAGATAAATAATCCAAGACTATTTCCCTGATATTGCTTTCTATTTCTTTAGTTTTGTCAGTATTATCAGTCAAAAACTGATAATCTGCAATAATAAAATAGCAGTCATAATCATCCTGCATTTTGACTCTATTTTTTAAAGACCCTACATAGTGACCCAGATGTAGTTTTCCCGTAGGTCTATCTCCTGTTAAAATCGTTTTTTTCATTTAAACAACTTAATTTTTTCTTCTACTTTTTTCTGGGTCGTCTCAATTACTTTCGGATAAATTTCATATGGCTTTATTGTTTTCTTTTTTAGTTCTTTTTCTAATGCCTGCTTCCAGACAATTCTTAATTCAGTATTGATATTTATTTTTACAATACCATTTTTAATTGCTCGCTTTAAGTCGTTCGTATTAGTACCAGAACCACCATGTAAAACCAGAAAACAATTTAAATCCTGACTAAGCTCTTCTAATAACTTTATATTTAATTTAATAGGATTTTTAAAAACGCCGTGCACATTTCCAACATTGATTGCAAAGCTATCTATATTAGTGGACTGTACAAACCTATGTGCCTGATTAGTGTCTTCGTATCCAAGAGAGCTTAAATGAAACATTCCCTTATGTATGACAGACCCGCCCTCTATTGCTTTAATTTCACCCTCTACTAAAACCCTTCTCTTGTGCGCATACTTAACTATTTCTTTTGCTTGTTTGATATTTTGTTCAAGAGAGAGATGTCCTCCATCAAAATGCACGCAATCATATCCCAAATCAATCGCTTTTTTTATAAACTTAATATCTCTGCCATGGTCTAAATTAAGATAAATATTGGGAAATATTTTTCTATAATAGTTTCTTAAAATAATCGCTTTTTCTAAACCAAAAAACCTTGCTTCTCCTTGGCTCGTTCCAAGAATTATTGGGCTATTAGTTTTTTTGGCAGCTAAAACTATTGCTTCTAATTGTTCTGGAGCAGAAAAATTAAATTGTCCGATAGCAAATTTATTTCTTTTGGCTTTTTCAAAACAGGACTTAAGAGTTTTCATAATATTTTTTTAACTTTAATCTTTTTATACTTTTCTCCCTTTTTAAGCAATCCTTCTTTCGCCCCCCACTCCCTGATACAGCCAACAATATTCGCATTACCCAGCTGAATCGTTTCTGCTATGCTGTATCCTTCTATTAGTCCTGCAACCAATCCGGAACCAAAAGCATCCCCTGCTCCCGTTAAATCAGTAATTTTGCTTTTTAAAATATTTGCTTTATAAATAAATTTTCCATCAAAGGCAGTTAGGTATTGTTTATCTCCGGTTACAAAGATGCCTTTTAGAGACGACTTAATATCTTGGCAAATAGTTTCTATACTTTGTTTTCCAAAAAGCATTTTTGCTTCTTTTTCATTTACGAGCAGAACATCAATTTTTGGCAGAATGCTCTTTATTGATTTTTTATACAACTTAATTTGTTCTTTCCCTGGATTAAAAGCTACTTTAATTTTATTTTTATGCGCAAAATCAATAATTTTTTTTGTATTCTTAGCGAATTCTCCTGACAGCGGAGCTAAATAAAACCAATCGGCTTTAAATTTTTTCAAAGAAAAATCTTTCGGCAAATAACCTGACGCATCTCTATAGACCAAAATTACCTTGCCTTTTTCTTGTTTGCTTAGAATTACAGAATGATTAGTTGTTTTTCCTTCCAAAGAAGATAAGAATTCAGTTGAAACGCCAAATCTTTTTAAGTCCAAAAGCATTGAAAATCCAGCATAATCCTTTCCAACACTACCGCAATAAGCGGCTTTTAGTCCCTGTTTGGCAAATGTAGCGGCTGCATTAGTGCCTCCGCCACCAGTGCGAACTAAAATTTTATCCATTTCCATCTTATCTCCCAATGGAAAACAGAGTTTTTTATCAAAAAATTCTTTTGAAAAAACGAATATATCTTCGCTTGCAGAACCAAATG
>CAYNAD010000027.1:0-6936 GCA_964395215.1 uncultured Candidatus Saccharibacteria bacterium | reverse complement strand
GTACCGTCAGGTGCTTCTACTGGAATATTGGAGGCAAAAGAAATAGAAATTTCTCAAGCCATAGAAAATATTGAAAAAATTATTGCACCTCATTTAATTGGTAAGGACTTTTTGAATCAAATTGATATTGATAATGCATTAATAAATCTTGATGCTACTCCAGATAAATCAAAGCTGGGTGGTAATACAATTATTGGAATATCTATGGCTATTGCTCGCTTAGCTTCTGAAGTTAAAAAAATTCCTTTATATGAACATGTTTCAGAGTTAATTGGACAAGATAAGATAAGTATTCCTCGACCTTGCTTCAATATTATCAATGGCGGAGCTCATGCTCAAAACGATTTAGCGATTCAGGAATTTATGATCGTTCCAAAGGCAGATAGCTTTAAAGAAAATCTTGGAATAGGAAAACAGGTTTATAAAAAGCTGGGTGAGATTTTAAGGGAAAAATTTGGAAAAATAGAGATGGGGGATGAGGGCGGTTATGCTCCGCCTATTTCATCTACCAAAGAGGCGATTGAGTATATTCTAAAAGCAGATGCTGACAAACAAACAGAACTGATTTTAGATTGCGCTGCCAGCCAGTTCTATAAACAAGACAGTTATTTGCCCGAAGGAAAAGAATTGAACAAAAATGAGTTGGTTGAATATTATAAAGAACTTGTTAATGCTTATCCTGTAATTGGGCTGGAAGATCCAATGGCTGAAAATGATTGGCAGGGATTTGAAATAATTTTTAGAGAGCTAGGAGATAAAATAATTATTATTGGAGATGATTTGCTTGTGACTAGCCCTATAAGAATTCAAGAGGCAGCAAAAAAAACTGCCTGTAATAGTGCCATTATCAAGGTAAACCAAATTGGAACAGTTTCTGAGGCAATTCAAGCAGTAAAAATGGCTAAAGAATATAAATGGAAGACGATTGTTTCTCACAGATCAGGCGAAACAATGGATGATTTTATTGCGGATTTCGCAGTTGGCATCGGCGCTGATTTTATTAAATCAGGTGCGCCTGGTCCTGCTGAAAGAATGGTGAAATATAACAGGTTATTAGAAATTTCAAATGAGATTTAAGTCTGTCGGGAAAGTTAAAATCCCAAAATATTTAGCTTTTTTAATTATCCTTTTAATCACTACGGGGCTAGCATTCACGATTGTTGCTAAGGCCCAGAAAAGAGCTGCTCTTATTGTCGAAGAAAATAGATTTTTTTATTGGAGAGCTTATGAAAGTGAATTAGTATTTTTTCGCTATCCTTCAAATTATTTTATACAAGAGGAAAGCGGAGAGGTGGTAATTTTTAAAGACGAGTTAAGAAGAGGGAAGCCCGAATTGAGTGTTTGGTTTGATGAAAAAAAAGCAGAAAAAATAGAAAAAAATGTTTTGTCTGCTGATATCAATAATATTATTTTCAAATTAGCTTACAATGCGCAGGAGGTTAATTATGAAAATGAGTTTAATTTAATCATTGAAAGCGTTAAAATCAAAAAGTAAATGGATTGCAAGAAAGTAAAAGTTTATATTGACGGCGCAAATGTTTTTTATACACAAAAAAGACTCGGTTGGGTTATAGATTGGTCTAAAGTTAAAGATTTTATCGCCGAGAGTAAAGAGGTGCTGGAATGGAAATATTATGTTGGAATAAAAAGGAATGATCAAAAAATGCAGAAATATTTAAGGTATTTAGATGCTATAAATTTTAATTTATTCACTAAATATTTAAAGAAAATAAAAACAGGGGATAACTCGTTTGTTTACAAGGCCAATCTTGATGTAGAAATGACCACTGATATACTTTTGGATAAATCTAATTTAGATCAAATAATTATTTTTAGCGGAGATAGTGATTTTAATTATTTAGTTAAAAAAATAAAATCTATTGGTAGAGATGTGGTAGTTTTTTCTTCGAGAAAAACTTTGTCTTGGGAATTAAAATTAAAAGCATCGAAAGTAGTGTATCTTGAGGATATTAAGGGAAAAATAGCAAGAGAATAAAAACCCGCCCTGGAAATCCAGGACGGTTCTGTTAAACTACTATTAGTTTATCAAAAATTATCTGTTTGTCAATAGTATATGTGGATAATTAATATTTTTAAATATGTATAAATTAGTTTTATTAAGACACGGAGAAAGCGTGTGGAACAAAGAGAATAAGTTCACCGGTTGGACTGATGTTGGTCTGACGGAAAAAGGTGAGCAGGAAGCAATTGAATCAGGCAAACTTCTTAAAAAAGAGGATTATATTTTTGATATTGCCTTTACTTCTTATTTAATAAAAGCAACCAAAACATTAGATTTATGTTTACAGGAAATGGGATTGGATATTCCGATAAAAAAAACATGGCGATTAAATGAAAGACACTATGGCGCTCTTCAAGGATTAAACAAGAAAGAAACTGCTGAAAAAGAAGGAGAAGAAAAGGTTCTTGCATGGAGAAGAGGATACGATATTCGACCACCTTTTTTAACAAAAGAAGATGAACGCTGGCCTGGAAACGATCCGCTGTATCGGGATGTTGAAAAAGACCTTTTACCTTTGGGCGAATCACTGAAAGATACAGAGGCAAGAGTGTTAATCTATTGGAGAAAAGAGATTGCGCCTGCTATTTTAGAAGGTAAGAAAGTTTTAATCTCTGCTCATGGTAATAGTTTACGGGCATTAGTAAAATATCTAGACAATGTTAGTCCTGATGATATTGTTAAACTTAATATTCCTACTGGAATACCTCTTGTCTACGAGCTTGACGAAGATTTGAAACCAATACAACATTATTATTTGGGCGATAAAGAGGAAATAGAAAAAAGAACTAAAACTGTTCTTGAGCAGGGAAGGGTTTGAAAATCGTAGTTTCTGTGTTAAATTAAATTGTAATAATTAACTTAAAAAAATGGAAAAAAATGTAGTCACATTTATATTGGGAGGAATAGTCGTGATTCTTGGAGTCATTCTTGTTTATCAAGTAGTTGGTGGAGGACTTTCGGGAGGTAGCGGTATTAAAGGAATGATGTCAGAAGATGAGGCAGGAGAATTTACCATTGATTATATCAAAGAGAATTTTGCTTCCCCGGACACAGAAATGGAACTTTTGGGAGTAGAGGAAAAAAATGGTGTTTATGAAATAAAGTTTAAATGGACGGGTGAAGATCAGACAGCATATGTTACCAAGGATGGTAAATACCTTTTTCCTCAGGCATATGACATGATTCCGCCAGAACCTGTAAGTATTCAAAAAACCGATAAGCCAGAAGTTGATTTATTTGTAATGTCTTATTGCCCCTTTGGCAATCAAGCAGAAGAATTAATAATGCCAGTAATTGATTTACTAGGCGCTGATAAGGTTAATGTAGAGCTTCACTATATTGTTTATAGCGATTATGCCACCGGTTATCCCGACTACTGTCTTGATAAGGAGAATAAATATTGTTCAATGCACAAAATAGCAGAGCTTAATCAGGGGATAAGGGAATTATGCGTTCAGAAATATGATTCTTCTAATTTTTGGAATTTTGTAGAACAAGCTAACACTCAAGCTACCTCTAATGATATAGAGACGAAATGGCAGGGAATTGCTTCTAGTTTGGGTATTGACGTTAACATGGTAAGCGATTGTCAGCAGAATGAAGGAATCGCTCTGCTTGATAATGAATTAACATTGACTGGCGCTAGTTATCCAGTTCAGGATCCTTCCAATCACGGGGGTCAAAGTGAAGACAGAATTTCTGGTTCGCCAGCCATTGTGATTAATGGAATAATTTATGACGGAGCAAGAAGCGCAGACGCATATAAAGATGCTATTTGTTCTGCTATGAATAATCCTCCAGCAGAATGTGAACAAAGTATAACAAGTGATGCTGCTCCTAGCGGGAGCTGTGAATAGTATAAGGATTTAATAAAATTAAAGTAATTTATTATGGCTAAAGTTAAAGTGTACTCAACTCCAACCTGTCCTTATTGTGATATCTTAAAAGAATTTTTAGAACAAAAAGGTGTTGAATTCGAAACAGTAGATATTTCTCAAGATAAGGCAGGCCAGGAGTATGTCTTGGAAAAAACAGGTAAAATGGCAGTGCCAGTAATAGAAATAGACGAAGAGATTGTGGTTGGTTTTGATAGGCCAAAAATTGTAAAACTACTTGATCTTAAAGATGATTAGTCACAACGAGGCCCGTCTTCGTTGTAAAAATTAATACCTCGAGACTGGTTTTCGGGGAGGCAACTATGACTAAAATTGCAATAAATGGGTTTGGGAGAATAGGGCGTTTAACCCTGCGTCATATTTTAGATAATCATCCAAATATTGAAGTAGTTGCGATAAATGATTTGGCGAACAAGGAAACCCTGCTTCATCTCTTTAGGTATGATTCTTCCTATGGAATTTATGAAAAAGAGACAAAAGCAAAATTTTTATCAGAAAAAGATCCAGAAAAACTTCCTTGGAAGGATTTGGGCGTTGATGTCGTTTTAGAATGCACGGGCGCTTTTAGAGATAGACAGGGTGCAGAAAAACATTTAAAAGCAGGCGCTAAAAAAGTAATTCTCTCGGCTCCCGCTAAATCAGATGATATCAAAGGTTATGTTATAGGAGTAAATGAAGATACCCTAGAAGATGATAATATTGTTGATATGGGTTCCTGTACTACTAATTGTTTGGCTCCAATAGTGAAGGTTCTTGATGACAATTTTGATATTCAAAAGGGTTATATGACAACCGTGCATAGCTATACTAATGACCAAAAAATACTTGATTTAGTTCATAATGATTTACGAAGAGCCAGGACATCAGGAATAAATATGATTCCTACTACCACGGGTGCGACTAAGGCAATTTGTAAGATTATGCCAAAAATGAAAGGGAAATTAGATGGAATGGCAATTAGGGTGCCAACCGCTACTGTTTCTTTAATTGATTTGGTCTGTCTTGTGAACAAAGAAACCACTCAAGCTAAGGTTAATTCTGCTTTCAAAATAGCTTCTCAAAAAGAGTTAAAAAATATTTTAGCGGTAGAAGACGAGCCATTGGTTTCAATGGATTTTAAAGGAAACACATATTCTGCAGTTGTTGATTCTTTATCCACAAAAGTAAATACTAATTTAGTAAAAGTCATTGCTTGGTATGATAATGAGTATGCTTATGCGTCTCGATTAGCAGAGTTTGCGGCGATTATGGGAAAAAAGATATAAAAAATAGGAAAAATTTAGGTATAAACAAAGATCGTCTTTAGACGATTTTTGTTTTCAATATTGACTTTTTCGGCATTTTATTATATTACTATAACAGCACAAATAGAGTACAAATCTTGTACTTAGGAGGTTAGAATGGGTAAAAAAGAAATGAGGATAGAATTCTGGAGAAGTATGTTCGCTGGTTTGGTGATGATTTTTGTTGTTGTGGGCATACTCAGCTTGATCTGGGGTGGCATTCACCATGATCACAGCAATCAAACCATGATTCAGGCGGTCTACCTGTCGGAATTATCGGGCTATGAGAATGACTTAGAACCAAGCGATTCAAAGCTTAGAATTGCGAAACAACTAGCATTGGAAACTCGGATTATTCCGTCCAATCATTTGAATCCTGAACTACTGCTTGTTACCTGTTATCAGGGGGCAATGGATCGGACACCTGGAAGCTACATTGTCCAGCTTCACAAAAGTCATCCTGAAGCGATCAACCAGACCCTGGAAGGTAGTACAGAGCCAGCAGAAAAGCTTTGTGCTCTGTATAAAGCAACTGTTGGTTTAAGGTGGTTGCCACATGGCACTACGCTTCTCAGTATCTTCTGTCTTGGGCTTCTCGTCGTAATTATTGTCTGTTCGGAAGGAATGATTTCTCAAGCATGGCAATATAAGGAGAGCTTATTAAAGTGTCGCGAAGAACAAGCATTAACTCAGAAAGACGAGAGTGGAGAAGACGAATCAGAAGATGAGTCAGATACGGATGAGCCGGATTCGTAGAGTAAATCATAGCAACTTTTTTACCACTGATGGTGTCATTTACGGCACCATCTTTCTTTTGTTTTCAATATTCAATTTTTACGTTATAATATTTAAACATAGGGAGGCACGTCGAAGTCAGACTTCGACAGACCTTAAACAAAGAATCGCTTTTTGAGCGGTTTTTGTTTTACACATAGAACTTTTTTAAATTTAAGCTATAATGTCTAAACATGCTTTTAAGTTTTGAAGAAACCCAAAATATACTCAAAAAATATAAAATCTCTTATGCTAAATCAGGGATTGTTAAAAATAAAAAAGAGCTTTTGAGTTTTGCTAAAAATATTGGATATCCTTTAGCTTTAAAAATTTCTGATACTTTACATAAAACAGATGTAGGCGGTGTTATTTTAGATATTAGAGATAAAAAAGAATTGATAGGGGAGTATAAGAAAATTTCTAAGATTTCTAAAGAAATTATCGTTCAACAAATGATTAAGGGAGAGATGATAATTATGGGTGCCAAAATGGACCCTGTTTTTGGTCCTATTATCCTTTTTGGCTTAGGGGGCATATTTGTAGAAATATTAAAAGATGTTTCTTTTAGATTGGCTCCAATCACAAGCACAGAAGCGCGGGAGATGATAAAAGAAATTAAAGGTTATCCTATTTTAAAGGGAGCAAGGGGAAGAGAAGTCATTGATACTAAAAACTTAGAAGAAATGCTGGTTAATCTTTCCGACTTGATAGCAAAAGAAAATATTAAAGAAATCGATTTAAATCCTGTGATTATTAATTCTAAACAAACAATTGTTGTTGATGCGAAAATATTAAAATGAAATATATTTTTAATCCAAAATCAATTGCCTTGATAGGTGCTACGGACAGAATTGGTTCTGTTGGTAAGGGCTTGGGAATTAATCTTTTACAAGGCAAAAGAAATATTTTCTTTGTGAATCCTAATAGAAAAATTGTGTTGGGTCAGAAAACTTATCCACAG
>CAYNAD010000026.1:0-7427 GCA_964395215.1 uncultured Candidatus Saccharibacteria bacterium | reverse complement strand
CCACCGGTAAATCACTGCGGAGCACGATCTTCGGATACAGGTACCTCTCCTTCTGATACAACTATCAGAAATAAATCTTGTACCTGTTCCCACTTAATCCGCTCCCCACCAACGACTAGGAATAGATTGGCTATTACTTCCAATCTAGCCTTTAGAGTTGAATTTCCCCCGTCCGGACTTTCGTAAGTCACGGAAACTTTCTTACCAACATGAGGAGCCAATATCCTCGTGGCTTCAACAAGTTCCTGCCTCTTCATTGTAGGGCCTCCCTATCTTCTGAAACAAACATTAATATTATATAACTATTTTATCTTTCAGTCAAACACAAAAACGCCCTCAAAGGCGTTTTAATAATCTTATAGACCGAACAAGAGTTGGTTACCTGTCTTCGGTGCTAAAGCGTTACACGCGGAGAATAATTTGATTAAGAGGATTAAAGATATTTATAAATATCATGTTTACCAACAGAAATGAATAGAATATCTCCATTGGACATACGCTCAAAGATGATCCTGTAATTGCTTGTTATAGAAATTGACCAAATCCCTTCAAATTTACCACGTAACTGGTGTAATCTTAGAGAAGGATGTAAGGGATTTTCCTTAAACACTTTCTCTTTCTTAATGGTTAATTCAATTATCTCCTTGGGCAAACGTTTTAATTCCTTAACAAACTTCCTAGAATAATAGATATTTTTTACTATCATACAAGCTCCGCTATTGATTTAGCTTTTACACTCTTCCCTTCTCTATATTCTTTTCTGGCTTCTTTAATAGAGCCCAAAAGTTCTGTTTCAGAGATTAAATCCTTATCTAATTCAATAAGATATTTAATATAGCTACTCAAAGAAGCAAATCCCCTTCTCTTTGCTAAACCTTTAACTTCCTTAGTAGTTTTTTCAGGAAAAGATAAACTTAATACTTGACGCATATATTTTGATTAACGATTATAGTTTAATTGTAATACAGCTGTATTACACTTGTCAAGCACAAAAACGCCCTCAAAGGCGTTTTAATAATCCGTAGCCCCAACGGGAGTTGAACCCGTGTTGCTAGATTGAGAATCTAGAGTCCTAACCACTAGACGATGGGGCCATATTATTATCATAGCACAAAAAATCAAAAAATCAACTTCATGGAGGCTGTAGACGCGCATCTATGGTTGTATATTTATTTTTATATCTCTTTATCCGGCGGGATTTGATAATAATCAAGAATGTACTTTGCCATTTCTTTGAATATCAAAGTTGCTGACTCATTAGAGCTTCGGGTAGCTGGATTATCCAATTTTACTAGAATAACAAATTTGGGGTCAAAGGCAGGGGCAAAACCAACAAAGCTTTGCCATGTCTGGTCGCTATAACCAGCCTTTTTAATACCAAGGGATGAAAAAGAAATTTGAGAAGTCCCAGTCTTGCCAGCGATATAATAACCAGGCACTCTAGCTGGCTTACTATAGCCATTTTCCGCTACTGAAACTAGCATCTTTACAACCGCATCTGCTGTATCTTTAGAAATAATCCGCTCTGCCTTTTCTCTTTCTACTAAAGGTTTTATCTCATTATTTTCCCTTACTCCTTCTACCACATATAGATGGGGCATCAATCCGTGATTCGCTAAAACACAATACGCTCTTATCATCTGAATAGGAGTAATTTCAATTCCGTGTCCGAAAGAAGCTGTGGCAAAATTGATTGCCCAGCCCTTTTTAAATTCCTTATTCTCTGAATAAACTTCACCTTGCAGACCAATGCCCGTTTCGCTAAACACCCCAAATCGCTCTAAATAATCAGTAAAAACATCATTGCCAATTTGGGATTGGGCAAAGACAGCGCCTGTATTTATTGATTTTTCCAACACCTCTGTCATTGTACTTTCACCCCAAACTCTATTTTCATAATTATCAATTCTTTTATCTAAAATTACTACATAGCCCTTATCAATATAAGTAGTTTCTGGAGTAAGTTTGCCTTCGTTTATGCCAATAGCCATAGTCACTGCCTTAAAAACTGAACCCGGCTCGTAAAGCGCTTGAATATTTTTATGCTGAAACACTTCCAAATTACCTGTGCCATAGTCCTGATAATTATTAGGGTTAAAGCCCGGGAAATCAGCCATTGCTAAAACCCTTCCTGTCTTAGGATCAACAATAATCATCTGCGCTGTTTCATATTTAAATTTCTCGGAAAACTTTTTTAACAACTTTTCTGCTTCTGTCTGAATATTCTTATCAATAGTCAACACTAAATCTGCTCCTTTGGCAGATAAGTCAGAATCACCCTGAAAGAATCTTCCAAAAGGCCCATGTTCTATTTTTTGCCAACCTTCTTTTCCAGTTAGAATATCATTCCAATACCCCTCAACCCCATATTGTCCTTGGGAATCCTGATTAACAAAACCTAAAATATCGCTTGCTAATTCGTTATTAGGATAAAATCGCACAACATCTTCTCCAGTATGAATATTTTTTAAACCAAGCTTATCGATTTCTTTTGCTTGTTCTTCTGTGATATTTTTCTTCAAAAGTAAAAACAAGCTATTGTTGCTCTCCAACTTTTCTAGCAAAACTTCTTCGGATATTTCTAAAATTGGCGAAAGTTTCTTTGCCACGCCTTTTTTATCATTAATAAGTTTGGGAGAAGTATAACAATACCTAGATCTTTGGTTTATAGCACTTAAAACCAAATTCTCTTTATCAAATAAAAAAATCTCGCCTCTTGGGCCAGAAATAGGCTGAAAAATCTCTTGTTGCCCTTTAGCTAGGGCAAGATATGTCTCACCGTTTAAAATCTGCAGATATACCAATCGGGCAATAATCAAAGAAGCAAATAGAAATATCACCACATACACTATATTAAGCCGAGAGTCTTTCATTTTGCCAAAGCAGTACTGCCGTCAACCTTGATATAAAGAACAGATTCTATTTTTTCAAAAGCTAAATTTTCAGCTAACTGTTCTATACTATAATCAACATTATTGGTAAATTGCGCCAATTTGGTCTCTTTTAGACGAGCCAACTTTTCTTGGGCTTCAACCACTTTATCTGAAGACGTAGACAAGCCATTAGCTTGGAAAATCCATAGGCCTGCTGAAATGAACATAAGCAAAAAGGAAACACAAATAAATCTTTTTAAAGTGATTGACTTAAAATTAAACATGATACCTCCTAAATTAATTATTAAACTATTCTTTTAGCTGCTCTTAATTTTGCCGATCTTGCCCTGGGATTATTGGCAATTTCCTCCTCGCTGGCAGTAATCGGCTTTTTGGTTAATATTTCTAAGATATTCAACTGGGCGCCCCTTTTAAAAAACCTTTTTACTTCACGATCTTCCAAAGAATGAAAAGATATCACAACAATCCTCCCTTCTTTTTCTAAAACATCCACTGCTTTAACTAATCCCTGCTTTAGCCCCTCGATCTCTTCATTTACTTTTATTCTCAAAGCCTGAAATGTTTTGGTAGCTGGATGAATCTTGCTGCTCTTGTACCAGTTAGGCATCGCCATCCAAATAATTTCCACTAAATCGAGCGTTGTTCTCACTGGTTTATTTTTCCTTTTTTCAACTATTTTTTTAGCAATTTGACGAGCAAATCTTTCTTCGCCATATTCTTTCAAAATCGCCTCTAACTCATCTTCAGAAAAACTATTTACTATCTCATAAGCGGTCAAGGGATTGGCTTCCGGACTATACCGCATATCCAGAGGTTCGTCTTTTTGAAAACTGAATCCCCTATGACTTTGTTCAAGATGCCAACTAGACATTCCCAAGTCCATCAAAATTCCATTAATCGGTTTAAAATTATTTTCTTCTGCTATTTCTCTCAAGTCCGCATAAGAGCCATTTTTTAAAACCAATCTTTCTAATAATTGATTATTGATAGTTGATAATTCTTGGCTCTGAAATTTTTTGTAAAGTTCTGGATCTGCTTCAATTGCCAAGACCTTTCCATTAGGCCCATTCTTTTCAAGGATTGCTTTAGTATGACCACCTTCTCCGAAAGTACAATCAATAAAACTCTCGTTTACCCTCGGGCTTAGATATTCTATGACTTCATTTTTCATCACAGGAATATGCATGAATTTGATTATTGATTTATCAAATACCCAAAGCTCCTAATCGTTCAGCTATACTGCCTGCCTCTTTTTCAGTTTTTATCTTATAATCATCCCATTCTTTCTCATCCCAAATTTCTATTTTATTGGAAAGCCCGGTAATAACTACTTTTTTCTTCATCTTGGCATGCTTCTTAAGATAATCGGGTATTAAAATTCTCCCTAAAGAGTCAATTGTTACATCTGTAGCACCGGCAAGCATGAATCTTGCAAAGCCCCTTGCGTCTGCTTGACCCAAAGGAAGTTGACTCAATTTTTCTGCTAATTTTCCCCATTCTTTCACTGGGAAAAGAAAAAGACAGTTATCCAAACCCTTTGTGATAACTGCTTTTGTGCCCAATAATTTTCGAAACTTAGCTGGTATTGCCAGCCGTCTTTTAGTGTCTAATGTATATGTGTATTCTCCAATTAACATAATTTAAGTTATCCACAGTTTTGTCAAGTTATCCCCACCTTTCTCCACAACACCTTCTTTATAGCCCACTCTTTAACACGAGTCAACCACCTCACTGTGGATAACTAAAAACCAGCTCCGCGCATAACTGCGCAGGGCTGGTTCTATTCTATTCTATCTAATTGATTTTAAATTATTCTCACTTCCCTTTTCTTCCTTAAGAAGTAAAACCCGATTAAACTCAAAATAATGGAAAGGATAACCAAGAATAGCATTACTAACCAGAAAGCCAGTGTGCCAATAACTCCTATAATTTGGGAGAATATGGTTCCAGCAGCTGCCGTACCTTGTCCATCTCTAAACACTTCGATACCAATGCTTGCATACTTTGTTTTATCACTATCATATCGCACAGCGCTTAAATTATTAAGATAGGTGCTACCAGAGGAAAAATTGGATGCTTTGGCAACCTTAGCATCAAAGGTTATAATCTTTGATTCATTGGCTGGCAAAGAACCAAGGTTTATTCCAGCTAAGATATTGGCTCCAGAAATTACATCATTAATCTTTAAATTACCCAGATACTCAATATTATTCGGAAGAGTATTTTCAAGAGTTAGTCCAGTGATAGTTTCATTGCCTGCAGTCGCAACCACAATCAAAAAATTAAGTTCATCTCCAGACTCAACTTCTAAATCCTTTTTCCAAGGACTATTGTCTCCCTTAAGTCGCACTAAAGATGAAACCGCTAATCCGTCAGTGCTTGGCAAGCTGCAGTCAACTGCACAACCACAGAAATCCTCATCGCAATTGCAAACCCCATCGCCACATGACTCACAGTTGGAGCAATATTCTTGACTTCCTTTGGCACAAGTAGTACCGTCACATTTCAAATTATTAATACACCTGTCTCCTGAACAATTATCAAGAGTACAGATATTGGTGTCATCGCATTCCATATATTTACTTAATCGCGTACTATCGCTTCTAAACCAATATACATCACTGTCATAACATTGTTTGTAATTAGTATATGTGGGTGTACTTTGACAAGTAGAATCGTAATTGCAAGTGGCATCACCATAAGAGCATGTTTCAGAATTGGTACAATAATCCGCCACTCTCCAAGAACTCCAATTATACCAGTTTCCCCAATCGCCATCACAGTCATCATCATCTCCTGAACAATACTGATATCTAATTCTTGATTTTACGCCCGTATCGGCCCCACAGGAGGTTCCCCAGGGACAACTATACTGTGCCTCTCGGTCGCTGTCACAAGGAGTATCTTCGTCTTTATAATTACATCCATCGCAACAAGGACCTGAATCACACTCACATTCTTCAACGCACTTGCCATCGTCACAGTCGTCGTCACAGGTTTTAACATATTTTCTTTCAATATCTTTATCTTCAAAACACCTATTATTACTACAACCCTTGTCATAGCAATCTCTCTTTTTATAAACTTTATCACCACTACAGTAATAATCCCAAGAATCGCAGGAATCACTTCCGCATTCATCATACTTATCCTGTCTAGAACCGTTGGAATTATACCAATAAACATCATTGCTATAGCATCTCTTATAGTCGTCATCATCGTCGTCACAGGATGAGCTATCATAGCAGTCATATTCGCAAGACCCGCCTGAACATCGCCACTGCGGTTTCTCATCATTATCGCATCTTCCATAGCCACAACTGGTTGAACCCTGACAAGAATCACGATTTGACCATTCTAAACAAGAATCAGAATCATAATCCCCGCAAACTTTTCTTGACGTAGAGTTATAACAGCTTGTCTGTCCTGAATAAGCACACTCGTCATTACAATCACTTCCACAATCATCAAAATTAATAGTTATTGTTTCTGGATTAGCATATGCCTGCTCGCTTGAATGATCTACCTTTCTGCCATAAATCTTACCCGTATAGTTATAATAACCTTCATTGCCCGTAGAGACATTCCAGGTCTTTGTACAGCTTGTGTTGTATGAGCAACTCTGATTATGCCAAGAACCGGAATAATAAAGAGATAATTTCTCTATTCCCTGATCATCTTGAGCATCGATACTTATCCTGACTGTTTCTCCTGTGCAAGTATAAGTTTTATTAGCGAATAAACTCCCTGTAGGTGTATCTTCATTTGACTCACACCCGCAATCCTGACAACAATTACTGGTGTTTTCTCCACAACCTGAGTCACAAACACCATCTCCACAATAAAAACATTGGGTTGAACAAGTTTGATCGCTATGAGAACATGTTCCGCTAGAGCAAGAGTAATCTTTATAAGTAGTGCCGGTACATCCATCAGTTCCACAAGTTTGCGGACTTGACCATTCTAAACAAGAATCAGAATCATAATATCCACATGTCTTATTAGAGTCACTGTCTTGGCAAGTTGTTTGACCCTGATATGAACATTCGTCTGTACAGCTTGGTTCACAAGACTGATCGGAAACGCATCTTGTTTCTAACTCAGTATTACAGCCATCTGGAGTACAGTCCCTACTTCTTGTCTGATACATTTGATTAGAAGCACAGCTGTCTTGTCCACATCCTTGATCCTGCCAATTAGCCCAGCAAGAACAACTACATTCTTGTTCGTTCACTTGAACAGAACAACTAGCAGATTCGGTTTGCCCGCCAGAATAAACTGTCACATTCGCAGCATAACTACCTGATTGTGAAAGAGAATTAGAACAAGTTTGAGAGTAACCATAGCAAACGCCACCCCAGACATAAGAATAAGTGCCACTGCCTCCGCTTGGGTACGCGCTAAAAACAACTGTTTCATTAATGTCTGCAGGATTTGGAGAAGCGCTACAGTTTACATTTAAATCACTATATACACAACTGCCCCCTGAACAGGTTTTACCTTGGTCATTACAATTTATTTGATTAAACCATT
>CAYNAD010000025.1:0-8476 GCA_964395215.1 uncultured Candidatus Saccharibacteria bacterium | reverse complement strand
TCCTTAGCTCCATTGAATTTATCAATAAGATTTCCTTTTGGATCTATGGCCAAGGCATTTATCGTAAAATCCCTTCTTTTTAAATCATCATCAATAGTTTTTGCCCAACTCACCTTATCGGGATGACGCTTATCAGTATATTTTTCTTCAGTCCTAAATGTTGTAATCTCAACTTCTTTTAAATTTGCTTTCTTGTTCTTGGTCAAAACCGTAACTGTGCCAAATTTATTTACAGCAAAACTTTTAGGGAATATTTTGCTAACTTGTTCCGGCTTAGCGTCGGTTGCTATGTCCCAGTCATTTGGTTCTTTATCTAAAAGCACATCTCGAACACATCCGCCAACTACAAACGCTTGAAAGCTCTTCTGCTCCAATTTTTTAATTATATCTTGGACTGGTTTTGGAATAATCATAATTTATAAATATATCTCTACTCTTGAGAATAACCTAAAAACTTGTTTGTTTCAATTATTTTGATAGAATAAGTAAAGGCCCCTGTAGCTCAACTGGATAGAGTGTCTGCCTTCGAAGCAGGAAGTTGTAGGTTCGAATCCTACCAGGGGCACATAAATTCATTCCTAATTACGAATTACTCACACAAATTACAAAAATTAAAAATAAACACAAAACCATGTCTAAAACAATAAAACTCATATTCGCTATAGTTCTTGCTGCCAGTATTTTTAGCGCTAACAGCGCTCTTGCCGCTGGCATTGTGCCTTGTGGACAAAGCGCAGATGACCCCGACCCTCTCGTGAATAATAATATAGACGAAAGCGCGGACTGCACTCTCTGCCACTTTTTTATTCTAATTACAATGGTAGTCAATTTTGTCTTATTTAAATTGACTGCTCCCCTGGCCTTATTAATGCTTATTATCGGCGGAGCAATGTTTATGCTCGCCGCTGGCAATCCGAGCACCATAACTCAAGCAAGAAAACTAATTGCCTCTGTACTAATTGGTATTGTAATCATTTATGGAGCTTATTTCTTAGTTGGCGTATTTCTTCAATCGGTCGGTTTGGCCACATGGACAACAACAATTTATGAAAGCTGGTGGGATGCAAGCGCTGGACCATTTACTATTGACTGCGAAGTACCAGAGACGCCATAGCACTTGATTTTTCTTATTAATTATTCTAAAAATAATTTATTGCCCCTATAACTCAATTGGTAGAGTAGCGGACTCTTAATCCGTAAATCCAGGTTCGAGTCCTGGTGGGGGCACTTTTTATTTTGACTCTAATATTAATTTGTATTACAAAGGAAGAGGAACACTCAAAAAGGGGGAATAAAAGTGCACAAGCACAATCGTCCAAGTCGAGTAATTTTAGGAATACTCGGTCTAGTAATATTCTTGGCAGGAGTTCTTGGCCCGATGAGTATTAAATCTGGTATTCTCTGGGTGACTGCTACTCCTCTCGCCTCTGTTATAGGATGCGCCCTTTTTTTTGGCGCTATCTCCAAATGAGCACATCGTATGTTAGATGTGCTCTCCTTATTGCCTTTTTTTTGTTTTTAATGTACAATATAAAATATAAAAATATGCTTAATATAAAACAAAAAGACAAAATTATCAAAGAACATGAGGTGCATAAAGGCGACACTGGTTCAGTGGAAGTCCAGACAGCTATTTTGACAAAAGAAATAAAGGAGCTGTTAAAACATCTTAAGAAACATCCCAAAGATATTCATTCAAAAAGAGGGCTTTTACAGATGATTGATAAAAGAAGAAAACTTTTAAAATATCTGCAAAGTAAAAGCGTGAGAAGATACAATAGTTTAATTAAAAAATTAGGGCTTAAAAAAGCCAAGCAACCAGTCAAAGAATCTAAATGAAAAGCCAAAAACACAAAGACCAACGAGTAGTAGTTTTAATAGACACTCAAAACCTGTATTACTCTGCTAAAAATCTCTACCACTTTAAAGTCAATTTTGGAGAAATTTTGAAAACCGCGGTAAGCGCTCGAAGATTAGTTCGAGCTTTTGCTTATGTAGTTCAAACAAAAACAGGCGAAGAAAAACCATTTTTTGAAGCGCTCACAGCGCTTGGAATCGAAACCCGAGTAAAGCTCTTACAAGAATATTCTGGAGGAATGAAAAAAGCGGATTGGGATGTGGGTATTGCAGTTGACGCGATAAGGGCAAGTTCCAGCGCAGACGTTATAATCATTGTGTCTGGCGATGGTGATTTTATACCTTTAATAGAGTACTTAAAAAATCAAGGAAAGCGAGTGGAAGTTATGGCTTTTGGTCGTTCTACCTCATTAAAAGTAAAAGAGCAGGCTGATGAATTTATTGATTTAGAAAAAAATTCTGCCAAATATCTTCTCAAGAAAATCTGAGGACCTTCGTCGCTGCGCTCCTCAGAACCTTGAAATTAAATTTTTCACACATATCCTTAAAGTAATTTAATTATGGAAAAATACGAATTAGAAATAGGTGGCAAAAAAATTGAAGTGAGTATAGACGATTTAGCTGAACAAGCTAATGGAAGTATTTTTGTAAAAATGGGAGATACTTTAGTGTTGGTAACAGCCACCATGTCACCCAATGACTTAGAAGGTCTTAATTTTTTTCCTTTAACCGTTGTATACGAAGAAAAGTTTTACGCAACTGGAAAAATATTAGGCTCCCGCTTTATGCGAAGAGAAGGCAGGCCATCTGAAAGCGCAGTCCTAACCTCACGTTTGATTGACCGAACAATAAGACCACTTTTTCCAAAAGGACTTAAAAGAGAGGTACAGGTAATTATCACCTGTTTTTCTTTTGATCAGGAAAATGACCCAGACGTTGCGGGTCTTTTAGGTGCTTCACTGGCTTTAGGTATTTCAGACATCCCTTGGCAAGGACCCATAGCAGCAATAAGAGTTGCTGACATTAATGGAAAAATGGAGCTAAACCCAACTTATGAGCAAAGAAAAGATGCTAATTATGAAATAATTGCCTGTGGATTGAAAGAAGATAATAGCTTACTGCTGAATATGATTGAAGCAACAGCAAAAGAAATCAAGGAAAAGGATATTCTGGATGGCCTGAATAAAACCAATGCAGAGCTGGAAAAAATCGTAGAATTTGAAAGAAAAATAATCAAAGAAAATGGAAAAGATAAGGCAGAAATAGAAATTATTTCTTTTGACGATGTAGATCAATTTATTGAAAAAAATTATGCCGAAAAATTAGAGGAGAGAATGTTTCAACCAAGCCACATTGAGAACAAGAGAAAAATGCAGGAATTAAATAAAGAGATAGAAGAATCAATCAAAGAACAATTCGGAGAAGAAAAACTTTCCTATGCCAAAGAAAGTATAGAATCTATTCTTGAAAAAATTATTGTTGAAAATGCTCTTAGCAATAATAAACGACCTGACGGGCGAGGACTTGATGAGGTAAGGAAAATTGATTCTAGAAACAATATGCTCCCAAGGACTCACGGTTCTGCTGTTTTTATGAGAGGAGCAACAAAATCACTTTCCACTGTCACTCTGGGTCCGCCCGGAGACCAGCAACTTGTAAATGGAATGGAATTTCAAGGCAAAATAAGATTTATGCATCACTATAACTTTCCGCCTTATTGTTGTGGAGAAGTTAGACGAATGGGTAGTCCGGGAAGAAGAGAAATCGGACACGGTTCTTTAGCTGAAAAAGCCCTACACCCGATTATTCCAAGCGCAGAGCAATTCCCATACACGATAAGATTGGTAACTGAGATTCTATCTTCTAATGGTTCTACATCAATGGCTTCAGTTTCTTCTTCTTCGCTGGCTTTAATGGATGCTGGTGTTCCTATTAAAAACCCTGCTGCTGGAATCGCTATGGGTATTATGCAGTCAGGAGATGATTACAAAATTCTTACTGACATTCAGGGTCCAGAAGATCACTATGGAGGAATGGATTTTAAGGTAGCGGGCACAACTCAGGGGATTACAGCTATTCAATTAGATGTTAAAATAAAAGGGCTAAGATCAGAAATGCTTGCTGAAATATTAGAAAAAGCAAAAATAGCCAGAGAAAAAATTCTCTTGGAAACAAATAAAACTTTGGCCGAACCGAAAAAAGAGTTATCTCAATATGCTCCCAAGATATTTAATACTAAGATTGATAAAGAAAAGATTGGCATGGTAATCGGGCCGGGCGGTAAAATGATTAATGAAATAATTGACCAATGCGAAGTTGAGATAGACATAGAGGAAGACGGCAATGTTTTTGTAACAGCTATTAAAGAAGATTCTGCCCAAAAAGCTATTGATTGGATAAATTCTATTACTGAAGAAGCTGAAGTAGGAAAAGTATATCAAGGTAAGGTAAGAAAAATCATGGACTTTGGCGCTTTTATAGAAATCTTGCCAGGCAAAGATGGCTTAGCTCATATTTCCCAGCTTTCTGATTCCCGCGTTGATAAAGTGGAAGATGTGCTAAAAATGGATCAAGAAGTTCCAGTAAAAGTTATCTCTATAGATAAACAAGGGAAGATTAGTCTCTCGCTCAAGGAGGTGAAAAAAGAGGGGATATAAGGAAAAGCAGGGGCTGTGAGTAATTCAATATAACTAATGCCTGCTAAATGTGTTATTATGTTAAAGAAGCTATAATCTGGAACAGGTAGTTTTCCTTTTTTCAGTTATTTTATGGCAGAAGAAAAAGATACCAAACTTAATATCCCCCCAGAAGTCATAAGAACGATGAAGAAAGATTTAGCTGGCACTACTTATGGTCAGCGGGATTTAACTTTGCAAGAAAATGAATTAAATGCTCTTTTAGAGAAATACAGACAACAGATTGGTATCCAAAACCAAGCCAAAGAAATGGCAAAAGAAGAAAAAACTGAAGAGGAGAAAGCAGTTGAGAAAATCAGGCAAATGGCAAAAGAAGAAGAAGCTAAGGAAAAAGCCGAACAAAAACTTGAGAAAGGAAAAAAGAAAAAAGAAGAAAAACCAAAACAAGAAATAACCGAAGAGGAGCGCGCAGACAAACAAGAATTAAAAATGGCTGAAGAGATTAGGAAGCGCGCCATGGAAAGAGAAAGATTGGTTCGTGAAAAACTTGACGAAGGGAAAGACCGAGACATGCTCGCATTAGAAGAAAAAGGAAGGGAAGAAGATAAAAGGCGTAGAGAAAAGGAGTTGCAAATTCGTCTT
The DNA here is from genome assembly GCA_964395215.1 of uncultured Candidatus Saccharibacteria bacterium. GTDB lineage: Bacteria > Patescibacteriota > Minisyncoccia > Minisyncoccales > PEYH01 > JAHIEL01. The sequence continues at coordinate 3,341 of CAYNAD010000025.1, read as the reverse complement.
GAACAGCTTAGGCAGGGACTAAAAGAACTGGCAAAGCAAAAACTGCCTTTAGACGAAAGTAAAAAATATTACTTAGACCAAAAAGCTAAGATAGAAAAGGACATGGAACCCGTCTTGGAAAGCGAAAGAAAGGTGGAAGATAATATTAAGTTTATGGGAAATATAGAAAAGACAGCGATCACTCCAAGGCAAAGAAAAAAAGCGGAGCAAGAAAGACAATTGGCTGAAAAAGAACGGGAAGCGATTGAACAACAAAGATGGGATTATGAACAAAAAAAACATAAAATTGAAAAACAAATTCAGGAGATTGATTTCGGTTATCGACAATTAGCACAGCAGGAGGAAAAAACCAAACAGGAAATCAAAGATGTAGAAAAAGAATTAGAAAAAGTTGATAAGGAAAAAGAAAAAATAGGAATAGAACACTCAATAAGTCGCTTAATAAAAGAAAAAATAGAATACACTCGGCTTAAGAAAATAATTATTGAAGACAGAAAAGAAATAGAAGAAAAACTTGCCGAAATTATTACCCAAGAAGAAAAAATAGAAAAAGAAGTCAGCTATTTACAGGAAGAAGAAAGGTTGACTGAAGGCGATGAAAAACAAAAAATAGAAAAAGAAAGAGCAAAGCTCGAATCAATCCGTTCTACTCTTGAAAAAAGACGCTGGAAAATTGAGGAAGAAAAACAAAAAATTCGCTTGGAAGAAAATCGAATTAATATCAAGCACGATAAAATACTGGAAAGAGAAAACCAATTAAGAAAAAGAATTCAAGAGATTAATTCCTTTTTAGGTATAGAAACTCCCTTAAAACTAAGAAGAAAGGATTCAGAAAAAGGAGCTGTGGAACAAGAAAAAAAGCAAGAAGAAGGGGAAATAGAAGAGGAGGAAGATCCAGAACCAAAAGAAAAAGATCAAGAAAGAAAGGGTAGTGTTGGACCTCAAGCAAAAAAAATAGGGGAAGTCAGACCCAAAACCATAGGCGCGCCAGAAGATAAAGAGCCGGAAAAAGAAAAAGGTGAAGAAGTGGAAGCCAAACAGGCCTTAACTCAACTAGATCAAAAAAAGAGAAGACAGGCATTATTAGATCGATTAAGACAAAGAAGGAAACAGGGAGTAGAACAAAAGGAAAAAGAAATTCTCCAAAGAATAAGGCAAGGAGTTTCCCCTGGAGCAGGGATAACTAGTCAAACCACAAAAACAGACGAACAGACTCCTATGCAAGGACAAAAAACTCCTCCTAAAGCACAGACCGGGGTCCGTCCGCCCATGATGACCATTGGACCGGAAGATATGGGCAAAAAGAACTGGCTTCGCTGGGCCCTTATAATCGGCGCTGTGGTTATAATTATCGCGGTAATTGGATTTTGGTATTGGTATGCCAATGTAAGAGATAAAGAACCTGAACCAACCCCCTCCCCCAGCCCAAGTCCTGTAGTTGCCACGACTACACCAACTTCAACCCCAGCGATAGAACAACCAATTGCACTCATACCCGTGGAATCAACTATTCAAAAAGAGATAACCACGGTTGACGAAATTCAAGCTTTTGTTTCAGAAATCTTTAATAACCAAATGCTAACTCAAAACAATTTCACAAGATTATCGATTAAGGACTCTACGGAATATTTAGGGCTTCAAAAAATTCTCCCTCAGCTATACCTCTCCCCCCCTCCGACTTTTTATGCCCAAATAAAAGATGACGCTACCTTCTATATATACAGAAGAAATGAAGGACAGGAGAAATATAATGTTTTTGGCTTTGTCGCCCAAATATCAACTAGTTCAGATGCTTTAACAGGTGGCAACATAACTGATGAATGGTCAGAGCTTCTAGCAGAATTAATGGCAGGAGGCGAGATAGATGAACAGGACTTAGCCATGCTTGGAAACTATACTCTTGCTTCAGAAGGCCTTCAGAATACAATGTCTGAATGGGAAAATAATCTTTTTACTCAAACAAAATCTCTTGCCAATACCTTTGATCAAAAAAGCACCGCCCAAAGCGCTGTTTTTAAGAAGGAACTATACGGAGGATACAATCTAAACTATATAAGCTTAGTGACATATCCTGATTGCTTTGGTATCTGTTACACAATTACTGAAAATAAGCTTCACTTTGCAACCTGCTGTAAACCAATCGTTGAATTAATAAAGGCAGGAAATCAATAATAATGAAAACAAACTTTATAGAAAAACAAAAACAACGACTAAAACAGGAAAAAGAAACCCTAGAAAAAGGGCTTGAACTATTTGCTAAAAAAGACCCAGAAGTAGAGAATAACTGGAAATCAAAGTTCCCAGAATTTGGCGACTCTGAAACAGGTGGCTCTCAGCTAGAAGTTGCCCAAGATGAAGTGGAAGAGTATCTAAAGCGTTTGCCATTAGAAGAGGCGATGGAAGTTAAATTGCGAGACATAGGAAAAGCGCTGGAAAAAATATCCCAGAACAAATACGGCAAATGCGAAAAGTGTAATAAAAATATCTCCCAACAAAGATTGGAGATTCATCCCAGTGCCAGATACTGTACAAAATGCCCACCTGCTATACTGTAGCGCTGAGGGTAAGCCCGCCTGATTTGTAAATCATATATTTCTTCCCTTTAAAAACCCAGCAATGGGTTTTTTGATTTAGTAAAACTAATATACAATAAACTAACATGCCATCAAAAATATTCTCTTGTGCTAATGTCGGCCTTAATCCCCAACTCATAGAGGTGGAAACAGATATTTCCTATGGATTGAAGAGCTTTGACATTGTGGGACTCCCCGACAAGGCGGTGGAGGAATCAAAAGACAGGGTAAGAACAGCTCTAAAATCCTGTGGGTTTAAGCCACCTCTCGCAAAACCAGAAAAAGTGCTTGTAAACTTAGCTCCTGCTGATTTAAAAAAAGAAGGCGCGCTTTATGATTTGCCTATTGCTCTTTCCTATCTTCTAAACTCAAGACAGGTCCAATTTAAAAGCGATGACAAAGTTTTTGCCGGAGAATTATCTTTAGACGGCCGGGTACGGCCTATTAAGGGAGCCCTTTTGTTTTCTCAAAAAGCAGAAGAAGATGGTTTTACAGAAATCATCGTACCAAAAGCCAATGCCGAAGAAGCCAGCTTGTGTCTGCTCAAAAAACCAGAACAAGATTTTAAAATAATTGGAATAGAAAATTTATCTCAAGCAATCAATTATTTAACCGGTAAAGAACAAATTAATCCTTGTTTTCCAGAATTGAACCAATCGCAACGAACAGACGCTGACAAAATTTCTCTGGACTGGATCAAGGGACAAGACTATGCCAAAAGAGCAATGACTATTGCAGCAGCTGGCGCTCACAACCTCTTAATGCTTG
>CAYNAD010000024.1:0-8807 GCA_964395215.1 uncultured Candidatus Saccharibacteria bacterium | reverse complement strand
TTATTTTTTTGTTAAAATAGAAATATTATGGAATGTGAAAATCGAAAGGAGAGTTTAGCGGGAAAAACTTATAACCGTTCAATAGAAAAATCTATTAAAGACCAAGGGAATCAATGATAAGCAACTGGCACAACTTATCCTGGCAAAAAACAATTGATTTTTTGTGTACAGACAGGGATTTGGGTTTGAGCGACGGAGAGGTTCGCAGAAGACAATCAGAGAACGGAAGAAATATTTTGCCGGAAAAAAAGGCAAAATCTAAGTTAAAAATTTTATTAGGGCAAACACGAAGTCCTTTAGTCTATATTTTGATAATTGCCGGTATTGTTGTCATATTTTTTGGAGATTATGCAGACGGGGCAGTAATATTTGCAGCAGTCATTGTAAATACAACAATAGGATTTGTTCAAGAAAATAAAGCGAGCGAGTCGTTGGCAGAACTTAGAAAAATAGTGAAACACCAAGCAAAGGTTATTAGGAATGGCGGGATTAAGGTAATTGATTCTTCTGATATTGTTTCGGGAGATATTTTTATTTTAAAACCAGGAGATATGGTCCCGGCTGATGGCAGAATAATAGAGTCAGAAGGATTAAGAACAAATGAAATGGCCCTAACCGGAGAATGGTTGCCTACTGAAAAACACATAGAAGAATTAGACCTAAGGACCCCAATGGCTGATAGAGATAATATGGTTTATATGGGAACAATTGTGGGGCAGGGTAGAGCTAAAGTAGCGGTGACAACTATTGGGGTTGAAACAGAGATTGGGAAAATTGCCCTAATAGTAGGTGAATCAAAAGAAGGGAAAACGCCTTATCAGAAAAAGCTGTCTAAGTTTTCAAAGATAATTGGAATATTTATAGCAATAGCCAGTATTTTTATTTTTATTGAAGGTATTTTAACAGGAGGAGAAGTTTTAGAAATGTTTATTACTTCTGTGGCAGTAGCAATTGCTGCCATCCCAGAGGGCTTGCCAGTGGCGATGACTGTTATTCTCGCTATCGGAATGAGGAAAATTTTAAAAAAGAAGGGTTTAGTTAGAAAATTAGTAGCAGCAGAAACCCTTGGAAGCACTTCAGTAATTTGCACAGATAAAACAGCCACCTTAACTCAAGGGAAGATTAAATTAACAAAAATAATATCTTACACGAAAGATGAGTCTTTCATATATAAGGGCATGGCCTTGTGTAATGAGGCTTTTATAGAAGACGAGGATAAGGTAAAGGATAAATGGATAGTTAGGGGTAGGCCTACCGATAAAGCTATTTTAACTGCTGCTGTTGAGAAAGGATTTTATCCATCAGAATTAAAAAAACAATTTGAAACTCTTGATGAATTGCCTTTTGATAATAAAGTGAAATTTTTAGCAGGGATTTATAAGGATAGAAAAACCAAAGAAAAGTTATTATTTGTTTCCGGTGCTCCCGAAAAATTAATTGAAATGTCTGAATTGACAAAAATTGAAAAAGAAAAATGGGAAAAAGATTTGGAAAAATTAGCTAGCCAGGGGTATAGGACTATTGGCATTGCTTATAAAAAAACTTCAAGGAATAAGATTGATTCTGATAAACTAAATAACTTAAAATTCTTAGCTATTTTAGGCCTTTCTGATCCCATAAGGAAAGAAGTTAAACAAGCACTGGATACTTGTCGTAAAGCAGGCATAAGAATAATTATTGTAACCGGAGATCACAAACTTACTGCTCGAGCTGTTGGACAAAAACTTGGTTTTAAAACCGATAAGGCAAATATTATGGAAGGCAGAGAATTAGACGAATTAAGCGATGAACAATTTAAAAAAGTATTAGATAAAATCTATATCTTCGCAAGAGTAGAGCCAAAGCATAAAATGAGGATTGTAGATGCTTGGCAGGAGGCCGGAGAAGTAGTTGCTATGACTGGTGATGGAATAAATGATGCTCCAGCACTTAAGGCAGCAGACATAGGCGTGGCAATCGGTTCGGGAACAGAGGTAGCAAAAGAGACCTCTGATTTAATACTTTTAAATGATAGTTTTAGCATTATTGTTTCTGCAGTGGAACAGGGTAGGGCAATTTTAGATAATATAAGGAAAGTGATTACTTATCTTTTGTCTGATAGTTTTACAGAAATTCTTCTTATCGGTGGGAGCATGTTGATTGCCAAGATTTTGATGAAGCCTTGGTTTTTGCCATTAACAGCTATTCAGATTTTATGGGTTAATTTGGCTGAAGACGGATTGCCGTCTCAAGCTTTGGCTTTTGAGCCGAAAGAAAAAGATTTAATGAAACAAAAACCCATAGGATATAAAATTTCTCTTTTAACAAGAGAAATGAAAGTGATTATTTTTGCCGTTGGCCTTATTACTGATTTGATGCTTTTAGGTCTTTTATATTGGTTTATGGCTTGTGATTTAGAGATTACATATATTAGAACAATGATTTTTTCTGCATTAGCCATTGATTCTTTGTTCTATGTTTTTTCCTGCAGGAGTTTGAAAAAAGGGATTTTGCATATGAATCCTTTTTCTAATAAATTTTTAATAATTGCTTGGATTTTTGGAGCGATTAGCCTTGGGGTTGCCATATATTTACCATTCTTTAATTCTTTGCTCGGCACAACGCCCTTGCATTTATTTGATTGGATGATATTAATATTCTTAGGCCTTACAGAAATATTTTTGATAGAATTGACTAAACATTATTTTATAGTTAGACATCAAACAGAAATATGAACCCATTCTTTTATATTTTAATTTTTATTACAAGTGCGATTATTCTTGCTAAGGCAGGAGTTTTAGCTGTTGATTCTTTGCTTGCTATTTCTAAATTTCTAAAGTGGAAAAAATTTATTGTTGGCTCCTTAGTAATGGGTCTTTTAAGTTCAATGCCGGAATTGTTTGTTGGAATAAGCGCCGCTTTATCAGGGAAGCCAGAACTTTCTTTTGGCACTGTGGTTGGCTCTAACATAATTCTTTTTACTCTGATAGTCGGGGTAGCGGTTTTATCGGGGGGGACAATTTATTTAAAAAGCAAAACCATTAAGCGTTCACTTATTTTTTCCGGATTTTATGCGTTATTGCCCTTGCTATTATTAGTAGATGGTCAATTTTCAAGAGGCGATGGTATTATTTTAATCATTGCCCTTGGCTTTTATCTAAGAGAATTATTTTTTCATCAGAAAAAATTTAGTGAAGTTTTAGTTAAAAAGGATTTAGAAAAAGTGGGGCGTAAAAAGAATGAAAAAGATTATCGTCTATTTTTTAGACATCTGACCAAATTTTTACTCGGTTTTTCACTTTTAATTTTGAGCGCTCAAGGCATAGTTTTTTCAGTCGGTCGTCTGGCATTGTCTCTTGATTTGCCCTTGGTTTTTATCGGTGCCATAGCTGTGGCTCTAGGAACTTCTTTACCTGAATTAAGTTTTGGCTTGCGTTCAATTATTATGAAGGAGAAACAAATGTTTTTAGGCACTATTTTCGGCTCCGTTGCTTTAAACTCTTCTTTGATTCTTGGATTAACATGTCTAATCGCACCTTTTAGGATTTACAATATTGGCTTATACGTAAATGGTTTCGTTTTCACTTGTTTGGCTGTTCTATTTTTCTTGATATTTTTTAAGACAGGAGACAAGTTGACTAAAAAAGAAGCAAAGTTTTTACTTTTTATATATGTTTTATTTTTTGTGATTCAGGTTTTGATAAAATAGGAATTTTTGTTTTGTCAGGCCCCCGCCCCGACCTCTTTAAGAGATCGGGGCGGAGAGAGGGTGGGGAGGTTGGCCTCGATACTTAATATTGGTAGGATGATAAAAATATGTTAGTATTTTATATATGAAATTTAAAATAGATAAACAAAAATGTGTTGGTTGTGGCACTTGCGTCCAGGTGAGCGACGGCGGAACTAAGCTTTCGAAAGATATGAAAGCAGAAGTTGTTGATAATGAGAAAATTGAAAAAGCAGGCGGAGAGAGTGTCTGCCCTTTTGGTGCGATAAAAAAGGTTGTAGAGAATAAAGAAGATAAATAATATTATGAAAGTGTTAAAGGTTGGGGCAATTTGGTGTCAGGGTTGTCTAGTGATGAAGCCAAGATGGGCTGAAATTGAGCAGGAAAATCCTTGGCTGGAAACAGAGATGTATGATTATGATGAGGATATGGAGATAATAAAGAAATATAATATTTCTCAAGAATTACCTTGTTGTATTTTTTTAGACAAGGAGGGAAATGAGCTTTTACGTCTGCATGGAGAGATAGAAAAAGAAAAACTTATTGTGCTCGTAAGCGAGCATAAAGATAAATAACTTTATGTTTTTTAAAAGATTCCTAATTTTTATTTTTTGTTTAGTAAGCGTTTTTTCTATTGCTGATAAAGTTTTAGCTGAGCATCAAGAAACAATTGAGGTTAATTTTTTCTACTCAAAAACTTGCCCTCACTGCGCCGATGAAAATGCTTTTTTAGAAAAATTAGAAGATAAATATTGCGATATTCAGGTCAATAGAATGATTGTGTCAGAAGGCGATAATTGGGAAGCTTTAAAATCTTTTTATCAGGAATATGGTGTACCTGAAAAAATAAACGGACTAAGGGTTTACGGCGCAGTCCCCATTACCTTTATTAATGATGAATATTTTTTAGGCTATGATAAAGAGGGGACAATTGCGATAGAAATAGAGAATTATATAATAGGTCTTAGGGGAGAAATTTGTGCTACGAGCACGCCATTGACTACAAGCACAGAATCAGATTCAGTGACTCTTTTTGGTTGGAAAATTTCTCTTGCAAATACTTCTCCTCTACTTTTAGCGATTGTGTTAGGAATACTGGACGGTTTTAATGCCTGTGCCATGGTCGCCTTAGCTTTTCTTTTAACGATGCTGATTGCCACCGGTATAAGGAAAAGGGTTGTTATAGTTGGCGGAACATTTATTTTAGTTTCAGGCATTATTTATTTCTTGTTTACTTCGGCTTGGCTTAATTTATTTTTGATTTCAAAAAATTTAGATATTATAACAACAATTGCTGGAATTATTGTTTTGATTTTTGCAATATTTTTATTAAGAGATTATTTGTTAGGCATTGTCTGCAGAATTTGTAGAATAGATAATGGCAAAGAAAGCATAACTACAAAAGCTCAAAGAGGACTTTTTGCAAAATTAAAAAAGCTTACTAAAAATGATATTGCTTTGCCTTTATTGATTCTAGGTGTAGCGGTAATTGCTGTGGCAATTAATTCTATTGAGCTTGTTTGCTCTTTTGGATTTCCCTTGGCTTTTACCAAAATTTTAACTAGCTTGAATCTTTCTACTTTTTCTTATTATTTTTACATTTTTGTCTTCGTTTTCTTTTATATGCTGGATGATTTTATAATTTTTCTTTTAGCTGTATTTACTTTAAAAATTACAGGAATATCTGAAAAATATCTCAAGGCAGTGAAATTGATTTCTGCGATCGTACTTTTAATCTTAGGTTTAGTAATGCTTATCAGACCAGAGCTTTTAGCTTTTGCTTAATAAATAATAATAATTACTAAGGAATATTAGCAAGAAGAACAAAAAGCCAGCCCTTGGGTTGGTTTTTCAGTTTTCTACAATTAGGGGTTGACAGGATATAGTTATGGGTATATACTCATAATAGATAATCACAATAAAGAATAAAGGTCGGATTATTCAATAATCATTATTAATTATCAATACAAAACTATGCCTTACTTTGATGCAACCGGTCCTATGGGCGCTGGCCCTGGCACTGGTAGAGGAATGGGCCCTTGCGCTGGATCACAACAAGGAAATTTTGCAGGAGGATGTAGAAGAGGTGCTGGAATGGGTTTCGGTAGAGGATTTGGAAGAGGAAATGGCTATGGTGGATTTAGGAGAATTTGGACAAGAACTGATGAAACTAATGCTCTGAACGAAGAAGAGAAATCTTTGAAAGAAGAACTTAAAGCAATACAGGAGGAAATTAAGAATCTAAAAGACAAAAGTTAAAACAAGGCCCTTAGTCCCGCTCGCCGAAGGCGAGCGGGGGATAGGCCTTGTTAAAAAATAATAGTATAATTATATTAATATGCCAAGACCAAGGAGCAGAAGAAGAATAAAATTTAAGCCCGGAGTAACTTTTTATAAACCACAGGGAGTGCCCATGAGAGATTTAGAAGTTATCGAATTAACTGTTGAAGAAGCAGAGGCCTTGAGATTGAAAAATATAAAATGTTGCGATCAATGCGAATGCGCTAAAAGAATGAATACTTCTCAAAGCACTTTTCAGCGAATCCTTGCTTCGGCTTATAAAAAAATTACACAAGCCATTATTGAGGGAAAAGCAATTAGGATAGTAAATCCATAATATGACATTTTTAATTTTAAAAAGGGAATTTATAGATACTTTTAAGGGATTTAAACAAGTCCTGCCAATTATTTTTGGTGTCGTTATGTTGGTAAGCTGGTCTATCGTAGTTATACCTAAAAATTTCTATACGAGTATTTTTAGCGGCAATGGATTTACAGATCCATTATTCGGGGCAATATTTGGGAGCGTGGCGAGTGGCAGTCCAATAACAAGCTATATCATTGGAGGAGAGCTTTTAAGTCAGGGAGTTAGCTTGGTAGCTGTTACTGCCTTTATTTTAGCTTGGGTGAGCGTTGGATTGATCCAATTGCCAGCGGAATCCATATTGCTTGGCAAAAGATTTGCTATCACCAGAAACATTGTTAGCTTTATTAGCGCCTTAATTATCGCTCTTCTAACTATGACTACATTAATGTTTCTATGATAAACAAAATTTTAGAGAAAATTAGTCCTAGGTGGTTTTTTTTGGCAGCAGTTTTAGTTTTGTATTTGTTTTTATTATTTGTAAATTTTTCTTTAACCAAAGAGGCCATTATCGGCTCTGTCCAATTATTTAAGCAAATTATTCCTGTTTTTCTTTTGGTCTTTGTTTTTATGTTTCTCTCAAAAATCTTTTTTAAGCCAGACAAAATATCAAGACTTGTCGGGGAAAAAGCTGGTCTTAAGGGTTGGCTGATATCAATCATTGCAGGCGTTTTATCAAGCGGACCTATATATATGTGGTATCCCTTGTTAGCTGACTTTAAAGAAAAAGGGATGAAGGATTCTTTTATCGCTGTCTTCCTTTATAACCGTGCAGTTAAAATCCCGCTTATACCAATGATGATTTTTTATTTCGGTCTGCCATTTGTATTAACTCTTACTTTTTATATGATTTTATTTTCTATCATCAATGGAGTTTTAGTAGAGAAATTTATTGATTTCAAATTTAAAAATTAATAATTCTTAATATGAAAATTGCTATTGCTACAATTAAAAAAAATGAGGATTCCGAAATAAGCTTGCGAGCAGCCAGAGCTCCTTTTTATTTAATTTTTGACGAAAAGGGAGAACTTTTGGAAACGATTTCTAATCCTTTTGTCTTTGGTTCAGGCGGAGCAGGTTTTGGGGTTGCTAAAATGCTTGCTGATAAAGGTGTTGACACTATAATTGCAGGAGCTTTCGGACCTAATATGATTTCTGCTATGGAAGGAAGGGGTCTTAAGTGTCAAAAAAAAGAGGGGAGGGCAAAAAAAATTCTAAAAGAAGTAATATAAATTTTTAGCGGGCTTGATTCAATATAGCTCTTGTTGTTTTTCGACACTACAGCTCGCACTCGCCCTGGGTTTTTCTTTTGAAAGGATTTTAGATAGAATAGAGGAATGGGAATTAAAAGAAAGATTTTAATAATACTTGTTTTTGCAAATGTTTTTTCCTGGTCAGTGATTTTTTATTTTTCTCAAGCCGAAGGGCTTGAGGTTTGTTTTTTAGATATAGGAATGGGGGATGCTATTTTTATCAAAACAGAGCTTGGACATCAGATTTTAATAGACGGAGGGCCTAATGATAGGGTGATTAAGAAGTTAGAGGAGAGGATGCCTTTTTGGGACAGAACAATTGATTTAATTGTTTTAACTCATCCAGATAAAGACCATATGTTTGGCTTGATTGAAGTTTTAAAAAGATATAAAGTAGAAAATATTTTATGGACTGGAATTGAAACAGATAGCTTGCTTGCTAAAGAGTGGGAAGAGGCGATTATACAGGAGGGAGCAAAGATATGGATAGCAGAACAGGGCTTGAATATTAATATATCGAAATCTCAATATATCAATTTGTTATATCCTTTTGAAAGTTTGGAAGGCAGGGCAGTGAGCAATAAAAATAATACTTCCATTGTTATGGTCCTTAACTCTGATAAATATAGAATACTTTTTACTGGGGATGCGGAAAAAAAGGTTGAGCAGTGGTTGGTGGAAAAAGAATATGATTTAAAAGCCCAAATTTTAAAGGTCTCTCATCATGGAAGTAAAACAGGTAGTTCAATTGATTTTATAGAAGCAGTTCAGCCGGATGTAGCTATAATCTGTGCTTCGGAAAATAATCAATATGGCTTTCCTCACGAAGAAACATTGGCAAATCTCAATGAATTTGGTCTATAGGACATAATTGCCAACAATATGAGTGGATAGAGAGAATAAGCATTTAAGTGCCCAATATATGTTTTTGACATCAAAGAATCGCTTTTTGACGGTTTTTTATTTGACAACATCTAAAGACAGGAGGAATATGGAAATAGAAGATTATTTATAGTAAAAATATGGAAAATAAAATAAAAGATAAAAGAACTAAAAAGGTCCTTAAAGGATTAGGAATTGGCGGATTAGTCCTTGGTGGTGGCATAATTCAAATTGGCATTTTTTTACTAAGGATAATTGTAATTTGGGGAAGTATGGTTGGTCTTGTTTGGTTCGGGATTCTTTTATTGATTCAGGGCCTAAT
>CAYNAD010000023.1:0-9382 GCA_964395215.1 uncultured Candidatus Saccharibacteria bacterium | reverse complement strand
GCCAAAAGAGCAATGACTATTGCAGCAGCTGGCGCTCACAACCTCTTAATGCTTGGACCTCCGGGCGGAGGCAAAAGCTTACTCGCCAAAGCACTACCCTCTATTCTTCCCCCAATAAGCAGACAAGAAATGTTGGAACTCACTAAAATTTATAGCGTTACTGGATTACTCACAAGAGAAAAACCCATAGTTAGAACTCGTCCCTTTAGAGCAGCGCATCATACCGCCTCTCTTGCTTCAATTATTGGCGGAGGTAACCCGATAAAGCCAGGGGAAATAACTTTATCTCATAGGGGCGTTCTATTTTTAGACGAGTTCCCAGAGTTTAGAAGAGATGTTATTGAAGCTCTACGCCAACCGTTGGAAGATGGAGCGATTACAATAATGCGAGCTGGCCACCAACTTAATCTGCCCTGTAAATTTAGTTTAATCGCAGCTTCTAATCCTTGCCCCTGCGGGTTTTTAAACGACCCTATTAATAATTGCTCCTGTTCTCCCTCTCAAATTGCCAAATACAGAAGAAAGCTTTCTGGTCCGATAATAGACAGAATTGATATTTTCGTAGACCTGCCTCCTGTGAAGTTTGAAAAACTTGAATCCAAAGAAGAAAACAAGACAGAAGAAACAAGAAATTTAGTAATTAATGCGCGCGAAAAACAGAAACAAAGGCTTAAGCAAGATAAAATGCTCACTAATAACGAAATGCAAATCCCTCAAATAAAAAAATACTGCCAAGTGGACTCAATAGCAAAAAATATTCTTAGAAATTACGTTGATTCAGGAAGACTCTCTGCCCGAGGATATCACCGCGTCTTAAAAGTCGCTCGAACAATCGCTGACTTGGAAAATTCTAACAATATTTTGACAGAACATATTAATGAAGCGCTAATGTATCGTTCCCGACAAAAAAATGGCAACCAATAAAGTTGTCACTTGTTCGTACTAATCTACCCGCCAAAGGCGGGTTGTGGGAGAAACGATCAACTTTTAATATGCAAACGGATTTCTTGATCCCCTAACATCAAAATGCAAATGACAGCCACCCGGACCTGCCGGTATTGTATGCCCTGAATATCCAATGTATCCAATAATCTGACCTTGACCTACGGTAGCTCCAGCGCTCACGGCAATCTTTGACATATGGCCATAAAAAGTAACTACCCCGTTAGGATGTAAAATTCTCACATATCTACCCGCTCGTTCATAGTCATAGCCGGTTCTCTGCACTTGTCCACCTGCAGCTGCATAAATAGGCGAACCGCACTTACCTGTAGAAAAATCGATTGCGTTATACCAATGCAGACCTTGGGTTATTCTGTACGGAGTCGGCACTGGACAAATAAAATATGAATTAGGAATGCTTTTTGTAGTATAAATAGGGGCAGTGCTTCTCAGGGCTGGCTTCTTACCGTCTGGAATTATCAAAATATCTCCGATAAATATCTCTCCACCCTGGCCCAGATCATTAAGCGCAACTATTTCTGACACTTTACCCTTATATGATTCTGCCACTTCGCTTATAGTATCTCCTTTTCCGACAACATGCAGAATGCCAGTAACAGGTAGAATAACAAGTTTCTTACCAGGACTAATAACTGATTTGCTGGTCAAATTATTTGCCCAAAGTAGGGTATTTAAGCTAATATTAAATTGCTGAGCAATACTACCCAAGGTATCGCCTTCTTGAACAATATATTCTCCAATTCCTGTTTCGTCATGTCTATCTGGGCTCATAGAACCACTAAAAACAGCTAATGTGTTAAAATTAATAGCAACTGAAGCAGAAACCGCCTTCAAACTGTTGCCCTGCATAGAATAGATATCAGGAAACTCCTTTCTTTCCTCGCCCTGACACAAGACAGAACACTCTGATTCTTCCTTTAACTCCGAACGCAAGGAAGAAGCTGCTTCAATATTTTGCAAATTATGCACGCTAGAAGCCAAAGCGACTAGCAAAAATAATAAGCAAAAAAATGGCTTAGCTAATTCTTTAAGCCACTGAACAATATTTTTATTTATCAAGTAATTAGAAATAAACTTTTAACAGATAACAGTTTCCTGTCTCTCTGTTAACTTACCAATTCCTGAATGTTCTATCATTCAACACTAAAATGAACATCAAGTCAAGCTTTTTTTCCACACTTTATCCCCATTTGACTTAAGCATCTTATTTTAAAATAACTATGGATTTAACAGATAATCAAACAATTAAACAACTCTTAAAAAACAATAATTTACCAGCGTTAAAAAAGTTTGGTCAAAACTTTTTAATTGACAAAACTATTCTTGAAAAAATCATTGAATCAGCCCAATTAAAAAAAGATGATATTGTTTTAGAAATCGGGCCAGGGCTTGGCGTGCTTACTAAAGAGCTGGCGAAGAATTGTCAGAAAGTAATTGCTGTTGAAAAAGACAAAAGGATAATAAGCACTTTAAAACAAAACCTGTGCGATTTTGATAACGTGGAAATTATTGAAGCAGATATACTTGGTAACAGTTTTGAGGACACTGGGCTTGAAACCCGGTCTAATCAACGAGGCCCGTCCTCATTAATCGCAGGGAAATACAAAATAGCATCTAATCTCCCCTATAACATCGCCTTACCTATAATAAGGAAATTTATTGAAGCAGAGAATCCACCTAAAGAAATGATTTTAATGCTTCAAAAAGAAGTAGCAGAAAAACTCTGCTCTAAGAAAGGCAGTTTGCCGAAAATTGCTGTAGAATTTTATGCAAAAACAGAACTTTTATTCAAAGTTCCTAAAACTGCTTTTTATCCCGAACCAAAAGTAGATGGTGCTGTTATAAAAATCACAAAGATTCAACAGGACTTGCCAAATGTTGATGAAAAATTATTTTTCAAAATCCTAAAAATCGGATTCTCTTATCCAAGAAAAACAATCTTAAACAATCTATCCAAGCTGAAAGAAAAGAAAGATGCTGAAATCTGGCTGAAAAAATCTTGTATTGAACCAACAAAAAGACCTGAAAATCTGCTCTTGTTTGACTGGGTAAAACTTTGCAATGGTTTTCAAAAATAATATGTGATAAAATATCACAATATGAATTTACTCAAGTATCTAAAAACAAAAGCACAGAGATTCCTGTTTTGGTTGAGTTTTATTGCAATCTCTCTTTTTCTGCCCTTTAGAACAGCTAAGGCAATTCCTGGTCTTGATATTTTAACCGCCCCCTTCGTATTCTTAGCAAGATTGGCAACCGCCCTTGTTATTGCCATCCCCTTGTCTTGGGGATTCTTGGCTTTAGCCCAAATATTTCTAAATTGGGCGTCAAATCCTGCCTTAGTTGGAGGCATTACCACTAATGATTTTGTGATGGAGGGATGGGGCATAATAAGGGATTTTTCCAACTTATTTTTTATTCTAATAGTGGTGGCAATAGGAATAGCCACTGCGCTCCGCATAAAGCAATACGAAGTCAAAAAAACTTTGCCTCGTTTGATTGTTGTAGCAATTCTGATTAATTTTTCTCCTGTAATCTGTGGAGTTCTTATAGATGTTTCTAACATCTTAATGAGCTATTTTATGACTGCTGGAGCTGCTGGGTTCGGAGATGCCTTGAATTTAGCAGGAAGTGCTGGTTCTTTCCTTGGAGATTCCGTGAGAAGCGCTTTGGGTAATTGGTCAGAAATCTGGCGTGGCGTACTTTTTGTAAAACTAATATTCCTGATTGGATTTAACTTTTTCGCTGCTTTTATTTTAGCTTTGCTCGGAGTGCTCTTTATAGTAAGAAACTTATTCCTTTGGATATTAGTAATCCTTTCACCCCTTGCTTTTATTTCAGCTGTTCTACCAAGCACTAAAAAAATCATTTTTAACTGGTGGAGCAAAAATTTTCTTCAATGGACATTTATTGGTGTAGGCGCTTCGTTTTTCATCTACTTAAGCCAATTGATGCTTTATCTTGGCACAAAAACACTTATGGGGGGTAATGTCCCAGCTACTGCAGTTACAGAATTCGGCGGAAGAACTATCACCAATATTATGGTCTTGGCTGTGCCTTTTATTTTTCTTGTAATTGGCTATTTTGTTACACTCCAATTCGCCCCAATGGGAGCAAACGCTGTTATCGGTGCTGTGAAAAAAGGAGGTAAAAAAATATATGGAGGAGCTAAAGACAAGGGCATTCAGAGTTTAAGAAGCGAAGCACGAAAAATGGGAGAAAAAACATATGACCGTTCAATTGGAAAAATAATTAGAAGGGGTGGCACGCTTCAAGAAAGTAAAGATAAAAGAAAGGCTAAATGGGAACAAGCTGGTGGCCTTAAAAAAGCAGGAAAAGCTATGTCTAGGGGCGTTATTTCTTATCGCCTGAGAGAAAGAATGCGAACTACTGTAGATGCAAAAACTCAAGAATCATCATTAACTTCTATTGATAAAACCAAGCAAGAAGCAGATAAATTCAAATCTCCTCAAAGCCGTAGGCGCGGATATAATAAAGCAAAAACCCGAGAAGAAAAACTCGCCTATATGCAATCAGCTATAGAACATCATGAAATAGAGAATTATAGCGACCAAGAAATTCAAGAATCTATAGAAGAAGCAGCGACTATTAATAAAAAACTAGCAAAAAAGATAGCAGAAACTGCTCCAGGTGTAGCTCAAAAAATGTACGATGGATATGGTGATATCGATAAAGAATATATAGCAGCCACAATGTCCGGCGATAAAAAGAAATCTGATAAGCTCTATAAGCAACGATCTGAAAAACAGACAACTTTAGAAAGCCAGGGTTTATGGATGTCTGAAGAAGATAAAGAACAACATGGAACCTTAGAAGCAAAAATCATACAAAACACAAAAACAAAAGACATTGGTCAATACAAAAAGGATTATGTTAATACAGAGCAATTTATGAATATAATTCAAGATAACGAACACGATGGAAGAAATGCTTGGGGTGGAAATGCTTTAGGTAAAATGGCAGAAGAATATGGTTCAAAGTCAGTTAATCTTTATAACCAAACATCAGAAACTATGAAGACAATGAACAAGTGGTTCAAAGAGAAACATCCAACAAGAAAATGGATTGATTCTAGCCCCGGAGCAGCTGCAGCAGGATATAGAATGCCAACAGGCGGTGGCGGTAAGTCAACTGATCATGGCTCTAACGGCCCTATTCTTGGTCGTAACGGCCCTATTCTCAGTGGTAAAACCATCTTAACTAAACGACGACCATCTAAAAACAAAACAGGGGAAACAATAACCGCAGAAGAAATTGAAACAGATTTGGGCAAAATAAACATAAGCAAAAGAGCTAAAAAACAGGAAGAAAAGTTTGACAGAAAAAAAGGTGAAGATATAAGAGCTGATTAAATATGGAAATTAAAAATAAGAGGGGGCACTACATAGCATGTAGCACCCCTTTTTTTGTTGTGCGATTAGTTCTCTCCGCCGCCGCCTCTTGCGGTCTGGCGAAAAGCAGCAATCAGTTGAAGAAGTAGATCTCCTCCAGTCCCTCCTCCGGAAACACGAATGTCGGTAAGCGCTCCCTTCTCAAGAGACCAGTCACGAGAAATCATCTCTTGAGTAAAGGCCATTAACTGAGCGTTGAGTTCTGGATCATCGTGGATAAACGCCCTAACCTGATCGGGCTCTTGGCCTGTAGCTTGGGCTAACGTCCCGACGATAATGCCCGCCATCTCCCCTGAGCGCTGATTAACATGAAATTCCATGGCGGCCACTTTTTGCATCGCCTTATGAACTTCCTCTCTTTCTTTCTTGATGGCATCAGAAAGATCAAAATCACCAATTGTGATTCTGCGTAAGACCAAGCCCCAACCCCGGAGCGTCTGCTCAATGGTCGTTACCTGATCTCTGATATCTGCCTCACCGTGATTTCGCATTCGATATACTATGTCATAACCAGCTCGACCCTCTTGAATACCTTCGGCGATATTTAACCCATTCAGATAGGAACGCGTTGAGTTTTCTAACAAACTCCTCGATGCCTCCATCGATTTAGTAACAGCATAGGTCATCCTATACGGAGCGTCATGCTGATTGGGGGCTGCTGCGGCTGCCGCTACTACTGCTGCTGCAGTGGCTGCTGCGGCTGCTGCGGCTAATTCGGGAGATGTGGGTTCTGCGGCTGCGGCTGCTGCGGCGGCTGCTGCTGCTGCGGCGGCTGCTGCTGCTGCGGCGGCTGCTGCTGCTGCGGCGGCTAATTCTTCTGCTTCTGTTTGCATCTGGATAAACGCACAAGCCCCCTTAGGCTGAGCCGATCCATCTGTGAAATCAATAAATATCGGCTCCTTGAATAGGCTTAAGCGCTGTTCCGCCACATACACAGTAGCGCGCGCCCTGCAAGTAAGACGGGGAACCCAGTGTAATCCTGCTCCAAGCGTCCTAACATATGACTTAAGACACTCCATGCATCTGCGTTGCTCCTCAGGAATTGAAATAGCGCTGCCCATGATATGCCATGCAGAAAAGGCAAGCCCCAATATCCCTATAACGAATAGATGCCATGGCCCACCAATTCCGACACAGAACCAAATCAAGGACAGTGGCAACAATGCTGCTACCAATGATGTTTCCAACCGATAAATAAATCGCAACTGATTTTCGCTCCAACGCATCTTTATCATCTCCTTTGCCCTTATGGGCTTTTGTCAGAGTACTGCTATTAAAAGCAATGATTCCCAATGAATCACCTTCGGCTATATTATACCAAAAAATAACAGCTATGTCAATATTTTAGCTACCTATCGGCCTGCTCTTGTTTTTGTTTTTCTCTGATTATGTTAAAATTAGAATAAATGAGCCAGTTATGGTAAAATTTTAAAATCCTTAAAACTATTTAATTATAAGAGCCTGCCTGCGGCAGAACCTTGAAATTAAATTTTTCACATATATTTTTAAAGTAATTTAATTATGGAAGAATTATCCAGAGATGAACTCTGGGCAATGTGTAAAGCCCTACCCCCTGAACTAAAAAACGCAGTTTTTTCAGAAGATACATCTGACGCGATTTGGAATATTGCGCGACTTCACGAAATAAAAGACACTTCAAAATTAGGCAATCTTGTTGGCCAAGTCCTAATGGGATTATTGCCTCCACAATTCTTTAAAGAAACAATCAAAGACGAGCTTGGCTTGAGCGAAGATATTGCCAATAAAGCAAGTATGGAAATGGAACACTATGTTTTTAATCAAGTTAAAGACGAGCTCAACAAGCTCTATGCTGAAGCTGGAATAAAGACAGAAGAAGACAAAACAGAAACTAAAAGCGAAGAAGAGCCAGAGAATAAAGGACCAGACAACTATAGAGAACCGGTTGATTAATGACAAGAACCCATTCGCTTCTTTCACGGAACCTTGAAATTGAATTTGTCATATACAATTAAATCAAGGCAATTCAATTATAAGAATAATTATATTATGCAGTATCCTTTACCACAATTTCTTACAATCAAACCGAAAGTAGCTGGGCCTTTTAATTTTAGACAGTTGGCATATATCGTGGGCGGAGCTTTAGTCTCCATAATTTTCTATTTCACCACCTCTATGATGAACTTCGTTCTTATGTCAATCCCGATAATGATTATTGCTTTTGTCCTCGCCTTTGTTAAAATCAAAGGTTTTCCAGTGCCAACTATTCTAACGCGTTCTTTTGGTTTCCTTTTTAAATCCAAAACGTATCTCTGGCACAAGACAGAACAGCCCGCCTATGTTTTACCTAGAAAACTTAAGAAAAAAGAAAAACAAGAAGCTGACATTGTTCCTACTCCTAAGATTGCCGGTGAAAGTCGATTAAAGAGAGTGTCTAACTTAATTGAAATCCATTCAAAATAATTAATATGCCTAGCAGTTCGTCGCAACAATTTTTACCGATAAAAGCAATAAAAGAAGGGGTTATGATTATGAAAGATAACAGTCTAAGAGGCGTTATGATGGCTTCTTCTTTAAATTTTGCTTTAAGAGAAACAGAAGAGCAGGAAGCAATTATTTACCAATTCCAGACATTTTTAAATGCCTTGGATTTCTCTTGTCAGATAATGATTGTTTCAAGAAAAGTGAATATCACCGGATATCTTGAAAAATTAAAGGAGATGGAGGCAACCCAGGAAAACGACCTTTTGCTCACCCAAACCCAGGAATACAGAAAATTCATAGGAAAATTAGTAGCTGGCGGTTCTATTATGAACAAAAACTTTTACATAGTAGTGCCGTTCTATCTTTCAGAGATATATGGTGGCAAAACAAAAGGCGGACTCTTGAGCTTAAAGGGGGCACCAACGCTTACTGAAGATTTATTCCAGCGATGTAAAATTCAGCTTTATCAGAGAATGGAATTTTTAATGCTCGGTTTGAGAAGATGCGGGGTCTGGAGTGTGGCATTAAATTCTGAAGAATTAATTGAACTTTTCTGGAGCTTGTCCCATCCTAAAGAAGCCGGCATTGGCTATTACCCAGAGGTACCTCCAGAATTAATTCAGTAGATAAATATGGAAATACCTTCTTTTTTCAAAAAATTATTGCCAGTGAAGACAACAGGCGAACTCCAGGCAATGGGCTTGCTTGATTTTATCGCGCCTCCAGCTATCAAGTTCGGCTCTGACCATTTCAAGGTAGGAGAGAAAATAGCTAAAACATATTTTGTTTTTTCTTTCCCTAGATATCTAAGCACTGGCTGGCTCTCACCGATTATAAATTTAGATGTAGCAATGGATATTTCTTTATTTCTTCATCCAGTAGATACTGGTCTAATCCTAAAAAAGTTAAGAAAAAAAGTAACTGAAGTCCAGTCAGAAATCATGGAAAAAGAGGAAAAAGGACTTATCAGAGATCCTGTTTTAGAAACAGCATACAAAGATATTGAGGTCCTGAGAGACCGACTCCAGACCGCGCAGGAAAGAATGTTCCAGGCAGGTATTTACATCACTGTCTATGCTGATGACAAAAAAGAAATGGAACAGATAGAAAGCACTCTCCGTTCAATGCTTGAATCAAAACTGATATATATAAAACCCGCCCTATACCAGCAAGAAAAAGGAATGATGTCCACCTATCCGGCTGGATTAGACCAATTACAGGTCCACACTTCACTCAATACAAGTCCACTTTCAACTAGCTTTCCCTTTGTTTCTTTTGACCTAAGTTCTAATGAGGGCATTTTGTACGGGGTTAACCAACACAACAGCTCGCTTGTTTTGTTTGATAGATTCAGCTTAGAAAATTCTAACTCTTGTATTTTTGGAAAATCGGGCGGAGGGAAGTCATATGCCATCAAATTGGAAATTTTACGCTCTCTAATGATTGGCATAGAATCCATTATTATTGACCCTGAAAATGAATACAAGTTCCTGTCCGATGCAGTTGGCGGTAAATTTTATAACATTACATTGGGTTCTGATAAT
>CAYNAD010000022.1:0-10297 GCA_964395215.1 uncultured Candidatus Saccharibacteria bacterium | reverse complement strand
CTCTCTCCACTACTTTTTGAGTGCTGACCTAAGTCCCAATCTCCCCTGTTGTGAATACCCTCTATCTCTTTCCAACCAAAAGGAAATTCATATTCTATATCCACCTGTTTTTTAGCATAATGAGCTCGTTCTTTTTCAGGAATCTCTTTTGCCCTTAATTTATTTTTATCCAGTCCTAAATTATAATACCAATTGAGTCGTTGTTTTTTCCAATAATCAAACCACTTATCCTCTTCCTTGGGGTCACAGAACCATTGCATTTCCATTTGCTCAAATTCCCTCATTCGAAAAATAAAATTTTTCGTAGTAATTTCATTTCTAAATGATTTACCTATTTGAGCAATTCCAAAGGGCAATTTCAAACGCATAGAGTTCATCACATTCTTAAAATTGATATATATGCCCTGACATGTCTCTGGTCTTAAATAAGCAACAGTATTTTCATCCTCTGTTGAACCAACAAAGGTTTTCATCATTAAGTTAAATTGTTTGGGTTTCGTTATCTCTCCTTTACATTCTGGACATTCCCTTTCTTTAAGCTCGTCTAGTTTAAATCTCTTATGGCATTTTTTACATTCAACTAATTCATCGGCAAATCCGGCAGTTAAATGACCGGAGGCCTGCCAAACTTTTGGAGACATAAGAATTGCCGCATCTATGCCCACGATATTCTCTTGATTTTTAAGCATCTCATCCAGCCAAGATTTTTTAATATTATTTTTCAATAAAACGCCTAAGGGCCCAAAATCATAGCTTGAGTTAAAGCCACCGTAAATTTCAGAAGAAGGGAAGACAAAACCACGGCGCTTGGAAAAAGATATAATTTTTTGCATTAAATCCATAAATTTATTTTATTTTCCCATCCTGTCCAAATGTTTGTGTAGTGATAGACGAACTGGTAGCCGAGACATACTCGCCAGTCCAATTATCAACAGCGCTAAGGACAGCGTCACCGACTAATTGAGCAAATTTACCTTCTTGGCTATTGGTCGGTTCAAACTCTATTTGGAAAGCCAATTGATGATGTTGTTCAACTCCCTGCATGGGATCCATTTCTCCAACAGACCAAACAATCTCTCTTGTGCCTGGGTCAAAAGAAAGCTTTTGCGGAAGAACCTCTCCTGTGAGTTTCACTTGTCTTGGCAAAATAGCACTGACTTTTACGTCCTGCAGAGGATTATAATAATTTTTAACCCGCCAGATTATAGTAAAATTAGATTTTTCTCCCTTTTCTAATGGAAAATTTGCTTCGCTTCCGAATATTTCGTCATCAACATAAGCAGTCTGTTCTATCTCCGCTTTTGTATTAACTTTACTAATAAACTTCCGACTTGTTTGTCCTAAAATTATTTGGCTCTCAATTTTTGGCTGAGAAATCCGTGCTACTGTATCTTTTAATTTAATCCAAAACTCTACTTGACCTTCTTCTCCAACGTCCAAAAATTGAAGATTAGAAATATTTGAACTGTCCCAAATAATTGAATTATCTCCTTGCTGAAATTGACCGTTAGTAGAACGAATAGTATCAAAATCGAATAAGGCCCCATTTAACCGAACTGCCAAAAATAAGTTATGTAAAGGGGAAGTGCCTATGTTTCTAAAGACCACATTATAATGAAGCAAATCACCTGGGTTTGCAGTATATTCAGAGACATTATTAATGGTTTGGAGAATGTAAAGAGATGGTTCGGCTAATTTGACCTGCTTTGTTATATTCTTCAAAACAATGAATTCTCCGCCTTCCCAAATTCCAAACTCAGCCCGGAAAATCTTGGTTTCGCCAGTTTCTCCTGAAAGATTTCCTGTTATGTCAATTCTACCTCCTTCAGCTTTATTCAAAAGAGGAATTCTCCACTCTGTATCTGAAAGTCCTCTTGGTTCTGCTTCATTTAAGCTGAATCCAGCTGGATAACTCATTTTAATTTCAATATCTGAAAGGGGATAGTCAACGCTGGAAAAATAATTTAATGAAAAATTAAACTCTTGACCAGGCCCCGAGCTTGAGGGCATATCAAATTCAAAAGTTAAGGGCACCTGTTCAATGGTCAAAAGATGGCTTGTTTTAGAAACATATCCAGCCTTTAAGTTCTTCGGCCGATAGGAAAGCATTGCTTTCGCTTCCTTAATGTCCCCTTCTTTGCCAAATATTCTACCGTTAAAAGCAAAGGTTTTTTCCTGACCAGGATAAATAAAGTTTTCAAATTGCTCGCTTTCCACAATTATCCTTAATCCTTGACCACTAGACACTATAGAAGCTGTGGGGAATTCAAAAATAAGCTGAGGATCTTCTAATCGCACATCACCGTTATTTTTTATCCTTATTGTATATTCTATCTCCTCTCCGACCATTGCTTTGTCTGGCCCGATAATCTCCAGTCGCAGAATTTCTTTTGAATAAGAATTGTCCTGATAAACCCAATAGCCAATACCAGCTAATATAATAACTGCAATAATTAAAATAAATAAAATTTTAACACTCATTTTTTATCTCCTCTTAATTGTTCAAAATATTTCTTCTTTTTCCTTGCTCTCGCCTTAGCACCTAAGTCGTTTGAATATCTTGCCTCCTTGTCCAGTTTTTTAATCTCTTTGCGAATCTCCCATGGCGTAAGATGAGTGCCATATTTTTCTCTTGAAAAATCTTTTTTCTCAAACTCTAATCTTTCTTTTTTAGTATAGGCAGAACCCATGCCCGGCACAGTGCCCTTATCTCTCCCAAGGGCATCCTTAAGTCGTCTTCTGGTTAAGGCACCTCTATCGCCAAAAATGCCCTTCCCTGCTCCTGCCGTCTTTATAATTTCCCCTTCTGGTGCGCGCTGTTGCGGAGTTCCCGGATAACGACCACTTCCCTTAGCTCCCTTGATTGAAGGAGTGCGGTTCATAAGAAATTTCACAAATGATTGATGT
The DNA here is from genome assembly GCA_964395215.1 of uncultured Candidatus Saccharibacteria bacterium. Classification (GTDB taxonomy): domain Bacteria; phylum Patescibacteriota; class Minisyncoccia; order Minisyncoccales; family PEYH01; genus JAHIEL01. The sequence continues at coordinate 7,390 of CAYNAD010000022.1, read as the reverse complement.
ATGCTTGGCATAGTATATTATTTTACTACAAGTTTTAATCCTAGCCAAAGTTTTAGCCCATCAATATCCTGTTCTTTCTCTATATCAAAGACAGATTTCTCTTTATGAACCATGATAAAGTCCTCTGTTTTCGCCTGTTTTGCCAATTCTTTTTTATTATTATTTAAAAAATCATTCAAATCCCCTTCTGCTTTTGCATAAACTTCAACCTTATCTTTCGGCTTATAATTAGCATTTTTTCTCATCTGCTGAATCTGTCTTACAATCTCCCTTATCATTCCTTCCTGCTTAAGCTCTGGAGTGATCTTAATATCTATGGCAATTCTTATACCCTGTTCTTCTCCTACTACTGAATTCTTTTCCTTAATTTTATCTACAAGCATTATATTTTTAACATTTAATTCATCTTTTACCAAATTCAATAAATCGTTATCAATTTTTAGTCCTTTTTTTACAATTTCCAATTTACTAAGCGGTTGCCTCACCTTGATAGAAACACTGCTTCTTAGTTTTAATCCTAATGCTACAATTTTTCTCGCTACTTCCATCTGTTCTTCCAGATCATCATCAATCATTCCCTTGTCTGCCTTGGGCCAATCAGTTAAATGAACACTTTTTATCTTTTTATCAGATAAATTTTGATAAACCTCTTCAGCAACAAAAGGAACAAAAGGAGAAATAATTTTTGAAAGCTGACAAAGGATAAAGCGTAAAACAGAAAACGCCTGATCAAATTCTTCGCTTGTCTTAGGGTCTTGAAACCTTTTTCTCGACCGCCTAATATACCATAAAGATAAATCATTAATAGCAAAATCCTCAATTATTCGTGCGCCAGTAGTGATGTTATACTCATCTAATTCTTTGCTAACATTTTCAATCAAGCGATTTATTTTAGAAACAATCCATTTGTCTAAAATATTCTCATTCTTAATCTTGATCTCAGCAGATCCAGATTTATTAATCTTATCCTTATACAAATCCAAGAATTTATAGCAATTCCAAAAAGTCATTAAGAATTTTTTCACATTCTTGTCCAAGTCATATTCGGAAAAAAGCTTGGACGCGCCTGGCTGATTCATCGTGTAAAAGTGCCAGCGCAAAGCATCAGCTCCATAAATATCCATCATTTTCCAAGGGTCAACCGCATTCCCTTTTGACTTAGACATTTTCTGTCCTTTTTCATCCAAGACAAGACCAAGGCAGATAACATTTTTATAGCTCGGCCCGAAATCTAAAAGTGTGGATATGGCAAGCAAGGTATAAAACCAGCCCCTTGTTTGGTCTATCGCCTCTGCAACATAGTCGGCAGGGAACAATTCTGGCGCCTTCAGATGACCGTCAATAATAGATGATTTATTATCAAAAGGCCAATGCCTTTGCGAAAAAGGCATTGAGCCAGAATCAAACCAACAATCAATCACATCTTTAACTCTGTTCATCTGCTTACCGCATTTTGAACATTGAAACTCTATTTCATCAATAAATGGTCGATGGAAATCAATCTCACCTCTTGGATTATAGGGAAATTGATTAAAATCTATTTCCCTTACTTCTGCTGTTTTAATAAAGGATTTTTCCCTTCTTTTAACAACTAATTCATCGATTGTTTCTCCCTTACACGAACTTTCTAATAAAGTTAGGGGTAACTGATGGCTAACAATCAATATATTTTTATTATGATATTTTTTATCAATATCTTTAATTAAATTCAGAACTCTAACTCGGATATCAGCCCAATTTTCTCCATTAGGGAAGGGTTGCTCAAAGCGAATTCTAAGCGCATCCTCGTCAACTAAATTTTCTAAATTAAATATCTTTCCCATTTTTTCCACTGGCTCACCGTTGACATCACCAAAAGCGACTTCTCTCAGAAGTTCGCTATATTGAGGCTTTAACTTTGTTTCCTTAGCAACAATTTCAGCAGTCATCTTTGTCCTTAAAATATCAGAGGAAATTATTACATCTATATTCTTCTCTTTAAGTAGCTTCGCCGATTTTTCTACTTCTTTTTTCCCTCTCTTGGTTAAGGAATTCTTTTTTGCTTCAGGATAAGAAGAAAGAAATCCTTGAGCATTAGATTCTGCTTCTCCGTGCCTTAAAAGGAAATATTTATTTGTGCTAAATTTTTGTTTTCTCAAGTCATCTCTTGAACCAATGACTGTCTGGTGCCCGCACCCCATACACTGCCAAATCGGCAAAGGAGTGCCCCAATATCTTTCCCGAGATAATGCCCAGTCCTTTAATTCATTTAACCATTCACCAAATCTACCATCTTTAATATGTTCAGGAATCCAATTAATCTTTTGATTATTCTTTATAAGCTCATCTTTTACCGCAGTTGTTTTAATAAACCAACTTTCTTTAGGATAATATAATAAAGGGGTATCGCACCTCCAGCAAAAAGGATAATCATGTTCGTATTGTTCTTCCATAAAAAGTTTACCCTTACTTTCCAAGTGCTCAATTATTAGTGAATCAGCTTTTTTCACAAACTTACCTTTCCATTTTTTAACTTCCGAATTAAATTTCCCTTCTTCGTCTACGGTAACCAAAATAGGAAAATCCTTTTTCTGTTTTTTGATTAACTCCATATCATCCTGTCCGAAAGCAGGGGCAACATGAACCAAGCCAGTCCCTTCTTTTGTATTAACAAAATCGGCTGATAAAACCTGGTAGATATTTTTAGATTTTTCTTTATGTTCTACTGCACTTTTTTCAAAAAGCGGTTCGTATTTCAAGCCCACCAATTCTTTGCCTTTAAACTTCTTTGTTACTTCAAAATCTTTGCCCAGGGACTCCCGTCTTGAGTCGGCTAAAATAAGCTGATCATTATCTTTTTTCGCTAAAATATAATCAATATTCGGATTAACCGCTATCGCCACATTGGCGGTTAGTGTCCACGGCGTTGTCGTCCAAACAAGGAGATGAGTATTTTTTTTATCTTTTAATTTGAACTTTATATAAACGGCCGGTTCTTTAATTTTTTTATAACCCTGCGCTAATTCATGACTAGAAAGCCCTGTTCCACATCTCGGACAATAAGGGCTCACCCTATACCCTTTATAAATTAAATCCTTATCCCAAAGGCGTTTAATAATATTAAAAACTGTTTCCACATAGGAAAAATCGCTCGTAATATATGGATTATCCATATCCAACCAATAACCAATTCTTGTTGTTAAATCCTCCCATTCTTGTTTATACTTCCAAACCGATTCTTTACATTTTTCATTAAACTTGGCAATTCCATAATCCTCAATTTCCTTCTTGCTCTTTATTCCCAGTTCTTTCTCAACTTCCAATTCTACTGGCAAGCCGTGAACATCCCAGCCCGCCTTTCTCAAAACTTTTTTGCCTTGCATTGTTTGATAGCGACAAACAATATCTTTAAAAGCTCTTGCCACAATATGATGAATGCCTGGCCTGCCATTGGCAGTCGGTGGCCCCTCATAAAAAACAAAATTCTCTCCTTTTTTGTTCAAGGATTTTTCAAAAATCTTTTCTCTCTTCCAAAAATTAATTATTCTTTTTTCGATTTCGGGAAATATTATTTTCATATTACATTTTTTTAGGTATTTCTATCCCAAGTAAATTTAAACTGTTTTCTAGAATTTGTAAAACTGCTTTAGTAAGGGCTATTCTAAAATCTTTATTTTCTCCCTCTAAAATACTATGTTTTTCATAAAATAGATTATATCTTTGTGCTAAATCAAAAACAAAATTACAAATAATATTGGGTGAAAAATTGTCTCCTGCTTGCTGAACAATTTCCGGAAATTTTCTTAAAGCTCGCAAAACTGATTTCTCCTCTTTGTTTAAGGAATCTATTTTAAAACTCGTAACCTTTTTTTTCTTTCCTTTCTTTAAAATGCTATTACATCGCACAGCAGTATATTGAATATATGGCCCAGAGTTACCTTGTAAAGAAATCATTTTGTCTAAATCAAAGACAATATCTCTTGAATAATGTCGGGATAAGTCATTGTATTTAACTGCGCCAATGCCTATGATTTTAGCAATTTCTTCTATCGGACCCTCGAAACTACCCTTCTCGTCAGCCCTTATTTCCCCTCTTTTTTTATGTGTTTCCAGAATAAATTCTTTAGCTTTTTTAACTGCTTCGTTCAAAATGTCTTCTAGCTTTATCGTGTCGCCTCGTCTGGTTGAAAACTTTCTGTCTTTCCAACGAATTAAACCGTGAGCAACATGAACATATTGTTCTTTTTTACCATACCCCAACATTCCTGAGGCCTTAAAAACCTTAGTGAAATAATATTTTTGATCTGCCCCGACTTCATAAATGAGTAAATCGGGACTCCATTTCTCTTTCCTATACTTAGAAGTTGCCAAATCTCTTGTCTCGTAAGTCGTAGCACCGTCTGATTTTAGAAGCATCAACGGGGTATCAATATCTTTCAGCGGAATAACTAACGCTCCCTGACTTTTTTTGGCAATTCCAAGTTTTTCTACATCATCCAAAACATCAGCCATTTTGTCCTCATAAAAACTCTCACCTAAAGCATAATCAATTTTTATCCCAAGTATCTTATAAACCCTATCAAACTCTTTTTTACTAAGAGCAACGCAAAATTCCCAAATCTTTCTGGCTTCTTTATCTCCTTGCTCAAGCTTCTTAAACCAATCCCTTGCCTCATCAATCAATGTCTCATCAGATTCTGATTCAGCATGAAATCTTACATATAAATTCTCTAAATCGTCAATAGTCAATTTTTCCAAGCCTTTGTCTCCCCATTTCTTAATAGCAACAATCAATTTTCCAAATTGAGTTCCCCAATCGCCGAGATGACTGTCTCCGATGCATTTCCATCCAAGAAATTGATAAATATTAAAAAGAGCTTGCCCGATTATAGTAGAACGCAAATGCCCAACGCCAAAGGGCTTGGCAATATTCGGAGCAGAATAATCTATAACAACTGTTTTGTCTTGTTTCTGTCTGCCATATTCGGCTCCTTTTTTTATTATTTCTTTTAACGAATCAATCAATTCATCTTTAGAAACTTTGAAATTAATAAAACCAGGAGGCAGAACTGTTACCAAATCTCCGAATTCATCTTGAAGCTCTTCTTTTATAACAGCTGCCACAAATTGAGAGGGCTTTCCCACAAGTTTGCTAACTGAAAAAGCAATATTCGTGCTGTAATCTCCATGCTCTTCTCGGTCAGGGCATTCAATAATTATTTCAGGCATATCAAAAGAGGGAAGTTTGCCTTCCTTTTGAGCAGATAAAACAGCTTTTTCAACAAGCTTTTTAATCTCTTGTTTATCCATATTTCTTTAGTTTAGCTTTAAAATATAGGTTTGTAAAATAGTCCGCAGATGTTTAACGTCTATAAATAGCTCTATATATCAAATCATTATAGATAAAGAAAAAAACCGCTCAAAAAACGATTTTTTTAGTGTATAGAGATAAATCCTCTAAACATTCTAAGCGAAATACTGTTTTGTTATGAATTTTATTTATGCTTTCTCTTTTTTGCCTTGGCCTCAAGCATAAGCCGTTTTACTTCCAAGCGCTTTTTAGTTTTACGAGAATGTGTATTTCTATCATCCACTATTCCCCTCCCTCTTTTTACCATATGTCTATTTTATTAATTGCAAATTTTAATTCCATTAACTATTGTTTCATCGAAAAATTAAGCATCATGTTTTATTTCAATAACATCTCCATCTAAAACAACGTATTCTTTACCTTCTGTTCTGATAAGGCCTTTTTCTCTGGCATTAGTAAATCCACCAATATCTAAAAGATTTTTCCAATTGATAACGTCTGCCTTAATAAAATGAGATTCAAAATCACTATGTATAACACCCCCTGCTTTCGGAGCTTTCTGTCCTGATTCAATAGTCCAAGCCCTTGTTTCGTCAGGCCCGGTAGTAAAAAAAGTAATCAATCCTAATATTTTATAGGCCTCTTGTATTAAAATATCAAGCTCCATCTCTTCTGGTAGCTCAAAATCTATTCTTTCTTTTTTATTAAGACCAATTGCTTGAAATTCTGCTAGAATATCTATTATTAAGAATTTCCAATTATTTTTCTTAAATTCTTCTATTATGCCCGAATCGACCTCTTCGTCTTTACCATTCAATAAATAGAGTCTCGGCTTCGTTGTTAAAAGCTGATACTGATGGATGTTCTTTTTTTCTTCGTCTGTAAATTCCTGTTCACTTAATATTTTCCCTTGTCCTAGAAAATTTTTAATTTTGATAAGAATTTCTGATTCTCTAACAGCTTCCTTATCTTTTGCTTTAATTTCTCTTTCTATGCTACCTAACCTTTTATCAACTGTTTCTAAATCTTTAAGAATTAATTCTGTATCTAAAATATCTTTATCGGCAATCGGATTAACCTCTGATTGAACATTAATAATCTCTTTGTTCGCAAAAGCTCTAAGAACATAAACAATGGCATCAGTTTCTCTTATGTTAGCCAAAAACTTATTGCCCAAACCCTCTCCCTTATTAGCACCCTTAACCAAACCAGCTATATCATAAAATTCAATTGTAGTATTTATTTTCTTTTTAGATTCTGTGAGTTCTGCTAGTTTCTCTACTCTTTCGTCAGGCACAGCAACAACGCCCACACTTGGATCAATGGTGCAAAAAGGATAGTTTGCTATATTCACCTGTTTCTTAGTTATGGTTTGAAATAATGTTGATTTGCCAACATTTGGTAAACCAACTATTCCGATTGAAATTGACATATATTATACTCTACCAAAAAATAACTATTTATCAAATAAAAACCGCTTAAAAAGCGATTTTTCTATAATTTATGCTATACTAAAACAGCTCCCCGTATGGGACGCGTTCAGAATTATTAATTATGGAAAAATTAAAAAAACTGAAAAATTTAATTTTGTATCTTAAATTTTTTCTTATAAACTTCTTCCAATATTTTCAACGATGCCTGGACTGAAGGATTTTTAGTATTTTTTAGTGTTAATCGTTTACCGAACTTACTAACTAAAGGATTCAGGAATTCATCGCCCCAAGAGGGTGTAAAAGTCACAACCCCACCAAAGTCAACTATAACATTTTCATCCTTTCCAATATTTTTCAGAGATGAATTAAAGGCAGAAAAAGACTCCCTGCCAAATTGACGACCATTAAGAGTTGTGCCAAATTTTTTAAAAGATATAATCATTCTTTTATATTAAAATTTAATTGAAACTAAACAACCTCGTAGACAAATATTTGATTTTCCAATTTTTAAATCAGGACTATTTTCTGCAATTCTAAGTTGAGCGTCTCCTGTTTGAAAAAATAGGCTTATCTGATTAGCGGCGATAACATTTCTTACAAATTTCAACCCATTACCCCTATATTCTGGGGCGCGACCAGAAATAATTTCAGTAAAAGCGACTCTTAG
>CAYNAD010000021.1:0-10432 GCA_964395215.1 uncultured Candidatus Saccharibacteria bacterium | reverse complement strand
CAGGATCTTCTGCCACCGCACAACCAGCAGGACAATTCCCATTACAGCCGTCAGCAGAACAAAGTACAGGTCCCATTACTCTGACTTGTGTTGTCTCTTTCACACAACAGGGGACACCTACAGCTACTGGTGGAGTGCAAACGGTAAAACCAGTATTACTCATATAACATAGCGTAGCAGTAATCGTATAATTCCCTGGTACATTATAGGTAACTGGAGCAGTATTTCCACTACAATTTTGCCCACCTGACTGACAATTAACAGCTGCAGCGTCTCCGTTGCCCATATCAATTGTTACTAAATTCGCTACATTGTTGCCATAAGTCCAAGCATCAACATTTACTCTAATGCTTTCCCCAGTATTAATAATTGCCTGACTAGGGGTAATATTAAGACGATATAAGCCGGCAATTTCTCCAGCGAAAACCAAAACAGGGAAAAATAAAAAAAATATTAAAACAAATTTAGACTTTCTCATAAACCACTCCCCAATGATAAGTGCCCGCTTCTAAATTCTTGATTTTTTTCAAATCAAGTTTAACTGCTATTTTATGCAATTCATCTGGGCTCACCCTTCCTTCAGTAGGCCCAAAAGGAGAGTCCTTTTTCCAATCAATCACCACAATCTTTCCTTTTAGCTTTATAATCCTTTTTGCTTCCTTAAGCATAGCTTCCTTACTCTCTGCCTGAAATAAAATATTAGAAACTATGACTATGTCTAATATATTGTTCTGTAAAGTAGAGCCCTTGGGTTCTTCAAGATCGCACGTTATTTCTTTAAAATTATTCAGCCCTTCCGCTCTTGCTCTTCCCCTTAAAGCAGAAAGTGGTTCTTCTTGAATATCTAAAGCATAAACCATGCCTTTACCTAATTTCTTTGCCAAAGGAATAACAAAAGCACCCGGGCCACAGCCAAACTCTGCAGCGTGATAATCAGGACTTAGTTTAAGTTGCTTGACAATATCTTCTGGTTCCAAAAAACTAACCATTATCTTCTAATTTAATTAACGATATTACTTTGTCTTCTTTAGATAAATTCATTATTCTTACGCCCTGAGTTGCTCTGCCAAGAGAAGAGATGCTCTTAGCTGTCGTTCTTATAACCTGTCCTTTCTTTGACATAATAATCAAGTCCTCTTGTCCTTTTAATATCTTGGCCCTTACTAAATCACCTGTTCTTTTTGTGATCTTAGCGGTCTTAATGCCAGTCCCTCCACGACTCTGCTTGCGATAATTTCCAACTTTAGTTTTTTTACCATAGCCGTTCTCGCTGATTATCAAAAGATAATCCTTTTCATCGGCTTTTTCTATAATTTCCATACCAATCACCTCGTCATCCTTTTTCAATCTTATACCCTTATTGCCTGCAGCATTCCTCTGCATTGGCCTAATGTCTTTTTCTTTAAAACGAATTGATTGAGCTTTACGAGTGATAAGCATAATCTCACCTTTCCCACTCGTCTTTTTAACCGAACATAAAGAATCTTCCTTTTTTAATCTTATAGCAATTAACCCTGATTTTCTAATATTATCAAAATCCTTTAGTTTTGTCTTTTTGATTATTCCGCCTCTCGTAGCCATTACTAAATGTTCAATCTTTTTGTCTTTATCTTGTTTGCCCATAGGCAAAATGGCCAAGATTTTATCATTTGGAGTAATCTCCAAGAAATTTACCAATGCTTTTCCGTTGGCCGTTCTATTTCCTTGAGGTAACTCATAGGCAGGTACTGAAAATACCTTTCCTGAATCAGTAAAAAACAAAATATTGTCTAGTGTGCTGGCTACCGAAAAATGCTCTACAAAATCCTCGTCCCTGGTTTTCATCCCAATAATACCCTTGCCTCCCCTGTGCTGGGTCTTATAAACAGTCGGACTCATTCGCTTAATATATCCATTGTTCGTGAGAGTAATCAGTGTTTCTTCTTCCGCCACCAAATCCTCAACTAAAATTTCGTCCACTTTTCTGACATAAACCTTTGTTCTTCTCTCGTCGCCAAAATCCTCTTTTAATTTTTTAAGTTCTTTTCTAAGAACGGTCTGAATTTTCTGCTTGCTTTTCAAAATTCCTTGCAGTTCTTTTATCTGCAGTCTAATCTGTTGAAGCTCATTTTCTATCTTCTTCCGCTCCAATTTGGCTAAGGCAGCAAGCTTTGTCTCTAGAATTGCTTCTGCTTGAATATCTGTGAGTTTAAATTTCTTTTTAAGTTTTTGCTTAGCATCTTCGCGGTCGTCTGCATTCTTAATCGTTTGAATCACTTGGTCAATCTTGGAAAGACATTTTGCCAGTCCTTCTAGAATATGTTCTCTTTCTTTTGCCTTTTTAAGCTCATACTTTGTCCGCCTTGCTATCACATTTTTTCTATGCTCAAGATAATAACTTAAAACTTCGGGCAAAGAGAGTGTTTTGGGCTGAATGCCATCAACTAAGGCAATCATATTCAAATGGAATTTCCTCTGTAGGTCCGTACTCTTATATAGATAATTTAAAATCTTCTGTGGGAATGATTCCTTCTTGAGCTCTATAACAATCCTCATCCCATCTCTGTCTGACTCATCTCTGGCATCTCTCACTCCTTTAATCTTTTTTTCATTAATTAACTTGGCTATTTGGGTCACTAAAGAAGATTTTTGAACCTGATAAGGAATTTCTGTAATTACTATTCTCCAATTTCCCTGCTTAGTTTCCTCAATATCCGCCTTGCCCCTCACAAGAATGGGTCCTCTGCCCTGCGCATAAGCGCAAATAATACCCTTTTGGTCATAAATTATACCAGCTGTTGGAAAATCAGGTCCTTTGATAAATTTGAATAAGTCTTCAGTTTTAGCATGAGGGTGGTCAAGCATGTGAATCGCTGCATCACAAACTTCTGACAAATTGTGGGGCGGAATATTGGTAGCCATTCCCACAGCAATTCCAATAGAACCATTCAATAAAAGTTGGGGTGGCAAAGCAGGTAAAACAACTGGCTCCTTCCGACTCCCATCATAATTGTCCATAAAATCAACTGTTTCCTTCCTAATATCTACCAACATTTGCCCTGCCAGGGCAGTCATTTTTGCCTCTGTATAACGCATGCTAGCGCTCGGGTCCCCATCGACTGACCCAAAATTACCCTGACCTTTGACTAATAAATATCTTAAAGAAAAATCCTGCGCCATTCTTACTAAAGAATCGTAAACCGCCTGATCGCTGTGTGGATGATAGCGACCCAAAACACTTCCAACGACATTGGCGGATTTTCTAAATTTGGCATTATGATAAAGTCCTTCTTCGAGCATTGCATATAGTATCCTTCTATGAACTGGCTTTAATCCGTCCCTTACATCGGGCAAAGCACGAGAGACAATAACAGACATAGCATAATCTATATAGCTCTCCTCCATCTCCTTGCTTATTTCTCTTGGTTTAACATAGCCAATATCCTGCCCAATTGGAGCTTTATCGCTCTGCTTTTTATTTTTATTTTTTTCTTCTTTTTTAGCCATATTTTTATATCTTGCCTATCCGATAAAAAGTAATTATTAAAAAAATACAAAAGAAAACCGCCCCTATACCAAGCATTATTATCCAAAAAGCTATCTTTCTTTTCTCTAAAGGCAGATTTTTCAATCTGTTTAAAAATCGTTTAGAATTTTGTTTGTGCTGATTCAAGCTTTTAATAAAATAATTTTTGTTTCTGAAGATAAATCATCTTTCTTAATCTTCAGGCAATCCTCTGGCTTTAAATCTTCCTGCCCCATAGCTTTAAGAAATTCGCCCACCCCAGCAATATCAACCTTAAGGTCTGGAATCTTATAATGCATTGGGATGATAATTTTAGGCTCTATCTGATTAGCAATCTTTTGAGCTGTCTCGCCATCAATGGTGTACTTCCCTCCAACTGGAATCATTAAAATATCCACATCGCCAACCCCTTCTAATTGCTCGGGCAAAAGTTCTTCCTGGCCAAAATCGCCTAAATGACAGAGTTTAATTCCTTCTGCTTCAATGGTATAAATAACTATTTTGCCCAAATCCTTTTTGTCTTTCTGTCCATGACTGGCAGAAAAACCCCTTATAAAAACATCTTTTACTTCATATTCTCCTGGCTCTTCTATTATGAAAGGATTGTCCTTAACAGCGGCTGAGTTGTTATGGTCATCATGATTATTACTCATCAATACTAAGTCAGCCTTAATTAAGGGCAATTTTAAGCCGATTGAATTGTTGTAAGGGTCAGTGACAATTCTAGTCTTTATTTTTGGGTCTGCTGACAGGGCCCTTATTTCAAAACAGGCCTGTCCGCGCCAATAAATTTCCATAATACTCTTAATGTTTAATCTATATTTTTTATTTTATCACTTTTCCCAACTCTATTCAACTCCTTGCTTTATTTGTCTCGAAGCATCTATCGTCTTTAAGCAAAACCTCATTGATTATGATATGATTATAATATAGTACTCCGTAGGAAACAATCTCTAAATCAATAAAATGAATAATATAATCTTAAACAAAAAACAAAGCGACTTACTAAAGCTCATAGGTATTATAGCTATGGCTATAGATCATATTGGTCTACTGTTTTTTCCTCAAATACAATTACTACACATTATAGGCCGGGTGGCTTTTCCTATTTTCGCCTATCAAATAAGCTTGGGTTATGTTTTTACTTCAAATATTAAAAAATATATTAAAAGATTATTCATTTTAGCTGTAGTGTCGCAAATTCCATTTGCTTTTTTGTACAACGATTTAAAATTCCGCCCATTTAAATTAAATATAATTTTCACATTATTGTTAGGCGTTGTCATTATCAAGCTTTATGAAAAAATAAAATCAAATCATTCTAACAAACAGCCGGGTAAAATATTTCTATCTTATTTCGGGTTAGGTCTGCTAATCATCTTGCCGGATATCGTTAGTTTCGCCACAAACAGTACGCTTGATTTTTCATACGGAACTTATGGAGTATTAATGATATTCTGCTTTTATCTCTTTAATCGTAGTTTCCATAAATTAATCATTGCCTATCTTCTTTTATCTCTTCTAGATCCAGTTTCCTTGATAATAAAAGGCGCCTATTGGCTTAACTTCTATGCGGGGGCCAATCTGTGGCGATTTATCACTATAAGTTGGCAAACTATTAAAAATAATTACTTTTTCAGCGGTTTTTTTATCCAATTCTTTAGTATAGAAATTTTGCCCTTGCTCTATGGAATAAAAAAAATCAAAACTTTTAATTTCCAAATCAATAAAAATTTATTTTATTATTTTTACCCCTTACATATTGCAATCCTAATTCTAATCAAGCTCTGCCTATAACAGACCCCACGTGCGACATATTCAAGCCAATACCTTGCCTAATCTTATATTTTGTGCTATTTTATTTTATATGGAAAAAATACAGCAACCAACTAAAATTAACGAAATGGGTATTTACCTTCCTCCTAAGGCAGGAGAAATGGCACAGGGTACCATTATCGGTAATGACCGCTATTCTGTTTACGTTGACCTAGGCGCTATTGGTATTGGCGTAATCTTTGGTAAAGAATATTACGCTGCTAAGAATATCTTAAAGGCACTAAAACCAGGAGACGAAATAAAAGCAAAAGTAGTAGAAGTAGATAATCGAGATGGATATATTGAGCTTTCTTTAAGAGAAGCAAAAGAAGAAAGTAGTTGGGAAGAATTAAAAAAGCTAGAACGGGCCGGCGATATTGTAACCATTAAAGTCAGTGGGGCAAACAAGGGAGGACTATTAGCAGAACTTTGCGGAATTAAGGGTTTTCTCCCTCTCTCACAGTTATCAATGGAGCATTATCCACGAGTCAAGGACGGTGATGCTGCTGAAATCCTAAAATCCCTTCAGCAATTAGTGGGAGAAGAACTGGGAATTAAAATAATTGATGCGTCAGATGAAGAAAATAAATTAATCTTTTCTGAAAAGGCAGTTACATCAAAACAGATAGGGAAACTACTTGAACGATACAAGCCAGGAGACACGGTTGAAGGAAAAATAACCGGCTTAGCTGAATTCGGCGCCTTTATCAAATTTCCTTTTATAGAAAAAGACGACAATGACACAGTCCAAACAGAAGGACTAATACATATATCTGAACTTGATTGGCAGTTAATTGATAATGTTGCGGATGTTGTAAAGGTAGCAGACGTAGTAAAGGTGAAAATAATCGATATATCCAAAGACGGAAAAGTGTCTCTCTCTTTAAAAGCGCTTAAAAAAGATCCATGGAAAGATATAGAGAAAAAATTTAAAAAAGGAGACAAAATAAAAGGTACGGTAGTAAAAATAAATCAACTAGGCGCTTTTGTTGAAGTAGCGCCAAATATCAGGGGACTGCTCCATGTCTCCCAAAATCAAACCAGTAGTCAAACGATTGCCCAAAGCAAAGAATATGGTTTTGAAATCATCTCTCTAGATCCGATAAATCATAAAATGGGCCTACGCTTAATTGACTAAGAATAGATTAAACAAAATTTTAAAAATGAAAAAAGCTGCTCCTAATTTAGTTAAAAACTTTTTAGTTATAGTTCTAATCTTTGTCGTTATATCGGCTCTATTTTCTTTTTTTTATTCTGAACCTGAAACAAAAAAAGAAATTGGTTTAAATGAGCTAGCATCTCACATTAATGATAAAAATATAGAGAAATTGACCATTGAGGGCAGTGAAGTATCTATTCTTTACAAAGACCAAACTCAAGCAATATCCAAAAAGGAAACAGAAAGCTCTCTTACTGAAACTTTGAAAAATTACGGAGTGAATACAGAGGCGCTTAGTGAAATAAATCTTACCGTTAAAGAAAAAGTTGATGTTTGGGGAAGAGTAAGTACCATCTTTCTGCTGGGCTTACCGCTATTATTTCTATTCTGGATATTCTGGATGTTTTCAAAACAATCCAAGGGTGGCGCTATGCAGGCTTTTAATTTCTCAAAAGCAAAAGCTAGAGTATTTGGCGCTGATGGTCATCCAAAACAGAAAATCTCCTTTAAAGATGTTGCTGGGCTTAAAGAGGCGAAGCAAGAGTTAGAAGAAATTGTTGAATTTCTGAAAACTCCAAAAAAGTTCTTGAATATGGGCGCAAAAATTCCAAGAGGGGTACTTCTTCTGGGCGCTCCAGGGACAGGTAAAACTCTCTTAGCAAGAGCAGTAGCAGGAGAGAGCAATGTCCCCTTTCTTTCAGTGGCTGGCTCTGAATTTATAGAATTATTTGTTGGTGTTGGCAGTGGAAGAGTGCGTTCGCTATTTCAAGAAGCTAAAAAACACGATAAATCTATTATATTTATTGATGAGCTTGATGCTATCGGCAGAACAAGAGGAGCTGGCTTTGGCGGAGGACACGATGAAAGAGAACAGACCTTAAATCAAATCTTAGTTGAAATGGACGGCTTTGAAAGAGATTCTAAATGCATAGTTATAGCTGCAACTAATAGAGGAGACATTCTAGATCCTGCCCTTGTAAGGCCGGGCAGATTTGACAGGCAAATTGTTTTGGATATGCCAAGTATTGAAGACAGAGAAGCAATACTTAAAATTCACGCCAGAGGAAAACCCTTGGCTAAAAAATCTGACCTGAGAGAAATAGCTGAAAGAACTCCGGGTTTTTCGGGAGCTGATTTAGAGAATCTCTTAAATGAGGCAGCAATTTTGGCAGCTAGGAGAGATAAAAAAGAAATTCAGCAAACAGAGCTAACCGAGTCCATTGAAAAAGTAATGTTAGGTCCTGAAAGAAAAAGTCATGTCTTATCTAAAAAAGAAAAGGAAATTTCTGCTTATCACGAGGCAGGCCATGCCCTAGTCTCTACTTATGTTTCAGAAGGAGAACCAGTAAGGAAAATATCCATTGTCTCAAGGGGCATGGCTGGTGGCTATACTTTAAAAATGCCTTCAGAGGAAAAGAGAATGAAAACCAGAACCGATTTTATTGCTGATGTTTCTACCCTGCTCGGTGGCTATTGCGCAGAAAAATTAAAATACAAAGAAGTAACCACGGGCGCAAGTAATGATTTAGAAAGGGCCTCTGATATTGCCAGAAGTTTGGTAAAAGAATATGGAATGTCATCCTTGGGACCCATTGTCTTTGGTAAAAAAGAAGAGTTAAAATATTTAGGCAAGGCGTTTAACGAAGAAAAAAACTATTCAGAAAAATTAGCACAGCAAATTGACAAAGAAGTGGAGAAAGTCTTTAAAGAGGCAAAGAAGAAAGCTGAAAAAATCCTAAAAACAAAGCAAAAACTCTTGGAAAAACTTGCCAAGAGATTAATTGAAAAAGAGACAATTGAAAGAGAGGAACTTGAAAAAATACTAAAAATAGGTAAAAAGAAAGGTAGGGACGCGTAGCTCAGTGGTGGAGCATCCGGCTTATATCGATGACTCATTCTTTAGTTATTTCTTTTATGTGGGCGCGTAGCTCAGCGGTGGAGCATCCGGCTTATATCCGGACGGTCGCAGGTTCGAATCCTGCCGCGCCCACATCGGGACGATTAGCTCAGTTGGCCAGAGCGCTTCGTTTACATCGAAGAAGTCGCAGGTTCGAGTCCTGCATCGTCCACACCCGTAAAACGGGTTTTAATATGAAAACCATTTATCAAGATAAAGATTTATTGGTGATTGATAAAACAGCAGGCGTCTCTGTTGGATCATTAAAAGAATATCTACCAAAGATTAACTTACCAAGAAACGGAATTATTCATCGTTTAGACAAAGACACTTCGGGCCTATTGCTCATAGCCAAGAACAGTAAATCCTTGCTTTTTTTTCAAAATAAGTTTAAGAATAGAGAAGTTGAGAAAACATATATCGCCTTAGTGTTTGGAAGAATACAAGAAAATAGTGGCATTATCAAAACCCTGATTGGGAGAGATAAATCCGGGATTAAACAAAAAGCATATTTTCTGTCAGGCCCAAGTTCTAAGAAAACAGGACCTAGAAAAGCGGAGACCGAATGGAAGACAATAAAAAGATATAAGGAATACACTCTGATTGAAGCAATGCCAAAAACAGGAAGAAAGCATCAAATAAGAGTTCACTTTGCTGACTTGGGTTACCCAATCGCAGGAGATAAACTCTATTCCTTCAAAAATCAAAAAGTGCCCAAGGGATTAGAAAGACAATTCCTCCACGCAAAATCTCTGAAAATAAAAATGATGCAGGGCGAGATAAAAGAGTTCGAGTCGCAATTACCAACAAATTTAAAAAACATATTATGCCAAATAAAATAAAACAATTTAATATAGAGCAATTAAAAAAACTTAAAGCTGATATTAGGCCTGGAGACACAGTTAAGGTACATCAAATAATATCTGATTTTGGAGCTGAAAAAGAAAAAACTCAGGTTTTTCAAGGAGTAGTTTTAGCGCGAAAACACGGGAAAGGATTAAACGCAACCATTACTGTAAGAGCTACAATAGATAGTGTTGGAGTAGAAAAAATATTTCCTATCCACTCTCCTGTTATAAAACAGATTGAAATTATTAAAAGAGGCAAGGTAAGAAGAGCAAAGCTTTATTATCTAAGAACTGCGCAAGGGAAAAGAGCCCGACTTAAAACTAAGATGGTTGATGAAAAAGTTTTTGAAGAAAAAATACCTGTTAAAGAGGAATCTCCCGAGGAAAAAGAAGAGGTGAAGCCAGCTATAGAAAAGAAAGAAGAATCTGCAGTTGAGAACAAGGCAGAGACAGCTAAACCAAAAAAAGAAATTCCTGAAGAAGAAAAATAAAATATAAGGATAGGCCCAGGTGGCGGAACGGTTTACGCAACAGGTTGAGGGCCTGTGCTCCTTTGGAGCGTGAGGGTTCGAATCCCTCCCTGGGCACGATAAAAGTAAAAGACCCGCATAAGAGCGGGTCTTTTACTTTTGAATTTATTTATTTTTAATCTTTATGCTTCCTCAACTAACTCAATATAAATATAATGAGCTCCGAATTCAAGAGCATCAGCCCTTGAAGGAAACCAAATATCTACTTGATACTTTTTGCGAGGATGCATTCTATCTTGAACTATAAAAACTTTGTCTCCAAATAATTCAGGAATCTTAAGCTTAGTGCCAAATGAAAGAAAATTAGCTGCCACTATTCCATCTTGCACCCAGTCACCGGATGCGGTAATAAATGGTGAACTGTCAGTCTCACAAGGAGAAGAGGAATAAGCGGTAACTGCTACCCTATATGTCTTATTCTCTTCACCAATCAAACTTCCTACTGTACCTTTGGGAATATAGTGAGCGCTATTAGAGCTCAAAGAATTTTCCTGATAAACTATAGCTCCACTATCAAAGGAATCATCTCTTTCAAAACCAATTCCCTTAACTGTGGCTAAACCATAAAATAAAGAAAAAATAACTCCTCCTACAACTCCCCAGAGGATTAAAACTTCAATTAAATTAGCAATCTTTGTTTTCATAATTTTCATTAGATTGCCATGTATAATAGCATAT
>CAYNAD010000020.1:0-11169 GCA_964395215.1 uncultured Candidatus Saccharibacteria bacterium | reverse complement strand
CACATACTTTGAAGATTCCCAATTCCCATACACTAAATGTCCATGGACTAAATATTGATTTCATATATTTATAAATTAATTATTATACTTTTATTTTACCAAAAAATCGCCTAAAAGACGATTCTTTGAAAAGCAACTCCGAGGGACGGACTTTATTAAAACCTGTTTTGTAATGAGTTATTAGAAAACGGGATGGTTTTCGGGCTTTGATGATTATTCTATAGTAAATCTATCACTTAAGTCATAAACATGAGGGAATGAACAAGCAATTGATTCTACCTCACTCCAGTCACCTTTTTGGGCTAATGGCCTATATGTTCCCATATAAACACGGAAGGAATTACCTGGTGACAAATCGCTGGAAACATTCCAACTATAAGGCTGATTAGTCTGAGAAATATCTGTTGCAATAACCCTATAAGAATTATCCCTTTCATCTAAAAGAATTATATTTATTTTTTCTACCCTGCTTGTCATCCAAGTAAGATATTCACTTTGACCCAAGGACCAAACATCTCGTGGTGATGGCCTATTTAATTGGACATAATCTCCCATAATACTAATCCTTTCTTGTTGATAATATATCATGGATTCTGCTTCTTCTCGCAGTGGTTCCCAATCACCTTTTTGAGCTGGTGGCTTATATTCACCTATCCATAGGGCAAAAGATTTCTCCCCGGGATAGATAAATTTTAAGGGTATATACCAATAAAAATAACCTTCAGAAAAAGAAACATCAGTTGCTATTACATGATAATTATCACCTGCTCTATGATCTAGTAGAACAATATTAACTTTATCAATGTTCGATCCATCCCAAACTATTTTTAATTGTTGGCCAAGCTCAGCTGTCAGACCACCGAAACAAACATTTCTAATCAACGCATCTGATTCCGACACTATATCGTTATCGTCGCTAATAAAGACCTCTATTTCCTCAACTTCTTCTATGGGAAGACTCTTAAATTCATTAACGATTTGGTATTGATAAATATTCAATCCTATACTAACAAAAATAATTAAACTAACTAAGATAGTTATGATTCTCACTTCCATTTTCATAAATTTATTTTAATTACTCTATTTTACCAAAAAAACGCTTAAAAAGCGATTTTTTATTAAAACTCCGTCTATGGGACTATGTTCGAACCTATTTTGTGATGAATTGTTAGAAAATGAAATGATTTTTAGACTTTTATATTAAAATTAAATAACTAGCTCCCTTAACCTTTTTCTTTTTTGGATTTTTTGTGCCACCAAAAACCCAATAAATAAAAAAGTGTGGTTATCAGAAATAGTGGTATCCTAAGATCTAGATATGTTTCAGGAGCAATCACCCCCCAACTAAAATTACGTATAATATTAGTAATAAAACCGATGATATAGCCCACAATAGCAAGATAGATTGCTGGCCGATTATAGAGATTCCCTAGCACGGGTCGATTTTTAAATCTCTCATCCTGTTTTATACGATAAAAAACATAAAACAATAGGATATATGTTATCGGAAAAGTAAGTATCCAAATAATTCCATCTATTATTAAATTCATATTATTCTATTTTACCACAAAACCAGTATGAAAAAAGTAAAAAACCGCTCAAAAAGCAATTTTTTTTGTTGAAAATCGGCTCCGGCAGTAGGACTCGAACCTATTCCACCCCTGCGGCGATGAGAGTGATTTTGACCTGGTCGGGTCGGAGGGTTTTGTCTTCTATTGCTCCAAAAATGACTTTGGTGGCTGATGTATCGCGAGTAATAATTTTAGCTGCCTGTTCTACTTCCATTAAAGATAAATTCTTGCCACCTGTAATATTGAAAAGAATTCTTTTCGCTCCTTTGATAGGAAATTGTAAAAATGGAGAATTAAGTGTTGCTGCTGCGGCCTGCTCAATCTTATTCTCCCCTTTGCCCATTCCTACTCCAAATAAAGCAGAGCCAGAGTCAGCCATTATTGATTTAACATCTGCAAAATCAACATTGATAATGCCCGATCTTACGATTAAGTCAGAAATGCCCTGAACTGCCTGTCGCAAAACTTCGTCGCAAATCCAAAAAGCATTTTCACAAGTCGTATCTTCTTTTATTTGAGACAAAAGATTGTCGTTTGGAATAACAAAAAGAGTATCAACTTTTTCTCTTAATTTCTTTTCACCAATAGCAGCGACTCTTTTTCTTTGTGCTCCTTCAAATGAAAAAGGCAGAGTAACTGCCCCAATAGTTAAAGCGCCTAAGTCTTTGGCAATACCTGCAATTACAGATGCGGATCCTGTCCCAGTTCCACCACCTAGACCGCAAACCACGAAAACAATATCAGCGCCTGTTAGCACCTGTTTAATTTCATGAGCGCTTTCTTCCGCTGCCCTTTTGCCAATAACTGGATTCATGCCAGCACCAAGACCTTTTGTGAGATCTTTTCCTATCTGAATTTTATGGGTTGCATTGGTCTTTTTTAAATCCTGAAAATCACAGTTAGCAGCTATCAAATCTACACCCTGAATCTTACATTTTGCCATTCGGTTCACCGCGTTCCCTCCAGAACCGCCGACTCCAATAACTTTAATTTTAGCCGAAAGTTTAGGCATAAAAATTAGGGCTTAAAAGTTTCGAATATCCGTCCTAATCCCCTCATTATTGGGGAACCACCACCCTCCTCTGTTTTGCCATTATCTGCTCCGAGCAAAGCCAGTCCACAAGCTACGCTGAAACTAGGATCTTGTTCTAAGCCCACCAAATCAGTGCAAACTCCTTTCTTAATAGGCAATTTTAATTGCTCCTTGGAAAAACCAACCAAGCCGGAAAGATTAGAACCACCGCCTGTTAGAACTATACCCGCGGGCAGTGCTTGTTCTCGCTTAATTTTTATTAATTCTTTACTCACTAAATTTAAAATTTCAGAAACCCGTGCTCGGCCTGCTTTTACCATTTTTTTACTATCAAATTCAAAAATCTCACCGTCAGGAAGATCTATTTTTTCCTTTTTCCTTTTATTTTTAAATAAATGCGAACCAAACTTCTTTTTAATTACTTCTGCTATCTCTATGTCAGTTTGTAGGGCAATAGCAATATCTCGAGTAATATTATCTGACCCAATAGGCAAAACAGCTAAATGGATTAAGTTTTTTTCCTCAAAAACAGCAATCCCAGTGGTCTCGGCACCAATATCAACCATTGCCACACCTAATTCTTTTTGCTGAGGAGTTAAAACCGCTCGACTAGCGGCGAGCGGAGAAATAATAACTTCGGCAATATCTATATCAGTATTTAAAACTGAATCAATTAATTTTTTTGTATATAAAGAAAAAGCGCTCACTGCTAAAGCATTTACTTCTAGCTTGATTCCTTTCATTCCTTCAATTTCTGTGAGCCCGGACTGACCGTCAACAATATATTCTGTAGGGAATATGTCTAAAATCTCCTGATTAAAAGGTAGATTTATATTCCTCGCCTCTTCATTCACTCTTTTTATATCTTCGAAAGAAACTTTTTGATCAGCTTTAGAGATGGCTACAGCGCCATGGCTCTCCCTAGAGCTAATATGAGAACCATTAACGTTAACATAAGCATCTGTGAGCTTATGGGGCTTGGCTATTGTCCTTAATTTAATTATCACTTTTCTCAACTGCTCTGAGACATTCTCGCTCTCTACAACTGCTCCTTTACGCAAACCATTAGAAGGCAAACTAAAGTGCGTTAAAACTCCTAAAGCTTGACTATCTGGTCTCCGCTGGGCGACCAGCCCTTTAATTGAGCTTGAACCAATATCAAGAGAAGTGATGGTATTGCTTTTTCTCGCCATAGACGGAAATTTCCAAACCATAAAATATAAAAATTATTGCTTATTAAAATATAGACGAAGATATTGCTCCTGCAAACTGTTCATCTTTTCAAAATCCCTCTCTGTTTCATGATTATACCCTAAAGTATGTAAAATGCCATGTATAGAAACACGAGTAAGCTCTTCTTGAAAATCAACGCCCTGCTTTTTGGCATCTTGTTTGATATATTCCAGACAGAGAACCACTTCGCCTAATTTTACCAAATTTTTTAAGGGAAACACAAATGGCTTTCCTTTTTCGTAAGAAAAAGATAAAACATTGGTGACTTTATCCTCTTTTCTATATTCCCTATTCAGTTCCCTCATCTTCTTTTTATCAACTAAAACAATGGATAAATCCGCTCCTTCTTGATTTTCTTTTTCCAAAACAAATTCCGCTATTTTTTTTAAAAACCCCTTATTAAAAGAGGTTGTCAAAAGATTAGTAATCCCTATCATATTCTAAATCCCATTTTTACTGCGATAGTTTTTCTTTTACAATTCTGCTCACTGTTCCTCCATCTGTCTTACCTTTTGCCTGTGCCATCACGCTACCAATAACCTTGCCAAAATCCGCTGGACCTTTTGCCTGAATTTCCTGAATTGCTTTTTCAACTAAAACCAAAACTTCCGGTTCACTTAACTGCTCTGGAAGATATTTTCCGAGTATTGCTATCTCTCTTTGATTTTTCTCTGCCAAGTCATCTCTACCTCCTTGTTTAAACTGCTCTATCCCATCCTTATTTTTCTTGATGCTTGATGCAATTAATTGCTGGACTTCTTCGTCATTAAGCTCACTCTCTTTCTCTATTTTGTCTTCTGCCACATCTTTCAACCGCATTCTTTTCTCTTTTTCTTTTTTAAGAACAACATCCCACAAAAGACGTAAAACAGAAAGCCGCTCCTCCTGGTGTTGCTTCATGCTCTCTTGCAAATGATCTTTAATAGTTTGCCTTAAAGACATTATATTTTGCCTAATTTTTCAAGCTCTCTACGTTCTTCTTTAATTCTTATTTTCCTCAAAGCCGCCCTCTTTTTAAGCTGATGGCTTTTGGGTCTCTCCATAAACCGAGATTTTTTTAACCCGTATATCACGCCGCTTCTCCTTAAGGCCCGAACAAACCGACCTGAAAGCTGTCGGCTATTTTCTCTTTCTTTTATTTCAACTTTTAATCCTGTCATAATATATTACTTTTAAAACTAAAAATGGGAAAAGTCAACTTATTTTAATCTCTTTTTGACTTCTTCTATAACATTAGAGATTTTGAGCAGGGTCTGCTTGCCTGTTTTCATGTCTCTCAAAATAATCAAGTTCTTTTTTACCTCATCTTCTCCTAAGATCAAACTATACCTTACTTTTAATCTATCAGCCAATTCGAGTTGTCTTGCCAAAGAATTTCTGCTTAATGAATGAGCTGTTAAAAAATTACTTTTTCTAAATTCTTCTAAAAGTTGCAAGGCCCTAACCTTTGCCGGATCACCCAATTGGGCAAAAAATATGTCATATCTATCTGATTGAAGAGGTTTAACCTCTCTTGCTTTGAGTAAATTTATTATTCTTTCAATGCCCGCCGCTGCCCCGCAAGCAGGAATATCTTTCCTAGAAAAAAGCTTGATCAAATCATCGTATCTTCCACCACCGATTAAAGCATCTTGACTCATGGGTTTTTCCTTCTCTGCCACAATTTCAAAAACTGTTCTTGTATAATAATCTAATCCTCTCACTAAGAGCGGGTCTAAAAGATAAGGAATTTTTAATTCATCCAAAAATTCAAGAATTCTTTTTAAATGGCTGTGGCAATCCTTACATAAGTGATCAAGAAGTTGGGGCGCGCCTGCTACTACCTGCTGACAACTTTCCTTCTTGCAATCAAGAACCCTTAAAGGATTACTTTTCAACCGACGCTTGCAATCTGGACAAAGAAAATTTTGCTTTCGTTTTAAATAAGATATCAGATGTTTTTTTGAATTAGGCCGACAATCCCTGCATCCAATGCTATTGATTTTTACTAAAGCATCTCTAATGCCCAAACTGTACAATATGTTATAGCAAAAATATATTGTCTCTATGTCCACGATTGGTCTATCTGAACCAATAATCTCAATATTAAACTGATGGAACTGGCGATACCTGCCCGCCTGAGGTCGTTCATGTCTAAAAAGAGGACCTGTTGAAAAAAGTTTTACCGGCTGGGGCAAATTTATCATTCCATGTTCAATATAAGCGCGAACCAGAGATGGGGTGAATTCTGGACGAAGAGCTAATAAATCACCTCCTTTAGTTCGCAATGTGTACATTTCCTTTTCCACTATATCAGTATCGGCGCCAGTCCCTTTCTCGAAAAGCTCAGCGAATTCTAAAATAGGTGTGGAAATCTTTTTAAAACCGTAAAAATTAGAAAAGCTTTCAGCTATTCTTAAAACCTTGTCAAAATATGGCTGATCTGTCGGAAGAATATCAGGCATTCCAGTAGGCGTCTGCAAGATATTTTTTGACTTTTTAATCTCTTTGGGTTTTTTGATTCCACTTGCCTTCACTGGTTTAGCTTTTACTTTGCCTATTTTTTTAATTTTTTTCTTTTTTTGCTTTACCATAGATTGTTATTTAGAGAATATCTGTACATTTAGAAGCTTAAAAAAATTTCTGCCAATTATATATTCTTTGTCTAACACTCCCCAACTTCTTGAATCATAAGAAGAATTTCTATTATCTCCCATAACAAAATACTGATTTTCTTCTAGAGTTATATTCGTATTACCCTTAGTACCTAAATCTTCTGGTAAATACCCTGTTTCATCAAGCATTAAAAACTCGCCTTCCTGCGTCTGTCGAAGATAAACATTACCTCCTTCTATTTTGATAGTATCCCCAGGTAAAGCAATTATTCTTTTAATAAATCTTTGGCTTGTGTTATTCGGGTTATAAAAAACAACCACATCGCCTCTCTGCGGTTCGCCTAAATGATAAGAAATTTCATCAACAATTAGATAATCCAAATTATGAAAATTTGGCTCCATGCTTGCTCCGCTAACAAAGAAGGGTTGGAAAATAAAAACCCTGATAGGAATAACTATTAGGAGAGCAATTATCGTTATCTTTGCGATTTCCCAAATAAAATTAAGAAATTTAGGCATGTTCTGACTATTTTAAACTAAAAATAACAAAAAGGCAAATTCATTTTTATATTTCATAAAATAAATGTATAATTAAATTACCTTAAAAAATTATATGGCAAATTTAATTTCAAGGTTCTGCGAGAGGAACGAGCAGGTTCTCATAATAGTATAATACAAATAAAATGATTCTGATTATCGGCTTGGGAAACCCAGGCACAAAATATAGAAACACGCCCCACAATCTTGGCTTTGAAGCTCTGGATATTATAAAAAAACAGGGAAATTTTTCATTTTGGAAGAATAAAGTCAAATTAAAAGCCAAAATCAGTCAAGGCAGAATTAATGATGAAAAAATAATTTTAGCCAAACCCCGGACATTTATGAACCAATCAGGCGAAGCAGTTCAATTGCTGAAAAATTTCTATAAAATCTCTGCAAAAAACATCTGGCTTATTCGTGATGATTTAGATTTAGAACTTGGAGAAACAAAAATTAAGATTGACTCAGGCACTGGTGGGCACAAGGGAGTTAAGTCAGTGATTGACAAATTGGGAACAAAAGATTTTATTCAGCTAAAAATAGGCATTGGACCAAAATCAGAAAAAATAAAAACGGAAAAATTCGTTCTACAAAAATTTTCAAAAGAAAAACAAACGCAAATGACTCAAGCCAAAGAAAATGCTGTAAGCCAGCTTATTGAAAACTTATCAGATGGAAATTGATAAAAATATAAAAAAAATCGAAATAAAAGATAAAGACTTCCCAACACCCCTTGCTCAAATCCCGAACTCGCCAGGGGTTTTATATTATAGAGGCGACTTAACCTTAGGGAACTCCCCTATTATGGCAGTTGTTGGCACCAGACGCTGTTCAGATTATGGAAAACAGGCAGCAACCGAAATCACTTCCGGACTCACAAGAGCCGGCTTTATTATCGTAAGTGGATTAGCCCGAGGCATTGACACAGTTGCACACAAAACAGCTTTAGAAAATAAAGGCAAAACAATTGCTTTCATAGGAACAGGACTTAATAAAAAAAATATCTATCCTCAAGAAAATTTGGGTCTTGCAGAAAAGATTATAGAACAAGGTGGAGCAATAATTTCAGAACAAAAGCCGGATGCGCCGGGATTTAAAAGCAATTTCCTTGAAAGAAATCGCCTTATCTCTGGCTTAAGCTTGGGCGTATTGGTAATAGAGGCAAAAAATCGTTCTGGGGCGCTAAATACCGCTAATCATGCTTTTAGACAAAAGAAAAAAGTCTTCTCCCTGCCTGGTTCAATATATTCGCCTAATTCCAAGGGTTGTAATTCCTTAATTAAAAGAGGAGCTTGCTTAATAGAAAATGCAAATGATATAATTAAGGGGCTGAACATGGATTTAAAAATTCCTGAAAAAGAATTAATCCCAGAGACAGAAGAAGAAGAAATTATTATTGCTCTTCTAAAAAACTCCAAAGCAATGTATATTGACAGAATAATCCAGGAAAGCGGTTTAAATCCAGCAAAGGTAAGCGCTACTTTGACAAATCTAGAAATGCTGGAAAAAATTAAAAACTTGGGTGGTCAGGTTTACGTAATTAGTAAATAAATCTCATTTAAAAATATGCCTCTTTTAATAGTGGAGAGCCCTACAAAATGCAAGACCCTTGGAAAATTTTTAGGTAAAAACTATAAAATTTCTGCTAGTTTTGGGCATGTAAGGGACTTGCCAAAATCAAAACTTGGAGTAGATGTTGAAAAAAATTTTGAACCACAATATGTTATTCCTACTAAATCAAGGAAAACCGTAAATCAGCTCAAAAAAGATGCTAAAGAATCAGATAAAATAATCTTAGCTACTGATGAGGACAGAGAAGGCGAAGCCATCGCTTATCATTTAAAGGAAATTCTAAAACTTAAAAGTTACGAAAGAATTGTTTTCCACGAAATAACTGAAACTGCCATAAAAAAAGCATTGAAGAATCCAAGACAGATAAATATGGGACTGGTTAATGCTCAAACAGCAAGAAGGGTTTTAGACAGAATCGTAGGATACAAACTTTCCCCTTTTCTTTGGAAAAAAGTTGCTCGGGGACTTTCTGCGGGCAGAGTTCAGTCAGTTGCTGTTCGTCTAATTATTGAAAGAGAAAGGGAAATCGAAAAATTCATTAAACAGGAATATTGGAGCATCTCTGCCCTATTGTTAAAAGAAAAAAATAAAGAATTTGAAACTCTTTTAATTGAGCAAGATGGTAAAAAAATTACTAAATTAGGAATAGAAAATAAAAAACAAGCAGACATGATAGTAAAAGATTTAGAAGACGCGGAATATCGGGTTGCGAGTATTCAAAAAAAGGAAACCAAAAAACATCCCTTACCTCCTTTCACTACAAGTACTCTTCAACAAACAGCGGGCAGATGGTTTGGTTTCACTTCTAAAAAAACTATGATGCTGGCTCAATCGCTTTATCAAAGAGGCTTAATTACCTACCACAGAACTGATTCTTTAAATCTCTCTGCTCAAGCATTGTCTGAGGCAAAAAGCTATATTAATAAAAAATATGGCTCTTCTTATTATATTTCTAGAAAATTCAAAACTAAATCCAAAGGAGCGCAGGAGGCACACGAAGCGATCAGACCAACACAGCTCCAGCTTGAGCCAAGCTTTAAAAATAAGCCAGAGGAAAAACTATATCAACTTATCTCAAACAGATTTTTAGCCAGTCAAATGACTCCAGCGCTATTTGATGCCACGAATATAAAAATCAAAGCAAAAGATTATCTTTTTCAAACAAACGGTCAGATATTAAAATTTGATGGATTTCTTAAAATTTATCCAATGAAATTCAAAGAAGCTGAGCTTCCGGACCTTAAAGAAAAAGAAAAATTAGAGCTTAAAGAACTTATTCCTGAACAACACTTCACCCAGCCACCTGCCAGATACAATGAACCAAATTTAATAAAAATATTAGAAGAGCATGGTATTGGCAGACCATCTACTTATGCCCCGACTATCTCTACGATTCAGTGGAGAAATTATGTCCAAAAAAATGAACAAAAAAGATTTGAACCCACAGAAATAGGTATTGTAGTTAATGATATATTGGTAGAGCATTTTCCAAAGATAGTTGATATCGAATTTACTGCGAAAATGGAAAGCACGCTTGATGACATTGAGGAAGGTAAAGAAAAATGGCAGGAAGTAATAGGAGATTTTTACGAACCATTTGAGCAAAACCTTAAACAAAAAGAAAAAGAACTCTCAAAACAGGAAATCGCTGAAGAAAAGACCGATAAAACCTGCCCAAAGTGTAACTCTCCCTTAATTATCAAGCTTGGTAGGTTTGGAAAATTTTACGCCTGTACTGGATTTCCAAAATGCAGATTTACAGAGTCATTAAAGGATAACAAACTGAATATTAAATGTCCCAAATGTAAAACAGGAGCAATAACAGAGAAGAGAACCAAAAAAGGAAAAATTTTCTACGGATGTGACAAATATCCAAAATGTGATTTTGCTGTTTGGGATAAGCCCACAGGAGATTTGTGCCCAAAATGCAAGTGGTTGCTTATAAAAACAAAACGGAATCAAATAAAATGCTCTAATCCTGATTGTGAGGATAGCTTGAAAATAAACAAAAAAAAGGTAAAGTAAGAAAAAATATGCCGAGGTGGCGGAATTGGTTTACGCGTGCGATTCAAAATCGCATGGACATTGTCCATGAGGGTTCGAGTCCCTCCCTCGGCACCGCATAAAAAATCCCAAAACATTAGAGATTTTTGCTAAAAATAATTGTTATTAATTGTTATGGTATGAGATTAAATCTCATACCTTTTAAAATTACAAATACTAAAATAAAAACCTTTTATTAATAAGGTTTATGGTTGAACGCTCCGTCTATGGGACTATGCTTGAACCTATTTTGTTGTAAATCGTTGAAGGATGGAATGATTTTTTTAATTAAAGTTTGTGATTTTTTAAAATTGATTAGAATATAGCTTGTATTATTGACATAAGAGTATATTTGTATACAATAAAAACTTAACGTCTTTATAATAAGAAATTAAAATATGGAAAAAGATAATGCACAAGAGAAAGAAAAACGATTGAAAAGAGCGACTCAAGAAAATTATTTATTGCAAAAACAGTCATTTCAGTTCTTGTTTCAGATGATTTTTATTATCGGTGGACCGGTTTTACTGGCAGCATATTTTGGAAAAAAAATCGGAATTGAAAAAAATATGCATCCAAGATT
>CAYNAD010000019.1:0-11569 GCA_964395215.1 uncultured Candidatus Saccharibacteria bacterium | reverse complement strand
AGGGACTAACGGGTTCAGCTCTCGGTCCTAATATTTTAATTTATGTTTTAATTTTCTTTATCTTGGGCAGTTTTTTAATTTATAGAGGCATTAAGGGAATTGCTTTAACCTCATTTTTAATTCTTCTAATCTTCTTTGGCTTGCTTCTATTCTTGTGCTTTAAGGCCATTCCAGCAATTCAGATCTCTAATTTTTTTAATTTTAATTTTAATTATCTTATTTTACCCTACGGCATTGTAGTTTTTGCCTTATGGAGCTCAGCTATTCTTCCAGAAGTGAAAGAGATTTTAAAAGGTAGTAGAAAAGAGTTAAGAAAAATAATTTATTCTGGCTTCTTAATTTCTGCTATTACTTATCTTTTATTCGTTGCTTTAGTTTTTGGAGTTTCGGGGAACGTGACTAGCCAAGACGCATTTTCTGGATTAGTGGGCAAAATGGGGTCAGGAGTTATATATCTTGGTTTTGTCTTTGGCTTAATCACCTGCTTTAGTTCTTTTATAGCGCTTGGCCTGACATTAAAGAAGATATTTTTTTATGATATGCATATGTCAAAAAACATTTCTTGGCTGATCTCCGCTTTTGTTCCTTTAATTTTATTTTTAATTGGTTTAAGGCAATTTATTCAGATAGTGAGTTTAACCGGTGCTTTATCGGTGGGGCTAGAGGGTTTTATCGTCATTCTTCTTTATAGGACTTATTTAAAGAAAAAACATTCTCGCAAAATGAATCCTGCTTATTTTTTCTTGTCTTTATTCTTCTTTTTCGGAGTAATCGCTCAAGTTTTTTATATGTTTTTCAAATAGATCCCCATGGGCAAGTCCACGGTTTTCGTCTTTTAAAATAAGGGAACCAAACAGAGGTTCCGAAAGGGTTTTTTATTTTTCCTTGACAAAAATTTTCATAACCTTAAAATAATATATTATCTAAACTTATGGAGGTTGAGAATAAACAATATCTTACAAAGAAGGGATTAAAGAAGCTTGAACAAGAGCTTGAGGATTTAAAGAGGGAGAGAGATGTGAAGAAAAAAGATGAAGCAGTTACCCCTTCTTCTCAAACCATTGATTCTGAATTCGCAACATTTCAGGAGGGTTTGAATTTGCTTGAAGCTAGGATTGATGAACTGGATTTTATTCTCAAGAATTATGCCCTTATTATTTTACCTCCCACATATCAGAGAAGAATTGTTAACCTTGGAGCTACTGTTCTATTAGAAGTGGAAGGACAAAAAACAGAGTTTACAATCGTTGGACCGATTGAAGCCAATCCTATGCTAGGCAGAATTAGCCATGAGTCGCCAGTAGGCAATTCGCTTCTAGGAAGCAAGGTGGGAGACGAAGTGAAGGTACAGTCAGCAGTAAAGACAATTTATAAGGTTAAAAAAATTATTTATAAAGAACTTTAGATAGAGCAAAAAGAGGATTAATGTTTTCTTCTTGTATCAAATTATGAAATCGCTACTCAATTTTTTTATTAAAATAGGAAAATTAAAGCAGAACAAAAGAAAGGGCTGGTTGCTTTGTGGTATAAAAAAACCAACAACATCGGCTGACCATATTTTTAGAACAGCTATTTTGGCGTGGGCATTGAATAAAGAAAAAGGATTAGATGAAAGCAAGGTTTTAAGAGCTGTTTTAATTCACCATCTTCCAGATATTTTTATTGGTGAGCAAACACCCTATGACGCACTTCTTCCTAAAGATATTCTTTTAAAAGGAAACAGAAAAGCGATTGAACTCGCGTTTCAAAAATTACCACAGGTTTCTGGTGTGATTGAAAAAATGGCAGAAAATGAACGGAAAAAAGAGGAAGAAAAAGCCATTAAGCAAGTTATTCATGGGTTGCCCGAGGACACTAAAAAGGAAATATTTGATCTATGGAATGAAATAAGAAAAAGGAAAACAAAGTTAGCAAAATTTGTTTGGGAAGTCGGAAAAGTAGAGAGTTATTTACAAGCTATGGAATATTGGAGATCAGAAGGCAAGATTAACGAAGCACTTTGGAGCAAATGGGCAAAAAAGAATTTAAAAGACCCAATAGTCTCTAAGTTTAGAAAAGAAGTACATCATTCTTTTGTAAAAAATAAAAAGAAATGTGAGAAGGGAAAAATGTGTGATATTTTGAATTTTATCATTCAGGTAGGTAAATTGAAACGATTAGGGAGGACCGGTTGGATTTTAGCTGGAGTTAAGAATTCAGAAACAGTAGCTCAACACACATTCCAGATGGTGTTTATGGGTTGGTTTTTAGGGAAAGTTAAGGGGTTAGATACAGATAGGATTATAAAAATTGCTTTAGCTCATGATCTTTGCGAGGTTTATGCGGGAGATCAGACTCCTTATGATCCAGCTTTATCTGCGGGCATAAAAGATGAAGATGTTAAAAAATTAGTATCTAAACCACCACGAATTCCCTACACGCAGAGATTGGAATGGTTAATGAAAAAACTTAACAAAGAATGGAAGGCATTATCAAAGCTCACTGGCGGTTTGCCCGAAGCGTTAGGCCAGGAGATATTGAATCTATGGATAGATTGCGAAGAAGGTATGACAAAGGAAGGCAGATTTACTCATCAGGTAGATCAATTGGTTAATGTAGTTCAAGCAATTGAATATTGGAAGAAAGATAAAAGTTTTCCTATCACTCCTTGGTGGATAACTATTAAAGAAAAGATTGACGATCCGATTCTGCTAAAATTTATAAAAACAATGGATAAGGAATTTTCTGTTTCTAAGAATAAAAAGAAAAAGAAAAAGAAGAAATAAAGGGAATAGAAGAATTTAAAATTAAAGCCGATTTATGGCTTTTTTATTTTGTGATAAGATAAATAGTATGGTTAATCAGGAAATCGCAAATATTTTGTTTGAAATCGGCTATTTCTTAGAAATGGAAGAAGCTGCCTTCAGGCCCCAAGCGTACGAAAAGGCAGCCATTGCCTTGGAAAATATCAACAAAAGCATTTTTGAAATTTATGAGCAAGGAGGAATTCAAGATTTAGAAAAAATTCCAGGAGTAGGCAAAGGTATTGCTAAAAAGATTGAAGAATATATTACAACGGGAAAGATTAAATATTATGATAAATGGAAGAAAAAAGTGCCAGTTGACTTAGAAAGATTAATGGCTATTGAAGGGGTGGGCGCGAAAAGCATCAAAATCTTTTATCAGAAATTAGGTATTACTGCTTTGGAAGATTTGGAAAATGCAGCAAAAGAAAATAAAATCGCTTCGCTCGTTGGCTTTGGAGAAAAATCAGAAAAGAATATTTTAGAAAGCATTGCTTTGCTTAAAAAGTCGAAAAAGAGATTTATTGTTGAAAAGATTTTACCTTTTGCTAAAGATATCAGAGCCAAGCTTAATAAATTGAAAGAAGTTGATAAAGTTTCTTTAGCTGGTTCTTTGAGAAGAAAACAGGAGACAATTGGCGATATTGATATATTGGCAATTACAAATAACTCTAAGAAAGTGATGGATTATTTCACAACTCTTCCAGAAGTTTTAAGAATTTGGGGCAAGGGAGAAACTAAGAGTTCGGTGCGTCTGAGTCAGGGAATTGATTGCGACTTAAGAGTGGTGCCCAAGGAATCGTATGGCGCAGCGCTTATGTACTTTACTGGTTCCAAAGATTATAATATTAGGATTAGAAAAGTTGCTATTTCCAAAGGCTTAAAGCTTAATGAGTACGGGCTTTTTAAAGGGAAGAAGAGAATAGCTGGCAGAACAGAAAGAGAGATTTATAAAAAGCTTGGGATGAGTTTTGTTCCTCCGGAAAAAAGGAGTGGATAGACTAATGAGTTTACATTTGCTACTATTAAAGAATAATTAATTTTTATAATATGTTTAAAAAATATTTTGTTCTTCTTATAGTTTTTCTCGGATTCATTATTCCAATTACAGCAATGGCCGGAGATGGTTGCAGTTCTGCTTATTACCATCATGGCGAAATTATTGAATATTACGATAGTAATAATAATAATAAAATTGAGTATGGAGAAGCCAAGAACGCAATGGATGATAATGATACACAAGGTTCTGACTTAAGCGCAGACCAATTCATGGCTGTGATAAGGTTTATGTTTTATGATTGCGTGATTCCAACACAAGAAAACGACCCTGTGTCTGGCACTCTTTCTGTGGATAAGGCAGAGTTTAGTGTGGGAGAAACTATTGAGCTTACAGTTACAGGGCAGGACGATGATGGTTTGGAATATTTGTGGGCACATTATCAAGGCGCATGGCACAAGGATTATGCCGATGGGACTGATTTCGTGAGCAAGTTTACTTTCTCTGAATCTAAACCAGGAATTTATATTTATAAAGGGTATATTTATGGAAAAGAGCCGACAGGATTGAAAGAAACTGCGTGGACCGAACCCAAGACAGTAAGAGTTACAGTAACTGCGGTAACACAAAGTTGTAATGATTCAGACAAAGGTAAGAATTATTATGTGAAAGGGACAGTGACTCAAGGTAATCTTAGTCAAACTGATGAATGTGCCTATTGCACAGGTTTATTGCCGACTCCCGTTACCTGCGGAGCAGTAAAAGAATATTATTGTGGAGGAAATGAGATAAAAGCAGAGACCCACATTTGCCCATCCGGTTGTAAAGATGGCGCGTGTATTAGAGAAGAAGAAAAATCAATTACAGTTATTTCTCCGAATGGAGGAGAGAATTGGGATATTAACAAAACCTATGACATTACATGGGATTCCTCGGGTATTAGTTCGGGGGAAAGGGTTAAAATTATCTTCAGCGAACACGGAGTTGATGGTAATGGTGGCATGATTACAAAAACTTACAATACTGGTTCTTATTCTTGGGATATAGACAAACAAAGTGTTGGCATGGGAAAGATAATACCCGCAGGAGACTATTACAAAATTAATATGTGCTCTATTACTGATAACCCTGTGTGTGACGAAAGCGATAATTATTTTAGTATTGTCTCCATAGAACAGAATGACCCTGTTTCCGGCACTTTCTCTGTGAATAAGACAGAGTTTAGCGTGGGAGAAACTATTGAGCTCACGATTACAGGGCAGGACGATGATGGTTTATATATGATATGGGCAGATTATCAAAATACTTGGCATCGGGATTATGCCGACGGGACTGATTTCACTAGTAAGTTCACTTTTTCTGAATCAGAGCCAGGCACTTATGTTTATAAAGGATATGTTTATGGAAAAGAGCCGGATGGTTCCAGGGAAGGTAGCTGGACCGAGCCCAAGACAGTAAGAGTTACAGTAACTGCGGACGTAAATAAATATCCTGACCTGACTATCACCGGAGCTGAAATTAGCGACAACGATGGCAAGCTTTATTACACTGTCAAAAATCAGGGTAATGCCTTGGCTCCAACATCTCAAGCTTTCTTTACAGTGGATAGTGAAAGAGGAGGCACAGATTATGTCAGTTCTCTATCTCCTGGTTCTTCTAATAAATTCTATTTTGATAATTGGGAATGTGGAGTGCCTGGCCAATCGTATCGCATTGGAATTTGTGCGGATTGGAATCATCAGGTCACTGAATCCAATGAAGACAATAATTGTTATAATGTAACGCTAACTTGTCCAGAAGAACAGGTTGTGGATTGCGATACTTATGGCCAGTCATACTGGTGCAGTAGCTATGATGGGTGGGCACAAGAGTGTCAGGGGCAGGGGAAGGTTGCGCCTTTAGGCAACCAGCTTTGTAATTCTGGCTCTAATCAATATAATTATTGTGTTACATGCGAACAGCCAGAAGACAATATCACTTTAACTGGAGGTTTATTGGTCAGCAAGACCAGTGTGAGAGTGGGAGAGAGTTTTGATCTTACTATTAGCGCTCAAGATGGAGATGGAATTAAAATGATGAAGGCATTTTGGGATAATGAGTGGCATGCTCATAATTGCGATGATCAAACAAGTTGCATAAAAACTTATACTTTAAAAGAAAGTAATCCTGGTGATTATTACTATTATGGTTATCTTTTTGGACTTTTATCTGATGGAAAAATGGAATATGACTGGACTAGTCCTAAGTTTGTAAAAGTTACAGTCGGAGAAGCAGTTGTCCAGGGATCAGATTTAACAATTTCTTCAGTTTCTGTTAATCCGAGCTCTCCCGACACGAGTGATGAGATAAGCTTTGATATTACCATTAAGAATATAGGCGACGAAAAAATGCCATATGCAAATGGAGGTATTATTACACAAGTAAGTTCTAATTCTTTGCCTAGCCCCGGCTATAGGATCTGTGATGCTATGACAAAAAGATTAGACGCAGGAGAGAGTGATGTAATTGATTGTCCTATAGTGCAGACCCTCTCAGACGGCACGCATGGTTTTACATTTTTGACTGATTCAAGTAATAGATTATCTGAAACAAATGAGAATAATAACGAAAAAACAAAAATATTTAGTGTGGTTAGCGGTGGGACAACTCAATCTTGTACTGACTCAGACGGAGGAGATCTTTACACTAGAGGATATTGTAATGATTCACGAAATATAAATAATGGTTGGGATATTTGTTCAGATGCTATTTATAAAGGAGGTCTTTTAGAATATATCTGCACTGATTCTTATTTAGGTAATGTCTGCGGGACAAAGCATTACTCTTGTCCAAATGGTTGTGAGAATGGCGCGTGTATAGAAGAACAAACAACTTGTACTGATTCAGACGGAGGCAAAAATTATTATGTGAAAGGGGTGACTAGCGATGTGCTCACTGAAGGAGGAACAGCTATGGGAGATTGGACAGATATTTGTCTAAAAGATCATCAGACAGCCCTGTCTGGCCAGGAGGATATTATATTCGAAGGTTATTGTGACGAACAGGGTATTGGGCGGTTAGAGTCAGGTCCGAGCTCTTATCATTGTCCAAATGGTTGCGCAAATGGAGTTTGTATTCAGTAGCAATTATGGATAAATCAATAGGAGCAGTAATATATCACGAAATAGAGGAGGGGGAATTAAAATTCCTCCTTCTTCATTACCCAGGCACTAAAAAAGATTATTGGGGATTGGTAAAAGGACATGTAGAAAAGGGTGAATCAGAAATAGATACCTTGAGAAGAGAGACAGAAGAAGAAACGGGAATTAAAGATTTAAAAATTATTCCTGGTTTTAGAAAAGAAACTCATTATTTTTTTAGTTACAGAGATAAAACTATATACAAGCGCGTTGTTTTTTATACAGTTCAGACCTCAACAAACAGGATACAACTTTCCCATGAACACATTGGTTATGCATGGTTGTCTTTTGATAAGGCCTTAAAGCAACTAACATTTGGGGGGCCTAAAAAAGTTTTGAAGAAGGCCAATAATTATTTATGCCAACAGAATTCCAGAATGAAAGATGGTGGAAGTCCGACTTCCGCCATTTAAATTCTATTGCGTTTTTATTACATTTTCTCATATGGAGGAGATTTTAAATATTTATTGACATGCTATTATTATGGGTATATACTCAAAATAGCAAAGGTCACACCTCTAATTAACGTAAAATAAAAAATAAAACATGGAAAACAAAAATCATAATGTTATCGTATACTCAACTCCTTCTTGCCCTTATTGTGTGATGGCAAAAGAATATTTTAAAGATAATCAAGTTGAATTTAAGAATTTTGACGTAAGTATTGACGATAAAATCGCAGAAGAAATGGTCAAAAAGAGTGGACAAATGGGTGTGCCGGTAATTGATATTGACGGAAATATCATTATTGGTTTCCAACCGAACGAGTTTGCTAAATTGTTAGAATTGTAATAATTTTAAGAAATATGAACAAAATAAAATCAGATGACTTTGGTCCTGAATATGTATTAAAAGTTTATAACAAAAAGATGGGATTGAAGGGGATAGTGGTTATTGATAATACATTAATAGGACCTGGTAAGGGTGGAATAAGAATGACTCCCGACGTTAGTGAAGAAGAGGTTTTTAGATTAGCCAGAACAATGACTTGGAAAAATGCTTTGGCTGGGATTCCTTTTGGCGGAGCTAAAGCAGGAATTGTTTGGAATGGGGGTACAGAAGAACAAAAAAAAATAGCAATGCAGGGGTTTGCTAGAGCTATAAAAATTTTCATTCCCGAAAAATATATTGCGGGACCGGATGTTAATACAGGAGAAAAAGAGATGCGATGGTTTGTGGAAGCAATTCAAGACTGTAACTCTGCAACAGGAAAACCGACTGATATTTGTGATGGAATTGGTTTGCCTCATGAATTGGGAAGCACTGGTTGGGGTGTGGCGCAATCAACAAAGTCGGCAATAGAAGTCATGGGCCTTGATATTGAAAATTTAAAAGTTTCAATACATGGATTTGGAAATGTTGGAACTTTTGTATATAAATTTTTAACAGAAATGGGAGCTAAGATTATTGCTATAGCTGACAGGCATGGAGCAATTCTTAGCGAAAATGGATTTGACCAAGACATAATGAATAGGATTATTAAAGAAAAAAGATCTATAATAGAATATAAAGGTGAATCAAAAAGAATTGTAGCAGAGGATTTTTGGAAAGTGCCAGTTGATGTTTTAATTCCCGCTTCGGTCACAGATGTAATCAACGAAACAAATCAAAACAATATAAAAGCTAAGTTGATAGTAGAAGCTGGGAATATACCAATGAGAGAGAATATTGAGGATGAGCTTTTTAAAAAAGGGATTATATTTGTACCCGACTTTGTAGCTAATGCTGGTGGCGTTATTTCTTCTTACGCCGAATACAAGAGATATTCTTCTGAAAAAATGTTTGAGCTCGTTGAAACGAAAGTTATAAAAGCCACCAAAGATATAATAGAAAAATCTTTAAAAAATAATTTAAATCCAAGAAAAGTTGCCTTAGAACTTGCTAGAGAGATAATAACCCTGAATAAATCCTCGGCCGTAAAAAGTACAGGATGTTAATTTTTATAAATATCCATAGAATAAAAATGATAATATTGAACAAGAAAAATACAAAATGAAAGAAAAAATTTCTTTAATTGCAATTTTAGCGAATGCGATTTTAGCCGTCGCAAAAATAACGGCCGGTTTTTTGTCTCATTCTGCTGCAATTTTAGCAGAAGGATTACATTCTTTTATGGATATTTTTTCCTCAGCTGTTAGCTATATTGGAATCAGAATTTCTAAAAAACCTAGCGATCAAAAACATCCCTACGGTCATTATAAATTTGAGGTTTTAGCTGGCACAATTATTACCATAATTCTTTTAGCGACAGGCCTGGGAATTATTTACGGGGCCTATCAAAGTTTTCTTGATCCTGGAAAAATCAAGATTAGCTATTTGTCTTTTGGGATAATGATATTTTCAGCAGTTGTCAATGAAATAATGGCTAGATTGAAAATTCATTATGGTAAAAAAGAGAACTCTATCAGTTTACTTTCAGATGGACTTCATTCAAGAGTAGATGTTTATGCTTCGCTTGGCGTTCTTGCTGGCTTGATATTAACAAAATATTGGCTTTATGCGGATTCAATAATAGCTTTTTTAATCGGTCTATATATTATCAAAGAATCTCTTGCTTTGGGTAAAGAGGCGATTGACTCTTTGCTTGATGTTTCCGCTCCAAAGGAGATTGAAGATAAAATTTATTCAGTTGGTAAAGGAAAAGGCATTAAAATTAGTAACCTAAAGACACAAAAAAAAGGTTCGGCTATTACAATTAATTTACAAATTAACCTGGATAGGAATTTGAAAGTTGAAGAAGCAGAAAAAATTTCCAATAATTTAAGAAAGGAATTGATGAGACAGATTGAAAATCTTTCTTATGTAGCCATTCAAATTAAAAGTCACGAAGTGGAAACTGGATTTTATAAACCCGAATTTGGTAAAGCTTTTGGGTGGCAGAAAAGGGGTAGATTTAAAGGAAAGGTTGAATATGCAAAAGGAGGTGGCCCGGGTGATTATTGTGTCTGCCCTAAATGTAATTATAAAATTCTTCATAAACGTGGTGCCCCTTGTCCCACGCTTGAATGTCCAAAATGTAAAATTAATTTAGTTAGAGAATAGTATACTAAGAGCGATAAAGCCAAAAAGAGTATTATTCGATCTAGACGCGGTTTATCCCGAGCGAAATCGAGGGGTTTATTCCGAGTAAAGTCGAGGGAAGCCCGTCTCCTGGTACTTCTATCAACCAAAAACCGCATAACTGCGGCTTTTGTTGGTTGTTAGTTTTTATTTCTTAGCTTCTCTTATTATTTCTCCTTAGCTTTTTTTACGATTTTTTCAAAAATTTCTGGTTGTTCGTTTGCTAATTGAGATAAGATTTTTCTATCAGTTTGAATATCTTTCTTTTTTAATTTGCCCATAAACTTACTATAAGAGATATTGCTTTTTCTTAGAGCAGCGCTTATCTGAATTTGCCAAAGTCGTCTTCTGTCTCTTTTTTTATTTCTCCTGTCTCTATATTGATAAGACCAGGCATGCATCAATGCCTCTTTTGCCTGCTTATATTTACTTTTTCTACCCCAACGAAAACCTTTAGCTTGTTTTAAAAGCTTCTTTCTCCTCTTGTGGGCAGCTTTTCCTCTTTTTACTCTAACCATATTAGAATTATTTACGAATTACGAATTTATACGAATAATTAAGGGCGGAGCAGTTTTTTAATCTTTTTTGCTTCGGTTGACGAAAGTTCCACCCATTTCTTAAGTTTTCTTTTTTTATCGCTTGATTTCTTAGAAAGCAAATGGTTTTGGCCAATTGCTCTTCTCAAGATTTTGCCGGTTTTTGTTATCTTAAATCTCTTAGCTATTGCTTTATTTGTCTTAGCTTTTGGCATATTACTGTTTCTTTACTATTAAGACGATTCTATTACCTAATCTTTTATTTGGCTTATCAATTTCTATTGCTATGTAATTCTTAAGGATTTCCAAGAATTTGTCAATTTGTTGTCTCGCATGTTCTCTTAGTGCCTTTTCTCTGCCTCTTAAGATTAGCTCAATTTTTATTTTATTACCTTGCTCTAAAAATTTATGGGCCTGTTTGGCTTTAATACTCAAATCATGTTCTGAAGTGCTGAATCTTATGCGTATACCCTTTGTTCCTCCGCCCTTTCTATGTGACTGCTTGCTTTCTTTCTTCTTCAATTGATAGAGATATTTTCCCTTATCCATTATCTTACACACGGGGGGCTCTACTTTTTCTGTTACCTGTACTAAATCTAAACCGCGCTCGCTTGCTTGTTGGAGCGCTTTTTCAATAGGAACAATTCCTGATTGTTCGCCCGTCTCATCAATCAGTCTCACTTCTTTCGCCCTTATCGTATTGTTAGCTAAAATTCTTTTTATCAATTAAACTTATTAATTATTTTTTTTGGTGGAGGTGGGGAGGACGAACTCCCGTCCAAAAATTATTCCAAAGATGATTCTACAAAGTTTATCCCAGCTTAGGGTGAACACAGGATATGGGCTGGGCAAAATTCCTGTGGTTTTGGCCCATTTTTTTGATAATTTTTTGGGCCAGAAAAAATTATCTATCTCGCAATATTACGCCAAAATTACTCAGCGAGAATCGGTAATCTGACGGCATTAAGCGTAAGCCAATGCGGGTTTTTGAAATAAGTTAGCACTTATTTTTTT
>CAYNAD010000018.1:0-11845 GCA_964395215.1 uncultured Candidatus Saccharibacteria bacterium | reverse complement strand
TTTGACTTTGGCTTGTAATAATAATCAAGACCCGTTTCGCCTATTGCCACAATTTTCTTGTCTTTTGCAAGCTCCTTATACTTCTCATAATCAAAGGATTTTTCAAAAGGAGATTCTTCTCTCAAAATTTCTTCATTGCTAATCTTTCTTGAATCTTCCACACCTAAATTAATTGGGTGAAGAGCGACTGCTGCATAAACTCCTTGCTCAAACTTATTAGCTAGTTCTACTGCAATTTTAGAAGTAAAAAGATTAGTGCCAACGTTTATCATCCAAACATTATCCCTCAAGCACTTTTCGACGATCTCTTCTCTGTCTCTTACAAAGGCGGCAAAATTAAGATGAGCGTGAGTATCAATATACATAATTAATCCAAGCGTGGAAATAACGCTTCAGTTTTTTTACTTTTAACTTGTTTAATAATTTTCTCTGATGTCTCTGGTAAAAATGGTTTAAGTAAGTCAGCTATTTCTAAAAGAGCAAAAAGCAAATTAGAAATAACTTCATCTTTTTCACCTTCCCACGGCTTTTCTTTTTCAATATACTTATCGCAAAAACCAATAAGTTCCCAGATAGCTTTTAGGGCATCGTTGAACTTAAATCCATTAAGAAATTTCAAAACTTCTTTTTTCGTCTCCTCAATCTTCTCTTCTAATTCCTTGTCTCTAAGCTTCGGCTGCACACCCTCTGATAATTTTAATATCCTAGAAACCAAGTTTCCAAGACCTTTGGCCAAGTCGTCATTATACCTCCCTTCAAATTTCTCGATGCTAAAATCACCATCTTCTGTTGGAGTAATTTCTCTCAAAAGAAAATATCTTATTGCGTCAGCTCCATATTTTTCCTTTAATTCAATCGGGTCGATGGTATTGCCTAAGCTCTTTGAAATTTTCTGCCCATTAACAGTTAGATAACCATGGACAAATATTGTTTTAGGAAGCTCAATACCAGCAGAAAGCAACATGGCTGGCCAATAAATCCCGTGAAAGCGAGTTATCCCCTTGCCTATAACATGAACATCAGCTGGCCAATATTGAGTGAACTTATTCCTATCCCCCCCATAGTCTAGGGCGGTAAGATAGTTACTCAGAGCATCAAACCAGACGTATACGTTCTGTTTTTCATCTCCAGGCACAGGCACTCCCCAGCCTTCCGTTCGCTCTGCCGGACGAGAGATACTAAAATCTTCCAACCCGGACCTAATAAAGCTTAAAAGCTCGTTTTTTCTCTTACTCGGTACAATTTCAAGCTCATCATCTTCAATTAATCTTTCCAATTCTTTTTGATATTTTGAAAGTTTGAAAAAATAATTTTCTTCTGAAATTTCTTCTGGTTTTTTTAAATGCTCTGGACATAATCCGTTTTCCAAATCTTTTTCTGTTAAAAATGCTTCGCAACCAACGCAATAAAGTCCTTTATATTCTTTCTTGTAAATGTCTCCATTTTCAAGACATTTTTCCCAGAGCTTCTTTACTCCCAACCAATGTCTTTGCTTGTCAGTAGTCCTAATAAAATCATCATTGGAAATATTCAAAATCTTAATTATTTTTTTAAACAAAGCTACATTTTCGTCAATAAGCTTCTCAACAGAAACTCCTTTCTCTCGGGCAGCTAAAACATTTTTCTGAGCATTTTCGTCGCTACCTGTCAGAAAAAAAACATCCTCTCCTAAAGAGCGATGATAACGAGCCAAGACATCTGCTTGGACTTTTTCTAAAATATGTCCCAAATGCAAAGGCGCATTGGCATAGTCAATGGCAGTTGTGATATAGAATTTTTTATTCTTTTCAGTCATTTTTTTTGATAACAACTGCAAATTCGCCTTTTACTTTATCTTTTTCTATCTTTTCAATCACTTTGTCAATTCTACCACGATAAATGGTTTCAAATTTTTTAGTTAGTTCTCTTCCAACAACAAGCTCTAAATCAGGGCTCAACTCTTTCAGCTGATTCAAAGTTTTTAAAATCCTGTGGCAGGACTCGTAGATTATTACAGAATACTCTGATTTTAAGATTCTTTCAAAAAATTTTGTCCTTTTTTTCTTTTGAGGGATAAAACCTAAGAATAAAAATCTATCCATTGGCAGACCGGCGACTGAAGCAAGGGCAGTTAAGGCAGACGCTCCTGGAATCGGAATAATCTCAACATCTTCTCCTGTTTCTACTATTTTCTCAATCAATTTATTGCCTGGGTCAGAAATGCCCGGAGTGCCGGCATCGCACACCAAAGCCAAATCATTATCTTTCAAAAGACTCAGAATGCGATTTACTTTTGCGAGCCTTGAGTGCTGGTGATAGCTTATGGACCTTGTTGTAATATTATAATGATTTAGAAGTTTTTGAGTCCTTCTCGTATCCTCGCATAAAATAAAATTAACCCTTTTAAGGGTTTCTATCGCTCTTATAGATATATCATCTAAGTTCCCTATTGGAGTTGAAACTACAAAAAATTTAGACATCTTTAGATAAAGCGTTTTTTTCTAATTCCTGTTTTCTATACAAAAATCCCCTAATAAATTCATAAAACATTCCCACTAATGGTATAGCAAGAATTGCGCCTAACATCCCCCATAATTTAGCGCCTATTAAAAGAGAGACTAGGACTAAAGAAGGAGAAAGCCGTAAAAATTTCTTTGTGAGAACCGGCATTATCACATAGCTTTCAATCTCTTGAGCAATCAAAAATGCGAATAAAAATATTAAAGCTTTTGAAAAACCTCCTATTGTTAAGACAAAGAGTGTAATGATTAAACCGCTTAAAAATGGACCAATCGTAAGAACTATATTCGAAATTCCGGCCAATAGACCAAAGAAAACAGCATAAGGAATATTCAAAACAAAAATAGTAACCCCAGCAGACAAACCTATAAAAATACAGCAAAGAATTCTCACTCCAAACCAGGAGGCCACTTTTTTTTGGCTATTCTGCCAAACTTTACCAATATACTCTTTATATCTATAAGGAGCCGCTAACTTTATAGCTGAAGCAACCCCTTTCTCTTCCAGAGACAAGAAAAAAGCAATCGCGAAAATAGCAACCGCAGACATTAGGCCACCGAAGAATGTGCCCATGGCAACAAAAATATTTGAAGAGGCATTATTCAACATTCCTCCGATTGTCTCGGAAAAAGTATTAAAATCTCTGAAGGCCTCTATACCTAAGCCACTTAAATAGGGAGCAAGCCGGTCAAAATAATCAGGAAGTTGAATGCTAAATTTCTGAAGTTCTGAAAAAAGAATTGGTGAGATAAGATAGATAAAAAGGCCCAACAAAACAAATATACTCAAATAAACCAAAATACAGGCCAAAACTCTGGGAATTTTAAGTTTTCTAAAAAAATTCACAGCCGGATTGAATAAGATCGAAATTATTAAAGCAAAGATAAACCAAATTAAAATGTCCCTCACAAGAAAAACAAGATAAAGCCCACCAAGAGCAACAATTATCTTAACAATCGTTGCCCAGGAAATATCTAAAATATCTTGGGATCTTGTTTCCTCTGGAAGAGAATAAAATGAAGGTTGTTCTGTTTCTTTGTCCATTTAGTTATTTTAAAACTCTTTTAATAAATTATCAAATCGTTTTTTTTCTTTGAACGGCCCGATTAAAGCAAGATTCAAATTCTCTGGCTTAAATATATCTTTTGCTATTGCCAGTATATCTTCTTTGCTAACTTGGT
This sequence comes from uncultured Candidatus Saccharibacteria bacterium, assembly GCA_964395215.1. GTDB lineage: Bacteria > Patescibacteriota > Minisyncoccia > Minisyncoccales > PEYH01 > JAHIEL01. The sequence goes on along the minus strand of CAYNAD010000018.1, from coordinate 8,165 downwards.
CTATCTTTTTAAAAATATCTTTTGGTGTTAAGATCTCTCCTGTTAAAATCTCTTGACCGCTATAAAAAGAAGCCAAAGAATCAGAAGTTTCCAAGGAAAGAGCCATTTTGCCTCTGATATAATCTTTTGCTTTTTTCAGCTCACTTGAGCTAACTTCTTTTTCTGATATTTTCCTAAATTCTTTTAAAACAGCGATAATTGCCTTATCTACTTTTTTATTATCAACTCCCGCTCTTACAATCAAACTCCCTGTATCTGGATCAATATCCAATTGAGCTGAAACATAGTAAGCAAGTCCAAGTTTTTCTCTTATCTCTACGAACAAACGCGAACTCATCATGCCTCCCAAAATATTTGCTAAAAGTTGAATAGTATATTTCTCTGGATGGAAAAGATTATACGCCCTAACTCCTAAACAAAGATGCGTTTGGTCAGTTTTCTTGAAATGTATTAAACTTTTCGGCGCATCCTGTTTTTCTATAACTGCTATCTTCTTAAATTGCTTGCCTTTTTTTATTCCAGCAAAGAATTGTTTTATTTTTTTAATGGCCTCTTTCTCATTGAAATTCCCCGCTACACAAATTAAAGTATTCTGACTTGTATAAAAACTTTTTCTATAATCTAAAAGCTTTGCCCTATTCATTGCTTGTACTGCTTTTTTTGTTCCTGCTACATCCCATCCAGCTGGTTGATCTCCGTATAAAAGTTTTTTCCAAAGATTCTGAACACAAATCATTGGGTTATCCAAATACATATTAATTTCTTCTATAATCACTCCTTTCTCCTTTTTAAGTTCTTTTTCCGGTAAAAGAGAATTTAAATAAATATCTGACACCCAGTCCAGAGCCAAGTCAAATCTTGATTTTTCTACTTTAGCAAAATAGCCAGTATATTCTTCGCTTGTAAATGCGTTATAACTTCCCCCTATTCTATCTAATGTTTCAGCGATATCTAGAGATGTTGGGCGTTTTTTTGTTCCCTTAAAAACCATATGCTCTAAAAAATGAGAAATGCCATTAATTTCTTTAGTTTCATATTTGCTACCGACTTTAGCTAAAGCCAAAACTGTTATTGCCTGCGTATTTTTGTCGGGCACAGTAATTATCCTTAATCCATTTTGAAGTTTTATTTTGTTATACATATTTTTAAAGTATAACCTAATTAATCAATTTTGAAAATAAAACCCTCCTGTCTGTTTAATAACAGACAGGAGGAATAAGAGTCCAAAAGAACAAGAGAAGACAGTTTCTCAAAACAAAAACTACTTGCAGACAGTAGCGAATCGATAAACCCGATCCCAGTCACCCTCAAAGCCATCCAGCCCGAGCCCACGACCGCCAGAGCCCCTGCCCCAAAGACAGATCGCACAACGATCACCGTCCACTGGATATTGCCACGGGGAACCCAGACCAACAATTGTAAACTCTCTCTGAAGGTCGGGGTGACCTGCTCCGAGAGCAAGAATCTCCTCCGGCTCTGCTGGTCGGTATCCTACCTCGTCCATCTCTTGGATAGCTTCTTCCGAAGAGATGAGTCGATCAAAGTGGAAAAGAATAATTTCCTTTTCCTGTTTTCCTTGTCCTTGGACAAGAAAATGCTCCGAGGTAATATTACTATTGGCGTAATCATAACTGCCAACAGTAACCATTTTTTCCACAGTCAAATTATAGTTGACTGTAACGGAATAAACAGGGTAAACAAAACGAATAAAATCCCTCATGAACGGCCACACAGCCTCACTGGAGCGAGTCTGATTCCGGTTAATATTCCCGCATCTTCGAATGTCAAGTCTATTGGAAAACCATTAATTAAGGATTGTCTTACTCTCTTCATCTGCCCAGCTTCCGCTGACTGATCTGATCCAATTTTCATGGATTAGACCTCCTTTGGTGAAATTTTACCGCATCCGCTATTGGCTACGGTTTTCAAGAAAAAATTGCTTGTTTGCTGAAAATCATAGCCAATGTGTAACATATATGAATTTAAAAAGAGCTTAATCAACACTTATGCTATATTATAATTCAAATAATTTATCCAGTAACGCCTCTCTCAAAAAATGAGATCCCTCCTATCCGCTTAACAACGGACAGGAGGGATAAGGGTCTAGGGGAACAAGCCCCAAAAACCAAAAACCTAACTACTCACGGAGGTGGACTAATCGATAACGAAAGTCAAAACCACCTCCCATCCAGATAAAATTCAGACACCAATAACAATTATCCCAATCGAGGCAAGGAACTTCACAATGGCCAACACGGACACGCCAGATAGTGCCTGGGAAGACCAAACAATGCCCACGCCATTCCTTGGGGATTTCTTTCTGGTGACGAAGCAAATATTCTGCATGGCGTTGACCAAGATTGACTCCAATCTCATTTCTTGCTCGCTGGATAAAATCTTCTCCGCTGAGACAAAATTCTTCTCCTTTAAACGGAAAAACCAGTTCCATGTCTTCAAAAGAGCTGATATCTGGCTCAAGCTCCACATCTTCAAGAAGCTCCCAACCATTCTCGGTTTTATCATAGGTAAAACCTTGAGCTCTTTCTTCCTGAACCGAATCATTGCCCATGAGCTAATCCTCCTTATCAGGTTAATTTACCGCGCTCATTATTAGCCACGGTTTTCAAGAAAAAAATTGCTTGTTTGCTGAAAACCATAGCCAATGTATATTATATATAAAAATAACAAACTCCCAAAAATCTCTTTACTTAATTATGTTTTCTATTTCATATACTTATCAATGATTAATAAAAAAACCAAATTAAGATTGAGCAATAGCTAGCTTCTCTTTTATTCTTTCCAAAACATCCCCTAATCTCCAGTCCGTCTTAATCAAATAATCATAAACATGATTACCCAGCGCTTCGTTAATTGTACTAAAATCGTCAATATTAGTAAGAATAATAACTGGCACATTGCTACCCCAGGTATTTTTCCTCAACTTACCCAACATTTCCATGCCGTCCATTTTCGGCAATAATATATCCAATAAAATTAAATCAGGCCTCTCTTTAAGCGCAATCTCGAGAGCTCGCTCTCCATCTTCTGCCATTATAGTCAAAAATCCTTGTTCTCCCAATTTTTCCCCCAAAAGTTGCATGGTGGCAATATCATCCTCAACAACCAATATTTTTTTATTCTTTTTGGTATTTTTTTTCATAAATATTAATTTATTATTAATTCTCCTGTCCCTTTTATCTCTTTATCCAAATTATTGGGCAAAGCCAGAAAAAAAGTAGCTCCTTTGTCTTCTTCTGACTCAAGTCTAATTTTACCCTTAAGATTATCTATTAAGGATTTTGCAATATACAAGCCTAGCCCTGTCCCATCTTTTTCCTTGTCTAATATATTACTAGCTCTAAAGAATTTCGTAAAAATTCTTGATTGCTGTGCCTTAGGAATTCCATAACCAGTATTAAAAATCTTAAATAGAATTTCTTCACCTTTTTCTTCTAAACTAATCTTCAGAGAACCATTTTTGTTGCTGTACTTGACTGCATTAGACATTAAATTCTGTAATATAATACGAAGCTGCATAGAATCGCTCTTAATATAAAAAGATATTTTGGAAAAATTCTTTGATACAGCTATTCTTTTATTCTTAATTTGGGATGAAAAAATCTTTAAAATATCTTCAATTAATTCAACTAAATCAAATCTTCTAACACTGGTGCTAAAAGTGCCAAGTTCTATGCGCGAAGTATTTAAAAGTGCATTTACTAAAGAAATTAAACGAATAGTGCTGTTATGAATCTCTGTTGAGTATCTCTTTACTTTCTTATTTTTACTGGAATCAGGTATAGCAGAAAGCATTTCCGCATACCAATTGATTGAAGCCAACGGATTGCGCAATTGGTGGGAAGCAGTGGCAATAAACTCACTCTTTGCTATATCTAAGCGCTTCTGTTCTGTTATGTCCATGAATGAAGCCATAACAGAAAGCGGCTCTCCATTCTCTCTCTTTATCAAGCTGGTTGAAACCTTGACATCAAATAAGGTGCCGTCCTTTCTTTGCGCCACCAGCTCGCCCGACCATCCTCCGTCCCTCATTATGCTTCTAACTATTGCAGATGCTCTTTCTTTGCTTTTCCAAAAATCAATCGCGCTTCTACCTAAAACTTCATTGACGTCTTCGTATCCCCACATTTGCAAGAAAGCAGGATTAATATATTTTAAATTTCGATTTAAATCAGCTATTGCCATAGCATCAATGGAATATTCAATGGCAGCACTTTTTTCTTGAAGTCCTCGCTGTACCTGCTTTAGTTTTGTAATATTAGAAAACACAGCTATTGCCCCGATATGGCTTCCTTTGCTATCTAAAAGTGGTGCACTCTGAACAGCACAATATATTATGTCTCCAGACAAACTTTTTAAAACAATTTCATAATAAACGGATTCTTTGCTTCTTCTCCCCTCTAAAATCTTATCTTCAATCAAGCGTTTATTTTTTTCAGACAAACAAATAAGTTCGGAAAAATGTTTGCCCATTATTTCCTCTGCCCTGTAACCAAGCCAATCATAAATCTTCGGACTCACAAAATGAATGTAGCCAGCATTGTTCGTAGCTATAACGATAACGGGCAGAAGCTCAAAAATCTTCTGGCAAGCTGGATGACCTTCCAGAGTCCCTTGTATTGACTTTCCTTCTTCGATAAAATCTGACTGATTTTTATTTTTTTCCATTTTTATAAAGTTTTACTGAAATATAGTGACCTTTTAAATATTAACACATTAATAAGCAATAATTGCTAAAAACTGAATTTATACTATAATAAATAATTATGCTTATATATTAATATATAATCATATATAATAACATTGTGTAGATGAATTTTATATGAAAATTTTAATAATAGAAGATGAAAAAAGCTTGATTAGTGCTATTCAAGAACGGCTTGTTGGAGCCAATTTTGGAGTTGATTATTTAATGGACGGAGAAAGTGGTCAAAAAAGAATAGAACTTCATAGCAATGACTATGATTTAGTGCTTTTGGATTTAGGGCTTCCCAAAAGAGATGGTTTGACTTTATTAAGGAATATAAGGAAGCAGGGAATAATCATCCCTGTGCTGATTCTCACTGGCAAGGATAGTGTAGACAAAATAGTTGAGGGACTAAACTCTGGAGCCGATGACTATATGGTAAAACCCTTCTCCTACGAAGAATTGATTGCCCGGATTAATGCTCTTTTGAGAAGGCCACAACAAATAATACCTAATAATATTCAGATCAAAGGGATAGTCCTTGATAGGGCCAATCAAAAAATCACACAAGATGGAAAAGAAATACCATTAACCCTGAAAGAATTCCGATTGTTAGAGTATCTTATGCGTCGGCCTGACCAAATAATTTCCAGAGAAGATATTTTCTCAAATATTTGGGACTTTGCTTCCGAATCTTTTAGTAATGTCGTCGATGCTCAGATTAAGAACATAAGGAAAAAAATGAACCCGAATATTATTGAAACAATAAGGGGGACTGGCTATAAAATCGGAAATTAACGCGCTTCAAATCTAATTTCATAAAAAATTCATCTTAATACTATATAATACACTTAGTTCTTTCAGAAAGAGGGGTCTTGGGTCGCAGTACGGGCCCGAAGCTTCGGACTCCTCTGTTATAGTCCATCCAGAACAAGATGGTAATCAGTTCTACCTTAAATAGAGGCAGACAAACAAAACGCGTTGCAAATCCTCCTAAAAAATTTCGCAACGCGTTTTGTTTATTAAATGACGTATATATCGAATATCTAAGAACACTTTTCTCCTAAATATTCTGCGAGTTTTTCTATCTTTACTCTTTCTTGCTTCATTGTGTCACGGTCGCGGACTGTGACATTATTGTCATGATGGCTTTCCATAATCCGAATTGATTATATAAAAAAAGGAAACTGTCTAAGAAAATTTAGTTATGCTTCTTTTATAAAATCTTGACACATCTTCTGCAAACCAGCAGTATGCACAATTTTCCCAATTGCATCTATTACGCCAACACAAATAGGGTAAGGGGAAATATATCCTTTTTGTGAAACAATTGCCTTTGTATCGTCTGCCGCGTTAGCCGGAGCCATAGGAAACGTAACTTCTTGTAAAACAGAATTGTCTCCGGCCGAATCGCCTATAGCGGATAAGTGTTGTTTGCCAATCCCCATAATATCACACCAAAAATTAATCCCTGTAATTTTATTTACGCCATAAATGGTTACGTCTACGGCCGAGCTAGAATAAGTAATTTCCACTATTTTATCATCTATTAGCGCTTGAATTTCTTTTTTAATCTCTGAATAAAAATCTACTACTTTTATATTCTCCGGTGGTCTGGCAGAAAACATAAAATTCTTTCCTAACTCCATCTTTCCGCCTAATTGCTGAACCAATCTCTCTAATCCTACTCTCTCAAACAAAAATCTTTTTAGTTTGCCCTCAGTAATGAGTGGATTAAGTTTAAAAGTATTTGTTATCGGATAAAACAGGCAAGACCCATTTTCTGTAATGCTGGGGCAGCCCTTAATCGGAACAATAATTTTTGAGGCAAAAATCGCCTCAACAAAAGGCGTCTGTCTTCCGGTGTTTATAAAAGAAAAAATGCCCTCTTCTTTAAAAATGGCTTGTAATAATATAGACAGTTTAGAAATACAATCTAAAGGCCAGGGCTTTTCGTCTTTTGGAGAATATACAACTGTGCCTTCCCAATCTATACTTATTGCTTTTATATCTTTCATAATATTATTTAAAACTATCACGTATTATAAATAATGACCACCCGTTTTTTTCAAATCGGGTGGTCGCTTCGATGGTGTCCTCCGTTATATCTCGCCGAACTCTCTTGCTTCTTCTTCTAATTCTTGCAAAAACCAGAGATAGAACTCCTTTGTCCGCTCCCCTATTCTTTGAGCTTTGGGGTTCCTTAGCATCGATAATCCTCTGATATTGTAGCGAATATCTTGGACAACCGAACGAAAGTTCTTTTGATCTGCGGGAGAAGAAGGATCTTCGACAAAATCTTCGGATAGATAGAAAGGCAGATTAGATCGACCGGCACAGCACCTCATTATCTTTATGAGTCTGCCATCCAGTCGATCAGCATCTTTGAGATCTCTGAGAAGGGGACTATCTGATTCGTCGTTCTCAAAGCTGTGTTTTTCAACAGCATCGATTACTAGACAAATCTCCTCTTCCGAGAAACCGCCGATTGTGACGAGGACATTCTTGATATACCTACCGATATACTTGTCTACAAATCCAGCTCTGTGTAAATCGTGAAACCAAACAGCAACCTTAAGAAGAAAAAGGTCAGTATCCTCGCCGACAATACGCTCGGCAATGTTGAGCATCCTGCTTACGTGGGAAAGGTCGTGGTCTGATGTAACTGCCTGGAAAATAGGACCCAAGAGCTCACTAAGAGCACTAAGTGCCCTCTCTTCGTCTTCGTTGGTCTTCATCTCCGCCCTCCTTTTGGTTTTGCTACATATCTTCTTTAAGATATCTATTATATTCTAACATCTAAACGTATAAATGTCAAACCAAATCCTACCTCAAATAGGGGTAGATAAACAAAACGCGTTGCAAATCCTCCTAAAAAAATTCGCAACGCGTTTTGTTTATTAAATGACGTATATATCGAATATCTAAGAACACTTTTCCCCTAAATATTCTGCGAGTTTTTCTATCTTTACTCTTTCTTGCTTCATTGTGTCGCGGTCGCGGACCGTGACACTACTGTCCTCTAAGGTATCAAAATCAATAGTAATACAAAACAAAGTTCCAATTTCATCCTGCCTTCTATATCTTCTTCCAATAGAACCTCCCTCGTCATATTGGAGCATAAAATACGGTTTTAAAATCTTACAAACTTCTTTAGCTTTTTTAACCAACTCTGGTTTATTCTTCAGAAGAGGGAAAACCGCAACTTGAAAGGGAGATAATTTTTTATCAAATTTTAAAACAATTTCTTTTTCTTTTGTTGATTCTGTGGTCTTGGTTCTACCACCCTCAACCTCCGAATAGGCATCAGCTAAAAAGGCGAGCAAACTTCTTTCTACTCCAACAGATGTCTCAATAATGTGGGGAATAAACTCTTTTCCTGTTTTATCGTCTTTATAGCTCAAACTCTCTCCACTACTTTTTGAGTGCTGACCTAAGTCCCAATCTCCCCTGTTGTGAA
>CAYNAD010000017.1:0-11999 GCA_964395215.1 uncultured Candidatus Saccharibacteria bacterium | reverse complement strand
AAAAGATAAAAATAAAAAATCCAAAAAGAATGATAAAAATATCAGATAAAATAAAAATTCAAGGAATAGAATTAATCATTTATATTGGAATATAGAAAAATTAAAATAAATCTAATATCAATTAATAATTTATGAGAAATTTAGCTATTATCCCCACAAGGTCCGAAAGCAAAAGGATAAAATATAAAAATATTAAACTGGTTGACAATAAGCACGATAGAGTATAAGAAAATAAAATAATATGAAACAAGAAACAAGATTAAAGATAAAACAATATACATCAAAGGGTTTTCATGGATTGGGCACGATTAATGTTGAGCTTACAAGCATATGCAATAAGAATTGTTGGATGTGCGGTAGAAGAAAAATAGACAGGGAATTTCCCGAAATAGCTGCGAACTACGGTAATATGGATTTTGAATTAGTTAAAAAAATTGCTGACCAAGTACCTAAGGAAATAGTTGTTCAATTTCACAATAACGGGGAACCGCTTGTTTATCCTAGATTCGGAGAGGCAGTAGCCCTATTTGCGGATCAAATAAAATGTATTGATACTAATGCTAAGCTTATCGTTAATAAAGCTAATGAAATCATTGATAATCTAGACACTATAACTATTTCAGTTTTTGAAAAGGATTCCGAAGGGGATGAACAATATGAGCTTGTTAAAAAATTTCTTAAGATTAAAGGGAATAGAAAACCGAATGTAATATATAGATGCTTAGGAGACGTAGATATAAAGAGGTGGAAAAAATTAGATGGAATCGTTGCTACTAGGGTACTACATAACCCTTTAGGAAGCTTTAACTATAGCAAAACTCCGACTGTTCCAGAAATAGGGATTTGTTTAGATATGTTGCATCATTTGGCCATAGATAGATTTGGCAAAGTTTCCATTTGTGTTAGATTTGACCCTTCGAGGTTGGGCATTATTGGAGATATTAATACGACACCCTTAATTGATATTTGGAATAGTCCTAAAAGAAGAAAATGGTTGAGTTCTCACATAAGAGGTCGGCGGGATGAGGTGCCATTGTGTAAAAACTGTGAATTTTGGGGAGTTCCTACTGGTTATTAAAATTAATAGAGAAAAAAAATCAATAAGAATGATAAAGCGAACTAACGGGATCAGTAGGTTATTATATAAAAGATTTTTTCCAAGTTGGATCAATCTTTTGAAAAAAGATAAGACAGATTTTAATTGGAATATCTTGAGATAGACCCTGAATATTTCAAGTATGAACTTATAGACCATTTTTGTTCCCCACATCTTTGGAAAAAGGTTAACAATAAATAGCATCTTAGACATACGGTAAATAAAGACAGAATAGATGATTTATGATAGACTGGGAAATCTAGATACGAAACTATAATTTGATGGATAAGAGGTCGAAATAATAATAATTTAAACTATAAAAAAATGGAACAGAAAAATAAAAAAATAGTAGAAATAGGAGGTAAAAAGATAGGAGAGGGATGTCCAGTATTTATAACTGCAGAAATTGGCATTAATCATAATGGAGACATTAACATAGCCAAGAAATTAATAGATATGGCTGTGTTCGCTGGATGTGATGCAGTAAAGTTTCAGAAAAGGACAATAGATGTTGTTTATACAAAAGAGGATTTAGATAGACCGAGAGAGACTCCTTTTGGCAATACTAATGGGGAATTAAAAGAGGCCTTAGAGTTTGGCGAACAAGAATATCAGGAAATTGATAGGTATTGTAAGGAAAGAAATATAATGTGGTTTGCTTCTCCTTGGGATATAGGAAGTGTTGATTTTTTGGAAAAATTTGATATTCCTTGTTATAAAATAGCATCTCCCTCTTTAACAGATGATGATTTACTAAAACACGTCAAGTCAAAAGGTAAACCCATTATCTTATCTACTGGTATGAGCACGATAGAACAGATTAATCATGCTGTTGAGATAATCGGTGAGGAGAATTTGATTTTGCTTCACTGTACTTCAACTTATCCCTCAAAACCAGAAGAATTAAATTTGAGAGTTATTTTGCAATTAAGAGAGATGTTTGATTTTCCGATTGGCTATAGTGGGCACGAGACCGGAGTTGTCCCATCAGTTATGGCAGCTATTTTAGGTGCTCGCGTCATTGAGAGGCATATTACTTTGGACAGAGCAATGTGGGGGAGCGATCAGTCAGCTAGCTTAGAGCCGAATGGTTTGAATATAATGGTGAGAGATATCAAATTAATGCCAGTATGTTTAGGAGATGGTAAAAAGAAAGTTTTTGAAAGTGAGAAACCGATACTTGAAAAGTTAAGGAGAGTCAAATGAAAGACCAAATAAAAAATGAACTAACAACGCATATCAAGGTAATAGAAGAAATTATTTCTGAACAGATAGAGGATATAGAAAAAGCTACTGAAATAATCATTGATTGTTATAAAAACGATGGCAAGGTTGTTTTATTCGGTAATGGTGGATCAGCGGCTGATGCTCAGCATCTTGCTGGAGAATTCGTGGGGAAGTTTAAGTTAGAAAGAAAAAGCTTGCCCGCTATTGCTCTTACAACCAATACATCTATACTTTCGGCTATTGCTAATGATTACGATTTTGATAGGGTATTTGAAAGACAGGTTGAAAGCATGGTTGTTAGTAAAGACGTAGTAATAGGCATAAGCACGAGCGGAAATTCAGAAAATGTAATAAGGGGAATATTAAAAGCTAAGGAAAAAGGTGCTAAAACAGTCGCACTTACGGGAAGGAGTGGTGGTCAGCTAAAGGAGAGAGTGGATATTTTATTAAATATTCCTTCAGACGATACTCCAAGAATTCAAGAAGGTCATATTACAATAGGACATATTATATGTGGGTTGGTGGAGAGTGGGCTTTTTGGAAACGATCAAAAGGATTTATAAAGAATTTGCGATTTAGAACTAAAAGCTCATAGGCGCAGTTGTTTTGGCATTGACGATATGGTAAAATTTTGAAAGAATCGTTGATTTTTTTATGCTTTATGAATAAAGATAAAAAAGTAGTTTATTGTTATTTGTGCGCCGATATTTTACATATTGGACATTTGAGATTCGTAAAACGAGCACGTGAGCTTGGTGATTTTGTGATAGCTGGTGTTTTAACAGATAAGGCAATTATGGAACAGAAGCCGAAACCGATCGTTCCTTTTGAAGAAAGAATGGAAACAATGGAAGCAATAAGATATGTGGATAAAGTTGTTCCACAATATACATATTCTCCATTAGATAATATAAAGAAGTTTAAGCCAGATGTTCTTTTGGAGAGCGATAGTCATTCAGAACAACCAGCGAATGAATATATGAAGAGTTGTGGCGGAGAAGTTGTGGTAGCAAAATACTATAACCTCCAATCGTCTTCTAATATTAAAAAAATAATTAAAAAATCATGGTTGAAAACTTAGCTAAAAAGGTCAGAGGCAAACTTCAATTCTGGAATATTTGGTCTTCATATGCTACTTATTATTTTGGGAAAGTGAACCTTAGCATTGTAATCCCTGCACTATTAGTATCATACCAAAATTTGAGCTTATACAATGTAGGGTTGGTGTCTAGTGGTTTTTTTTTCGCATACGCTATTGGACAGTTTCTGCATGGGCAAGTGTCCGAGAGGTTTAACCCATATATCTATATAGCGTTAGGACTAATAGGATCTGCTATAATCAATGCTTTTTTAGGATTTACAGCAGGATTCTTTTGGTTACTCTTTATAGGAGAAACCATGGATGGATTTTTCCAAGCCATGGGTTGGTCTTCGTGCGTGAGGGCTAATGCTTTGATGCAAAAACCAGAAAAACTAGAAAAGTCATCAGTATTGCTTGGCACATCTTATCAAGTAGGAAATTCAATTGCTTGGCTTATATCTGCTTTTGCAGTTGGCGCATGGGGATGGCAGGCAGGATTTTGGATAGCGTCTGGATTCTTATTTATAAGAGGTATAACTCTATTGTTGACAAGGCCAGAATTAAAACCAGAACCGAAACCTAAAGTAAAGCAACAAATTAGGGCAACATTATCCAAGCCAGTTATTTTGAGTGGAGTGTCTCTATGTTTTCTAAATATGGTGCGATATGGAGTGATAACATGGATTCCGTTGTATCTGTTTACAACGAATAACTGGACAGTAGCGCAAATGGGGAAGGTTGGTTTAAATGTTTTCTTAATCCCAATCTTTGGTGTGATAGGAACTCTTTGTTTCTATAGAGGAAAAATGAGTAGAGATGCGAAAAGCATTCTTTTCTTAACTGGATTAGCGATTAGTCTCTTGATCTTTCCTTTTGTTAGCGGATTTTGGGCATTATTAGTGTTATTTATAGGAGGTTTCTTCTTATATGGCCCACATGTATTTTTAGTATCTACATTCCCATCTCGTATGTTAGAAAAAAAGGTCGTTGCTGCATCTACAGGATTTATTGATGGAATGGGGTATGTTGGCACAGTCCTTGTGGGTATTATAGTTCCATTTCTGATTACATTGGCAGGCGGTAGTTGGCATATAGTATTTTTCTTTTGGGCATTTCTTGCTGTTGTAATTGCTGTTTTAGTCCTCGTGGTATATTTGAGTGAACAAAAACATATTCACGAATAATTGATAATTTATATGGCCCATAATTATTTTGTAATGATTGTGGGTCATGCTAAGTTATTTTAATATATTATTTTTAAATTTTTTTATATGAAAAATATTCCTTCTATTAAAAAATTAAGAGAGATTTGCCAGTTGCCAGTTAGGGGTAACGGCTGGGCATGGCATGCAAAATTAGCCAGATCTATATCTATCTATATTACTAAATTCTTATTATATACCCCTGTCAGTGCCAACCAGGTAACTCAAGCTTGGGGAATAATGGGAGTAATTGGCGCTATACTGCTTAGTTTTGGATATTATTGGTATACGATTATCGCTGTAATATTATTGGCATTTGCATATATACTGGACCATGTCGATGGGGAAATTGCGAGATATAAAAGAGGTCATTCTGCAGAAGGGATATATCTAGATATTTTATCCCACTCTATCGTAGATTCCTTTGTTTTTGCCTGTCTATCCTTTGGGGTTTATAATATTTCTCACAACCCCATATTTTTTGTCTTTGGTTTTTCAGCTTCTTTGTCGGCCCTGTGGAGGCAAATACTTCTACAAGATAAAGAATGGAAGGGTTTAAGAGATCTTCTTGTTAAACATGATAATCATAAAAAAAAGATGTGGAAAAAGATAGTATCTAAAGTTCCGAGGGGAATCTGGGGACACGAAGCATTGATATTTATGATTTTAGCAGGAGTAGTTTTTAATTTTATGTATATCGTTCTCGCTATATATGGAATTTTTCTTCCGCTTTATGCCGTGGTTGAGACAGGGATTCATTATAGGTCTAAGTATGGGCTTCCTAAAGATTAGAAAGCTAAAATCTTGTGATAAATATATTATGAATAGCCAGAGCAATCAACAGAAAAATAAAATTATTCAAGTTAATTCATCTTCTGATACTGGAGGAGGCTCACAGGTAATGTGGGATATAAGTTTTGGGCTTAATCAATTTTTTGATTTTGTTATCCTTGCGCCCAAAGGTTTTTTTATGGATAAATATAAAGAGGCAGGATTCAAAGTTAACACACTAACAGGGATAAAATTTTTAAAGATTAGAAAGGAGATTAAAACAGGAAAGCCAGCTATTATTAATGCCCACGGCACGAGAGCGGCAATTTGGGCAAGATTAGCCGTCTTGTTTTCTAAAGAACGACCAAAAATTGTTTATACCTTGCACGGATTTCATATTCTAAGGAAAAATTTTATCTTACGCTTTGTTTTTTTGCGACTGGAAAAGTTTTTAAATCATTTTACAGATATTTTGGTATGTGTGAGTCAAGCGGATAAAGAGCTTGTCTTAGGGAAGAAGGTTATTAACCTTAATAAGATTAAGGTAATTAGGAACGGTATTGAGCTAGAGAAGTTTAATGTAAGCCCTGAGTTAGCAGAAGCCAAAAGAAATGAATCAGGTCTAAAGGATAATTTTGTTTTAGTTTCCGTTGGTCGTTTGCATCCTCAAAAAGATTTTTCAACTCTTATCAAGGCCGTGAATTTAGTTGAAGAACAAATTATAAATCTTAAGGTTTTGATAATAGGAGATGGGCCGTTAAATCAGGATTTAAAAAGGGAAGTCGGGGAGCTTGGTTTAATGGATAAGATTTTGTTTTTAGGAGAGAGAAAGGATGTGCCAGAGTTTATAGCTATGTCAGAGGGAGTGATTCTTTCTACTAATTGGGAAGGACTAGCATTGGTGCCCCTGGAAGCAGGGGCTGCGGGTAAAGCTGTAATTGCCTCAAGAGTAGGTGGTGTGGAAGAAAGTATTTTAGATGGAGAAACAGGATTTTTATTTGAGCCTGGCTCAGAAAAAGATCTAGCTGACAAGATTTTAATGCTTTACCAATCAAAAGAATTAAGAAAAAAAATAGGCGAAATGGCTTTTCAATTCGTTTCTGACAATTTTTCAAAAGAAAGAATGGTAAAAGAGCACAAGCAATTATATCAAAATTTATTATGAAAATAGCAATTTTAACAGATGTTTTAGATAGATCCATCAGAGAAACAGGAGTGCCTTCGTATGCCAAGTATTTAAGTTTAGCCTTGAGTGAGAAGGACATAGATATTTATTTGGCGCATAGTCACAAAGGAGACTCTATTATATACAAAAAAGCGAAGGAGATTGTGCTGAAGCCAGAATGGATGCCTAATCTTTTAAAGATATTGTTTATCCTTCCCAGGGTGCTTAAGAGAGAGAAGATAAGCGTGATTCACATTATGGCTCCAACATTTTTTGAAGCCCCAGCAATGTTTTTAAAAGGAGTAAAAAAGATTGTTACCTTTCATGATATTCATCAATTTGTTTTGAAATATGATTTTGAGTTTTCATATGCTTACTTCAGGAATATATTAAGAAAGTTTTGTTTTTGGCTTTTTGCAAAAAAAGCAGATCATATTATTACAGTATCCGAAAATACTAAGAAAGATCTAATAAAAATTTTAAAAACACCAGAAGAAAAAATAACGGTTGTTCATTCAGCAACCGACGTAAAAATGGATAGGCGAGACTATCCATTAAAATATTCTCATTTTGCACAGAAGCCTTATATTTTAGGCTCTACGCCTAATTTAGAGTTATTGAAAATTTTTCTTGCCTTACGAAAAAGGGGACTTAAGCATAAATTGGTAATTTACGGTAATCTTGGTGGGGCTGAATTAGAAAAGTTTAAAAAATTTATTAAAGAAAATGAGATAGAGGATAGCGTTATTTTTACTGGTCATATTGCAGAAAGAGAATTATTGGTAAATGTTTATAGTAATGCTGATATACTTATTCACCATATGCAGTATGAAGGATTTGGCTTGCCACCGTTAGAGGCAATGTCTTGTGGATCTCCGGTATTAGTTTCTAATGTCGCTTCTTTGCCGGAGGTAGTGGGTGGCGCCGGATTTCTACTTGAACTTTTTAATATTGACGAATGGGTAGAGACTGCTTTTGGGATACTGAGTAGTGAAGAAAAAATGGAAAAATTACGTAACAAAGGATTTGATAGAGCAGAACAGTTTTCTTGGGATAAAAGCGCAGAAAAAACGATTAATGTTTATAAAAAAGTAGTGAATAAGTAAAATGTTTTTAAAAATTAAGCCGATTATAGGTGACAGGAAAGAATTTTTGATTAAAAGATATTGTCGAGGCAGGGTTTTAAATGTGGGTTGCGGAGAGGTTCATATTCCTGGAGCCGTAAATTTAGACAGAAATGCCCAGTGTAATCCTGATATAGCATCAGATTTTCATAAAATGCCCTTTGAAGATAATGAGTTTGATGTGGCTTATGCCTTTGATGTAATTGAGCATACCGAGCAACCAAAAGCTTTAGTTGAGGAAATGCAGAGAGTGGTCAAATCGGATGGCAGA
Source organism: uncultured Candidatus Saccharibacteria bacterium (assembly GCA_964395215.1). Taxonomy (GTDB): domain Bacteria; phylum Patescibacteriota; class Minisyncoccia; order Minisyncoccales; family PEYH01; genus JAHIEL01. The sequence goes on along the minus strand of CAYNAD010000017.1, from coordinate 4,062 downwards.
GTAGTAGTAGCTTGCAATGATTTTGATATACAGCCACAGAATTGGAATGCAAACCCAGAGCATGCAACTTATTTTAATGAAAAAATATTTAGGGAATTTTTTGAACCCAAGGGTTTTAGTGTTTTTTCTCTATACAGAGGTGTTTTGGTAGCCACAAATAAACCAAAGAAATTAAATAAACTATTTAGCGTTTTGTTTGCTATTTATAAAAGACCTTTTAATTTTTTGAAAAAATTGATTAAATCAAATAATATTTAAGTATGAAAAACAAGATTAAGTTTATAATTGATTGAATAAATTTTTTTGATTATTACTTTTTAAATTAATGGATTATACTAAATTGTTAAAAGAAAATAGGATTTACAATTCTCTAAATTTTTTTTACTACGCATACAAGAGGAATAACTGGATGCTGGATCCTTCTCGGTTTTGGAAGGATTTTAAAGATGTAAAAATTGATAGGCCGGTTTTTCTTCTAGGATTTCATGGAGGAGGAAATACCCTTCTTTCAAGAATGATAAGGAGAAATAAAGATTTTGTTTCTGTGTCAGGCAATTATAAATACTGGAGCGGGGCAGACGAAATGCAAAATGTTTTAGGACCGATATTACCTCCAGAATTAACAGGAATAAAACACAAAATTCCTCTTGAGTCAGGATTAGAATTTCCTACCCATTGGCTTTATTCAGCTGATAAATATCTTTCATATTTTAGAAATACGGCAGAAGATGTGACCCCAGAGATTAAAGAGAGTTTTAGAAAGACAATAAGATGGATAATTGCTAGGAATGCTATTAATAAAAATAAAGTCCGTTTTATAGATAAAAGTCAAATTTATACTATCAAGATATCTTTTATCAATGAAATTTTCAAAGACACAAAACCGAAGTTTATTCTCGTTCTTCGCAATCCCTATGTCCTTTGTCATCGTGTTGTTCAAAGAAATCCGAACTGTTTTAAAAATAATAATATAAAATCTAAAAAAGAACAATTAGAAATTGCTTCTAATCATTGGGTGAATTCTATAAAATGTGCCATAGAGGATGGCGGAAAAGCGGACTTGATGGTGGTGCGGTTTGAAGATATTTTGAATCAACCCGAAGAAACCATAAGGAAAGTGTGCGATTTTATTGAAACAGAATTTAGCAATGATATGATTCCCCATCCAGAGCACAGAATTCCTTTTGGGAGTACTGGAAAAAATAAATGGTATCCATTACGACCAGATGTTAATGAGAGATATCTTAAGCAGATGGAAAAAGAGGATATAGAAATTATTGATAATAATATTCATAAATACGCAGAAAAATTTGGTTATTCAAAGCCAAAATAAAAAATATGTTAAAAATTATTAGAAAAAATAGGGATATTTTAAGAATGCCTAAATCTCGAGCTAGTGTTTATCTTATGTTCCCCCTAGCTATACCATTGATAAAGGGGTTGGCTAAACTAAAAATTAAGCCTAATTTCGTTACTTTTTTTTCTGGATTTCTTGCTTTGCTCGCTGCTTTCTTCTTTTGGCAAGGAACTTGGTTTTATTTGATTTTAGGTGCCTTGTTTTTTTATTTTGGTATTCTTCTGGATCAAGTAGATGGTCATTTGGCTCGCTTGACTAATCAAGAAACTAAATTTGGGAGTTTTTTTGATGGATTTATTGATTCAATGCGCAAAATTATTTGTTTTCCAGCTTTACTTTATAGTCAGTTTTATTTAAGGGGAGGGATTAATCTATTGATTTTAGGAATAGGATTAGTTCTCTTGCATTATGCAATGCACATTATATTTAATTTATTAAAGCGTAGAAAATTTGAGCTAACCAAGTTTGGCCAACGATGTTTAGCAGAAGGAGTCAGTCCACATTTTTTTTGTAAAGTAGAAGAGCAGTTTGCAATTTTTATTGTTGGGCCACTCCTAAATCAATTTATAATAGTTTTTTGTATTAGTTTGGTTCTTTTTTTCCTTCTTTCATTTTTGGTTAAAATTAAAATTGCCTTATTTGGAGGCAAAGGATGGTAAAATAAAAAAATGGTAGAATATTGGTTAGAATTTAAAAAATTTCTAAATAGTAAAGGAATAAAAATTATTCCTATTAAAACATTTCTTTTGCCTCTATACAATGACCATATTGATTGTTTAGTGATTGGGGAAAAGAATTATCACAAGGCAAGTCAAATTCTAGCCCAAGCTGGATTTAAAAAAGGAAGAATATTTTACAACGATCGCAAGAAACGATTTTGGAGATTTCCTGATAATCCACAAGCACGAGGAATTCACCTTCATAAGATTTGTGGTTGGTCTGGCATAGGATATTTAGACCCAGAAAAAATATGGGAGCGTAAAAGAATAGAAAAGATTGGAGAACATGAGGTTGATTTTCCTTCTTATGAAGACGAGATTATTATTTCTGCTCTTCACAGCGTTTTTGAAAATAAAAGTATTAAAGAAAAAGAGTTCTTTTATCTTGCTAATATTGTAGATGAAGAGAAATTAGATTGGGATTATGTTAATAAAACGAACAAGGATATTGGTTGTTCAACTGCTTTTAACGTTTTTTGGAGCTTTTTTCTGCAAGCTAAAGAAAAGGGGGATATCATTTTTCCAATCCCTATTGATTATAGTGAGGTTTTAAAAGCAATGCTTGGCAGATTAAGACGCGATTTTAAGTGTTTACATTTCATTTCTTTGATTAAAGATATTTTCTCTTATGCGCTAGATATTGCCATATATGTTTTAAGAAAAAAACATTTATGATTATTGCTTTTATGGGTCTTGATGGCTCGGGCAAAACTACTCAAGCAAAAAAATTTCTTTTGCATTTTGAAAAACAAGGGAAAAAAGTTTGTTATATTCATTGGCTGAAATTTTATCCTCCATTTTAAGATTTTTTTCAAGGAAGAGAGATAAAACATTTGTTAAAAAATCACCCTCAGATTCATCTCAACCACAAGGGATATTCTATATTACTATAAGAATATTACTTTCTATGTTTAATGCATTTTTTATTTGTTTAAAAGTTTTTTTCAATTTAGTGATAGGAAAAATAGTAATATTGGATAGGTGTTTTATAGACGAATTAGTCCAACTAAGATATAAAGGACTTAATAAAAGAATTTTTATTTTCTTTATAAAAATTACTCCTATTTTTAAAAATATATTTTATCTTGAAATTAATTCGGATATAGCATTGCAAAGAGAAGGAGGACATAATTTTGATTATTTTCAGAGAAAAGCAAATTTTTACAAAGAAACAGTTGAGATGAGAGGGATTAAAAAGATTCAAGTTATCACGCAAGAAGAAACTTTTCAGCAGATATTAGAAAATTTTATATGAAAATTTTACAAGTTAACAAGCTATATTATCCATGGATGGGAGGCGTGGAAATGATTGTTCAACAGGTTGCAGAGGGATTAAATAAAAAACATCTTGATGTTGAGGTTTTATGTGTCCAGTCAAAAGGAAAGAGAAAGATAGAAGAGGTGAAGGGTGTAAAGGTTTGGCGAGCTAAGAGTTTTGGCATTTTTTGGGGAATGCCTATTTCTTTTGATTTTTTCAGGTTATTTAAGAAATTGGTTAAAAACGTTGATGTTGTAGATTTCCATCATCCTTTCCCGTTGGGCGACTTGGCGATTTTATTATCTAAGCCGAAGAAATTGGTGGTTCACTATCATTCTGATATTGTAAGACAGAAAATTTTAATTCCTTTTTTAAAACCTCTTATTTTAAGCACTCTAAGAAAAGCTGATATAATTCTTGTTTCCAATCCCAACTTGATAAATTCTTCCTTTTATTTAAAGAGATTTAAGAATAAATGCAGAGTAGTGCCTTTTGGTGTTGATTTTAAAAAATTAGAAGAATATTACGACGAACAAGAAATAAAAAAGAACAAAGAAAAATATGGTGATTTTGTTTTTTTTATCGGACGGCTTAACTATTATAAAGGAGTAAATTATTTAATTGAGGCGATGAAAGATATTAATACGAACTTAGTAATTGCTGGAGAGGGAACAGAAGAAGAAAAATTAAAACAACGAGTTAAGGAGTTAGGGTTAGAAAGAAAGATT
>CAYNAD010000016.1:4263-12125 GCA_964395215.1 uncultured Candidatus Saccharibacteria bacterium | reverse complement strand
GCCGGTGTAGCTCAGTGGTTAGAGCAAAATCTTCATAAGGTTGAGGTCGCTGGTTCGATTCCAGCCACCGGCATAAAATAGAATAAATATGGGGGCGTAGATCAATTGGCAGATCACATCCTTGTCACGGATGAGGTTGCCGGTTCAAATCCGGTCGTCCCCGCATACAAAAAACACCTCTTGGGTGTTTTTTTGTTTGACTCTTGTTCTTTTATATATTAAGTTAACTATAGCTCTATTAATTGGGAGGGAAAATGCACATCATAATGGTTCGGCATGGCCGGATTGATCCATCGGATAGCGAGTTGCTTCAAGCGGGCAATCCTCATCTTGATGAGGATTGGAGAAAAGAGAATTTGCCGAGCGTGGGAGAGCAACTGAGAGGCATTCCTTTTACTGCTGTCTATTGTGGTGGGCTGTATCGGAGTGTAGAAACACTTCAGACGTTAATCGCTTCATCTGATTTACCAAAGTCGTGGATTACTGATGAGTTTATTGATGATCCAAGTACTTATCATGATGGAGTAATTTATCCCGATGTCAGGCCTTCATTCATAGGGATTATGGATGAGATTCCTAGTTATTTTAGGGGTCTATCAGAAAGACATGAACCTGAAGCGGATATCCTTATGGTAGGTGGGGCGGCAAAGATCATTTGTATGATCGCTTTGAGCAATGGGCTCAAGTTTCAAGATGAGGAAGAGGCCCAGTCATGGATACGAGGAGGAATTAAGAACGAGAAAATTGGCTTCATCGAGACGGGAAGCATCCACCCGTTTTATTTTAACCCACATGACTGCCAACTACGGAGAGTTTCTCTAGAAGAAGTGCGCAATATAGATGGAAGGAGGAAGAAATGAGCCCGAAACAGGGAAAATTCATTGTTCTTGAAGGGATAGATGGTTCGGGCAAGAGTATACAACAAAGAAAGTTGTGTAAATGGTTACGCGAGCAAGGATACAAAATCGTATCTACTCGTGAACCTGGTGGAACACAGCTCGGGGAAAGTGTACGCAAAATACTTCTTTCAAGAGAATCCCGGTTATATGATAAGTCCGAGCTTCTTCTTTTTATGGCCGCTAGAGGGCAGAGCGTTCACGAAATTATGCTACCCGCTATACAAGCAGGGAAAATCGTAGTTAGTGGTCGCTATTTTTTCTCTAGTTTAGCCTATCAAGGATTTGCCAGAGGATTACCTCTTAATGCATTGACAGAGATAGCAATGTTTGCGACAGGTGACTTAATTCCTGATTTAACAATTCTTGTTGATCTGGATGTTGAAACCGCGCTATCTCGTATTAGAGTAGAAACATTTGATCGCATTGAGAGAGAAGCTGTAGAATTCCACCAAAAGGTCCGTTCTGGTTTTCTGGAGCTGAGCGAAAATCCGAGATGGAAGATGAAAGTCGTGGATGGAAGTCAATCCGTTGACGAAGTACATTCTAATATCGTAGCCCTTGTTAAAGAGGTCCTGCGATAATCCCGGAGAGCACAAGAAGTACGCTCTCCGGTTTTTGTTTGCATTTTTATATCAAAAAATAAGTTGAAAATATGTTCTAATAGTTCTTTCACAAAGAGGCGAGAAAGGTAGATACAGAAAATATTTAGTAGTTGCGAAAACAATATATACCAGGCGGGTCTTAACACTTTAGAGCTGTGGATTATTCCGTGTTTTTTTGTTTGAATTTTGCTTGAAAATAGTGTAAAATAAGGGAAAAGATGGACATAAAAGAATTGAAAAAAAGAGCTGAAAACGATATAAAAACAGCTTCAAGCTTAGAAGTTTTAGATGAAATTTCTAAGAAATATCTGGGTAAAAAAGGAGAAATTACCCAAGTTTTAAGGTCTTTAAAAGATTTACCTATTGAAGAGCGCAAAGAGCAGGGCCTTCTTGCTAATCAGATTAAAAAAGAATTAGAACAAGCTATCAAAAGTAAGGATTTTGGAGCACATGAAGATGTTAAGGATAGGATAGATATAACGGCCCCGGGTAAGAAACCTCTGCACGGTCACTTGCATCCCATTACTCTTGTAAGGCGGGAGGTGGAAGAGATATTTGCTAAACTTGGATTTGAAACAGTTGAGGGTCCCGAAATAGAAGATGAATGGCATAATTTTGATGCTTTAAATATTCCCAAAGATCATCCTGCCAGAGATATGTGGGACACTTTTTGGCTGAAAGAAAAAGAGCTTCTTTTGAGGACTCACACTAGTCCAGTTCAGATTAGATATATGGAGAATAATAGTCCGCCTTTGAGAATAATAGTGCCTGGTAGATGTTTTAGATATGAGGCAACAGATGCTTCTCATGAAATGAATTTCTATCATGTAGAAGGGCTGATGATAGATAGAGATATTTCTGCTTCTAATTTTAAAGCTATAATGGAAAAGTTTTTTGAGGAGTTTTTTAAAAAACAGGTTAAATTAAGAATTAGGCCAAGCTATTTTCCTTTTACAGAACCAAGCTTTGAGGTTGATATTGAATGTTTAATTTGTAAAGGCAAGGGATGCCCTGTTTGTTCTCAAAGGGGTTGGATTGAAATGGCAGGAGCTGGTATGGTTCATCCGAATGTTCTTAAAGCAGTAAAATTAAACCCAAAGAATTGGCAGGGATTTGCTTTTGGCATGGGTTTGGACCGACTCACAATGATGAGATATAAGATAAAGGATATTAGATTATTTTTCAGTAGTGACTTGAGATTTTTGAAACAGTTTTAATATGAAATTTTCTTATAATTGGTTACAATCATTTTTCGACAAGAAACTGCCCAAAGTAGAGGATTTGGCAGAGCTTTTGTGTTTGCGTGTTTTTGAAGTTGAAACAACGCAGAAAAAAGGGAAGGATTTTGTTTTAGATATCGATGTAACACCTAATAGGCCTGATTGTTTTGCTCATCTAGGTATAGCCAGAGAAATTTCTGCTATCTTAGGTTTTAAATTAAAAGAACCAGAAAATAAATTTAAAGAAAAAGGGGAGACAAAAGCACAAGTAGAGATAGAAGATAAGAATGATTGTCCTCGTTATGTTGCCAGAATAATAGAAAATATAAAAGTTAGAGCATCTGAGAGATATATTCAAGAGAGACTAATGGCCTGTGGCGTGCAGCCAATTAATAATGTAGTAGATATGGCTAACTATATTATGCTTGAGACAGGTCAACCCTTGCATGCTTTTGATTTTGATAAGATTAAAGGAGAAAAGATAATTGTGAGGCGAGCAAAGAAAGGAGAAAAAATTACTGGGTTAGACGACAATAAGTATGAGCTTGATAAGGATATTCTAGTGATAGCAGACGAAAGTTGTGCTATAGCTATTGCTGGTATTAAAGGAGGAAAGAGCACGGCGATTGATAAAGGAACTAAAACAATACTTTTAGAGGCAGCTAATTTTAATTCAGTTTTGATAAGAAGGGCATCCAAGAAACTCAATTTAAGAACTGATGCTTCTATGCGATTTGAGCATGATTTAGATAAAGAGCTGACGATTAAAGCCATAGACAGATTAGCTTTTTCAATCCAAGGGGATGTGATGAAAATGGTTGATAAGTCTTTTGAGAAAACAAAAGAGAGAAAAATAAAGTTTGATTTAATTAAGGCAGAGAAGTTATTGGGAATAAATATCGCCAAGACGCAGGCAAGAAAGATTTTAGAATCTTTAGGATTTGAGGTGAGTTCAAAGTTTGAAATTGGGATTCCAAGCATTAGGCAAGATATTCAGATTCAAGAGGACTTAATTGAAGAAATAGGAAGAATATACGGTTATGAAAATATAACAGGGAAGTTTCCTAATTTGGCTTTGATCCCTGCTAAAAGAAATGAAAATATTTTTTGGCAGGAAAAAGCGAGGGACTCTCTTAAGCAAGCAAATTTTACAGAATTGTATAATTATTCTTTTATAAGCAAAAATATAGGAGATGATTTTGGCGGTCCATTAGTTGAGCTTGAGAATCCTTATTCTGAAGGGTTATATTATCTAAGACCCAATCTTTTACTCAATTTGTTAGGTTCTATTCCAGAGAATAGAAAACATTCAGCTCAAGATTTTAGATTTTTTGAAATAGGCAGTACTTTTCGCAGAGATAGGGGAACGATTAAAGAAACCAATATGTTGGCGGGAATTATTACTGCTGAGACAGACGGTTTTTATATTCTGAAAGGAGTTATAGAATCTTTATTAAATTCTTTTGGCATAAGCGAAATCTTTTATGATAATTTTGAAGCCAATCCCGAGAAAAGCAAAATGCTTTATTGGGATTTGAGAAGAGCGGCAGAAGTTAAGGTGGATAACAAAGAAATCGGTTTTTTGGGAGCAGTATCGCAAATTGCTTTAAGGCATTTGCAAATCAAAGAAAATGTTTTCGCTTTTGAAATTGATCTTGCTCAACTAATTCGATCTGCGCAGGAAGAAAATGAGTATCAACCAATTTCGAAATATCCGGCTGCAATAAGAGATATTGCAGTACTTGTACCGAGAAATGTGAGAGTAATTGATGTTTTAAATATTATTAATTCAACGGTTGGCAAGCTTTTGAAAGATGTGGATTTATTTGATATGTACGAAGGAGAGGGTTTGCCCCAAGGAAAAAAGAGCTTAGCTTTTCATTTAATATTTCAGGCAGAAGACAGAACTTTAAGTTCTGAAGAAATAGATAATTTCCAGAAAAAAATAATTAATAGCTTAGAAAAAGATCCCGAATGGGATGTGAGAAAATAATTATGGTAAATAAAAAGAACAACCCAGATGAATATACCGCCAAAGATATTTTTGTTTTAAAAGGTCTTGATCCTGTAAGGAAAAGGCCTGGTATGTATATTGGCTCAACCGGTATTGACGGGCTTCATCATTTAGTTTGGGAATGCGTTGATAACGGTCTTGATGAGGCAATGGCTGGATATGCGGATGAAATAAAGGTAAGTCTTTTACCCGATAATTATGTAGAAGTAGTTGATAATGGAAGAGGAATACCAGTGGATATTCATAAGCAAACTAAGAAATCCGCGTTGGAGACAGTAATGACCACATTGCATGCAGGTGCTAAGTTTGGGAAGAAGACATATCAAGTTTCAGGTGGATTACATGGAGTAGGTGTTTCTGTTGTTTGTGCCTTATCATTAGAATTGAAAGCCGATATTCGTCGTGATGGTTATGTTCATACCCAGGAGTTTAGCAAAGGCAAGGCAAAAGCGAATGTCAAGAAAGGGAAGAAATGTCCGAAAGATGAGACAGGCACTAGTATTACTTTTAAGCCGGATAAAGATATTTTTGAAACAATAGATTTTGACAAAAAAATTATTTTAAATCACTTGAGGAGGCAGGCATATCTTACTAAGGGCACTAAAATTATTTTTAGGGATTTGCGCGATAAAGAAAATGAGTTTAGCCATGTTTTTTATTTTGAAGGTGGCCTACGCTCTTATGTTAGATACTTGAGCGGAGAGAATGAGATGATCCATGATAATGCTTTTTATATTTCCAAAGTGAAAGATGATATTTTGGTAGAGGCGGCTTTTCAATATACTCGAGAAACAGAGAGTTATGAGGAAAGTTTTGCCAATAATATTTATACAACAGAAGGCGGGGCGCACCTCACCGGGTTTAGAAGCGCTTTGACTAGATCTATAAACGATTATGCTAAGAAAAATGACTACTTAAAAGAATCAGAAGAACCGTTAAATGGTAAAGACGTTAAGATTGGCATCAATGCTGTGGTTTCGGTAAAGATAAAAGAACCGCAGTTTGAGGGGCAGACCAAAGGCAAATTAGGTAACCCTGAAGCCAAGACAGCAGTAGAGATGGTTATTAATCAGGCATTACCAGAGTTTTTAGAGCGGTATTCTCAGGATGCAAAAGCCATTGTCCAAAACTCAATGCTGGCTGCCAGAGCCAGAATGGCTGCTACGGCTGCCAGAAAAACAGTTTTACGAAAAGGGGTACTTGATGGTCTGACTTTACCAGGTAAATTGGCTGATTGCTCTTCTAAAAAGCCAGAGGAATCAGAATTGTTCATCGTTGAGGGGCAGAGTGCCGGGGGCTCATGTAAGGGAGGAAGGGATAGAAGATTTCAAGCGATTTTACCTTTAAGGGGTAAAGTTTTGAATGTGGAGAGAGCTCCGATGTCAAGGATATTAAGCTCTTCAGAAATAAGGGCCTTGATTATTGCTATGGGCACTGCTATTGCTCAAGATTTTGACTTGTCAAGATTGAGATATCATAGAATTATCATTGCTTCAGATGCTGATATTGACGGTGCTCATATACGGACATTGCTTTTAACACTTTTCTTTAGATATTTTAGACCGATAATAGAGCATGGTTATCTATATATTGCCCAACCACCTTTGTATAAGATACAATCTGGCAAGAGAGTTGAGTATGCTTATGCCGAAGTAGATAGAGACGAGATTATCGATGATATGAAGAAGGGCAAGGATCAAAAAATAAACATTCAAAGATATAAGGGCTTGGGAGAAATGAACGCTGACCAATTGTGGGACACAACCATGAATCCGGAAAATAGAATTCTTTTACAAGTAAACATTGAAGACGCAAAAGAAGCGGATAGAATTTTTGATGTTTTAATGGGCAAAGAAGTGGCGCCGAGAAAGAAATTTATAACAACTCACGCCAAGAGTGTGAAAAATTTGGATATCTAATTTTTATTGACAAACTATTTAAGCAGGGGTAGTATTTAAAAAGACCCCTGAAGGGGTTTTTAAGAACGAGATTATGAAAATATTACAAAAACTTTTACTTTATTTAAAACAAGTAAGAGTTGAGGGCAAGAAAATTAATTGGCCCAGTCGAGAGAAAGCTATACGCTATTCTTTAGTGGTTATAGCTATAGCTGGAGTTGTGGCTATGTTCTTGGGTGGCCTTGATTTTCTTTTTAGTTCTGGCGTTAAGTTGATTGTAAAATTATTCGCGTAGTAATATGCCAAAACAAATAATTCCAAAAACTAAAAATTGGTATGTCTTGCACACTTATTCTGGATATGAAGAATCTGTTGCCAAGAATTTAAGGCATCGAGTTGAGTCACTGGGCATGGAAGACAAAATTTTTAATGTTTTAGTGCCAAAGGAGAAAAAGATTAAAATTAAAAATGGTAAAAGAAAAACAGTAGAAGAAAAAGTATATCCCGGTTATGTTTTGGTTGAAATGGTGGTTACGGATGATTCTTGGTATGTAGTGAGGAATACTCCGAATGTTACCGGTTTTGTCGGAGCAGGAACTACCCCAGTGCCTGTTTCAGATGAAGAAATAAAAAATATTATCCAAAGAACGGGCGACGAAGAGCCAACTTATAAGATTAATGTTGCAGAAGGAGATCCTGTAAAAATAACAGATGGTCCGTTTAAAGATCATGAAGGAAAGGTTTCTGCCATTGATCATGATCAAGGGAAGGTGAAGGTAATGATAAGTCTTTTTGGCAGGGATACGCCTGTAGAATTGGATTCTTTACAAATTAAGAAAATATAATATGGCAAAACATATCAAATCAATTGTAAAAATACAGGTTAAAGGAGGGGAGGCAAGCCCAGCTCCTCCAATCGGGCCTTCTTTGGCTGAGCATGGAATAAATATTGGCGAGTTTTGTCAAAAATTCAATGATGCTACTCAAGACAAGAAGGGCTCCAAAATTCCTGTAGAAATTACTGTTTACGAAGACAGGAGTTATGATTTTCGGCTAAAACAACCATTAGCTTCTGACTTAATTAAAAAAGCAGCTGGTATTGAGAAGGGCTCTGGCGAACCTAACAGAAAGAAAGTGGCAAAAATTACTAAGGGGCAAGTTGAAGAGATAACTAAACAGAAATTAGAAGATTTAAATACAAATAATCTTGAACAGGCAGCAAAGATAAT
>CAYNAD010000016.1:0-4163 GCA_964395215.1 uncultured Candidatus Saccharibacteria bacterium | reverse complement strand
CAGCCCTCAGAATTTGTGTTGGGAGTTACTCAAGAAGAGATTACTCTTCCAGACGATATTGCGGCTAGGGTAGAAGGAAGAAGTAGCTGGGGAAGACTGGGTATCATAATTCATTCAACAGCTGGTTTCATTGATCCTGGTTTTCAAGGAAGACCCACTCTGGAAATTTCTAACATTGGAATGATGCCAATATTACTTTATCCTGGTGTTAGAATTTGCCAGATTGCTTTTGAAGAGTTAACATCACCAGCAGAAGTGCCTTATTCAAAAAAGAAAGACGTAAAGTATTTCAAAGATAAACGTCCACAGGAGTCCAAAATACATTTGGACATGTAAGGAGGAGCAGTACACTCACAATTAAAGGAGGAAGGATGCGACAGTACCTTGAGCTTTTAGAAGAAATCAAGATGAATGGAGTGAATAGGCCCGATAGAACAGGTGTTGGCACCAGGGCGATTTTTGGCGCTACGATGCGCTTTGATATGGCAGATGGTTTTCCAGCAGTGACTACCAAAAGTCTGTACTGGAAAGGAGTCAAAGAAGAGTTACTTTGGATGATCAGTGGTAGCTCAGATGTTAGGGAACTCCAAGAAAAGGGTGTTCATATTTGGGACGCCAACGCTAACGCTGATTACTGGGTAAATAATGCGCGGTTCGAGGGTGATCTTGGAAGAGTCTATGGCCAGCAATGGAGAGCTTGGGGCGAAGAGTGCGGCGAAGCAATAGATCAGCTTGCCAAAGTGATTCAACAGATAAAAGATGACCCCTATGGTCGTCGTCACATTGTGAGCGCTTGGAATCCTCAGGAGCTAAATATGATGGCTCTCCCGCCGTGTCATCTTCTGTACCAATTTTTCGTGGTAGAAGGGAGGCTCTCGGTACTCATGTATCAGCGTAGCGCTGATATGTTCCTAGGGGTGCCATTCAACATTGCTTCTTATTCATTGCTTCTACATATGGTTGCCCAGGTAACTGAGCTAGAGGTTGGTGAGTTTATCCACATTCTCGGAGACACTCATATCTATCTTAATCATTTTGAGGCCGTAGAGAAGCAACTCGGGCGAGAACCGTTAGCTTTGCCACAACTCTGGCTCAACCCAGAAATTTCTGATATTGATGCTTTTACAGCAGAAGATATCAAGCTCGAACACTACGAACATCATCCTGCCATTAAGGCACCGATGGCTGTGTGAGGTGGTACCAATGATAATCTCTATTATTGCAGCTATGGATGAAAATAGGCTTATTGGCGCAAGAGGAAAACTTCCCTGGGAATTGCCTAGAGATATGGCTCGATTTAGAGAGCTCACTATGGGTAAATCAGTAGTTATGGGAAGAAAAACTTTTGAATCAATAGGCAGTGTTCTGAGGAATCGCCTCAATATCGTACTTACCCGCAATTCCTCGTTTATTTGTAGTGGTGTTGTCGTGGCAAGTTCCATAGAAGAGGTTATTAATTTGGCCCAAGATAAAGAAGAGCTGATGGTTATAGGCGGGACAGCCGTATTCGAGCAGTTTCTCGATTTGTCAGAAAAAATGTATTTTACAATCGTACACCACACATTTGTTGGAGATGCTTATTTCCCATCTTTTAATTCAGAGGATTGGGTAGAAACAGAGAGGGAAGAGATTCCAGCAGATGAACATAACGCATACGCTTGTACCTTCCTTACCCTGGAAAGAGTTCGAAATCTTGAGGATTGAGCCGTCTGGCTTGGTCCTCTTTTCTTTGGTCTCAAAATCTGCTAAACTTTTAGAATATGGAATATAAGGCAACAATTGGTTTGGAAATTCATGTGGAATTAAAAACAAATTCCAAGATGTTTTGTAGTTGTAAAAACGATGCTTTAGAGAATAAGCCAAATATAAATCTTTGCCCTGTCTGTATGGGACATCCGGGAAGTTTGCCTGTAATAAACGAGCAAGCAATTAATAATGTTATAAAAACCGGTCTGGCAATGGGTTGTCAGATTTCAAGCGATTCTAAATTTGAAAGAAAAAATTATTTTTATCCTGATTTGCCAAAGGGCTATCAAATTTCTCAATATGCTCAGCCATTGTGCAAAGGTGGATTTTTAGATTTAGAAGATAAGAGAATAAGAATTGAAAGAGTTCATTTAGAAGAAGATACGGCTAGGTTAATTCATAAGAAAGATAATACTTTGGTTGATTTTAATAGAGCGGGTATTCCTTTGATGGAGCTTGTTACAGAACCGGATTTTGAAAATGGAAACCAGGTTTCCATTTTCGCTAAAGAGTTGCAGCTGATTTTAAGATATTTAAATGTGTCAGATGCTAATATGGAAAAAGGACAGATGCGTATAGAGGCGAATATTTCTGTTTCCAAAAATGAGACAATGGGAACAAAAGTGGAGGTTAAGAATTTAAACTCTTTTAGGGTTGTTAAAAAAGTTATTAATTATGAAATTCAGAGACAATCGGAGGTTCTAAAAGCAGGGGATAAAATAATTCAGGAAACCAGAGGTTGGGACAAAGATAAAACTATCAGCCAGCGGATAAAGGAAGAGGCGCACGATTATCGCTATTTTCCAGAACCGGATTTACCGCCTTTGAGTTTTACTAAGAAATATATTAAGAATCTGCAAAATCAAATTCCAGAATTACCCGCTTTCAAGAAACAGAGATTTAAAGATGAGTATGGTTTAAAAGATGAGGACATTGAGACGTTTGTCTTTAATAAGGACTTAAGTGAATTTTTTGAGCAGGTTGTTTCTGAATTGACAGAATGGCAAAAAGAACTCAAAAATGTTGCACAGCTTTCAGCAAACTATATTTTAACTGATTTATCGGGCATTATGGGCAATATGTCGGTAGAAGATAAGAAGTTTTTGATAACCGCTGAAAATTTTGCTGAGTTTATTTCATTGATTTATAAAAAAGAAATTACGAGCAAAATTGCGAAAATAGTTTTGAAAGAAATGTTTGAAAAAGGAGGTGATCCTTCAGAGATAATTAAAGACAGGGGATTAAGTAAAATAGAAGATAAAAATGAGCTAGTAGAAGTGGTGGCAAAGATAATAAAAAATAATCAAAAAGCAGTGACTGATTTTAAAGACGGTAAACAAAATGCCTTACAATTTCTTATTGGTCAGGCGATGGCGATGACAAAGGGCAGAGCAAAACCAGAAGAATTAGAGGGTATCTTTACAAAAGCGTTAAAATAGTGTATACTGAAAATAGATTTAGATTCTGTTTTTTTGTTCGTTTCACAACAGGGAAATATTTCCCTACAAATATTTTGTAAAGGGAGGTAGAGCAATGGAAGAGGGTCGTAAGACGCTTCTTACGGATTTTGACGGCACTATAGCTTGGTTGTCATTACCATGGTGTATCCATGAGTGGATGTCAAAACATCGTTACATTGTTCTGCCTCTGATGTGTCTCCTTTTGCCTATTCTATGGCCTTTCTATCTCATGAGACCAGGGATTAGGCGTACCCTTCAAGGAATTGAACAATGCAGGCGCGATGGCTGGCAGATAGTAGTAATGTCTGCTACGGAAAATAACTGGATTTGTCGGAAAATGATGCTCTTGTGGCTTAAAACCCGCGGAGTGAGAATCAATAAGTTGGAGTTGAGGCCAGAAGGCATGGCAACTATGGAGTTTAAACTTTCTTTGGTCGAGAAGTATCGGCCAGAGAGAATCCTTGACGATGAGAGACAGGTAATTGGGTTTTTGTGCAAATGCCTATCTGAAACAAGTGGATTTTGCGATTATACTTTAACTGGTGAGCGCGAATTTGTGCTCGGACTTGAGCACTTCACTGCATATGAGGAACTTCATCTTGTTTAAAGGAAGGTGGTAAGTTGGACTGGATATTGGTTTATCGTTGAGACCGGAAAGAAACCTCAAAATAATAAGTAGAGAGGGGTTGGTATGTGTCATAAACAAGGAATGTCGCATAGTTTTTTCATGAGGACACGGGGGAATATGCCGGCTGGCAAGCATTCTCCAAGAGTGACAATTTTGACCGCTGAAGAAATTGCTAGGCGGGAAGCAGATGGACAGATGAAATATCAACAATATCTTCGCCAACAGGAATCCTTACTTGCAAGGGGTGCTAAAAGGCAAGAGAGGGCAATGGCCTCATAACTGAGGCATATCTAAATAGAGGGGTTCGTTGCTTAGCGACGGACCCCCAA
>CAYNAD010000015.1:0-13896 GCA_964395215.1 uncultured Candidatus Saccharibacteria bacterium | reverse complement strand
GATAGAACTATGGGAGAATTTATTGAATATATAAAAGATGAGCTTATTCACAGTGGGAATGAAATTGCGGTAATCTCGGAGGAAAGTATTACGATTGATTCAAGGGAGGCATATTTAATAGAGGGCGAACTTGAACAGCAGGGTGCTAATTTTAAGGCATTTATTATTATAGTGAAAGGCGATGGCGATGATATGTGGTTTATTACTTTCAATACTGCCCTTAAAGGCTCGGAAAGATATAAAGATTTAGTTCGCGAGGTGGTTTCTTCTTTTAAGATTTTATCTGAAAAGGAAGATCCGAAATTGCAGGCGATTATTCTAGAGCAGGGTGAGGGGCAGGAAGCAAAAGAAGGAGATCAATTGTCTGTCTATTATGTTGGAGAATTGGAAGACGGCACTCAGTTTGATGCGAAAGAAGAGGGTGAACCGTTTAAGTTTACCTTGGGCGCTGGACGAGTTATACGTGGCTGGGATCAAGGGCTTATTGGTATGAAAGTAGGGGAGAAAAGAAAACTTGTTATCCCATCTGAATTGGCTTACGGAGAACAGGGCGTTCCGGGGACGATACCTTCTAATTCAACTTTAATATTCAGAGTGGAATTACTGGGGATAGAATAAGATTGTTTTATAAAAATTAATTAAAAAGAGACGCTTCCAACATTATGATTAGTTGGGAGCGTTGTTGTTTTCCGGTCTGGAAAAGCGAGTTTTTCTAGGAAGATTACGAAAGCCGAGTGATCCGAGTTGTTTTAGATAATCAGGCGTAGTCAGATTGGAGAATTTAATCATAGCAAAGAAGCCGGCTCTACATCTATGGTCCAATTAGGAGAAGCAAGAGTTCGCAGAACTTTTGTTTTTTTGTAATCTTTTGTTTGGATTTTTATAATTATTTCCCAAATATATTTACCTTTCTTTTTTTCAATAAAACTAATTGTTGGGCCTGAAATTTTCGCCCAGGGCAGATATTTTTCAACCTTTTTCTTAAGCGACTGAGCTTCAATTTTGGCTTTAAGTTCATCTTTGTGGGCAAGTTGTAATTTTATAATTTTTGAAAATGGAGGATAGAAAAATAATTTTCTTGCTTCAATTTCTTTTTCAAGGAACACCTCTATTTTATTAGTTTTTAATAAATCAAAAACTTCAAGCTCTGGATTATATGTCTGGATTAACATTTCCTGGCTCAAATTTTTTAATCCCTGAACAATTCGTATAAAATTATCTGTTGCTCGGAATTCCGGAAGATTTAGAATTGGATCCGCCACGATGATTGAGGTAAAAGAAAAGTTATTGAAATTTTCTACTAAATGTCTTGCGCCGAAGATTAAGGGAGTGGTTATTAGAACATTGTATTTTTTGTTGATAAAATCGTTTAAAATCTTTTTTTGTTCCCCTTTTGTTTTTGCTGAATCCGCATCTAAACAAATTGCACTTGCGTTTTTTAGATTAAGTTTTCTAATTTCTTGTAAAACTCTTTCAGTTCCTTTGCCTATTTGTTTGATGCGTAAGCCCCCGCATTTAGGACAGACAGAAGGTGCTTTTATTTCTTTTGAACAATGGCGGCATATTAGTTTGTTGTTTTGGTAATAAGCCATTGGTACGGAGCAATTAGGGCATTCAATTGTATGTCCGCAATCTCGGCAGAGGAGCGCACTTGCCAGTCCTTTTCTATTGATAAAAAGGATTGCCTGTTCTTGATTTACGACTGTTTTTTTAATTCTTTCCTTTAGCTCATCACTAAAAATTGAAAAATTACCTTTTTTTATTTCCTTTCTTAAATCAATAACTTTAAGTTGATTTTTTTGTTCCTTTTCTTTGTCTTTATTTAATTTGTATTTTTTTTCTTGCGAAAAATAAAATGACTCTATTGAGGGTAGGTCAGAGCCGAGAATTATTTTCGAGTTGTTAATTTGAGCAAGTTTTAGAGATAGAGTTTTGCTGTGATATTTTGGCTGAAGATTCCATGACTTATAGCTCGGATTATCTTCGTTATCTAAAATTATCAATCCAAGATTTTTAAAAGGTAGAAAAAGAGTGGCCCTTGTTCCCACAATTATTTTTGCTTTATTTTGAGATACTTTCTCCCAAATTTCTAATTGTTTTGCAGGACTTATTTTGCTGTGAAAAATGCAATCAGCCATATCTGTGTACTTCTTCGTCATCGAGACCTCAGGCACAAGAATTAAGGTTTGCTTGCCTTTGTTTTTGTTAATTTCTTTTTTATAAAAATTAGTTCTATCTTTCTGCCAAACAAGGATAGGCTTTTTAAAGGGTTTGTTCTCTTGTTTTTGGAAATTAAGATTTAATTCTTTTATTTTTTTTCTTTTTAAAATCGTGTTTGGTAAAAAGAGTCTTAAGCAGATTCCTAAAGAAGAGATATAGAATTGGGAAATAAAAAGAGCCAGTTCCATTTGTTTGCTTGTTATGACCGGGGAATTCGTTAAGATTTTTAGAATTGGCTTAAGCTTGAATTGAGATTCTTTTACTTCTATTTTATGCTCTCCTAACGGCTTTGTATCTCTAACTATTGCCAGAGTATCTCTATTTCCTATTTTGATTAAAATAAGTCCACCAACAGGTGGTTTTTTGCTGGAGAAATAGGTGAGAATTTCTGCTTTTGGGTCAGATATTTTTATTAGAGGGATTGTTTCTATTAGAAACATAAAAAACTATTTATTTATTTTCAGTATATGGTTTATATTTTAACCGGTCAATGACGAAAAATCTGGAAACTAGCTATGGAAATTAGATTTTCACGATTTTACGGGTTTCCAAGATTCTAAAATTTATCGAGAATCCTAAAGGATGATGGAATTGAATAATGATGGAAGTCCGACTTCCACAAATTGAAATTTTGACAATTTTATAAATCAAGGTAAAAAGAGTTTAGGACATGAGCCCTTTTTGGGAAAATAGCACTCTGCCAATTTGGTGAGGAGGATGTATGCATGATAGAACAAGGCAGCTTGAGGTGATCGTTGGTTGTATGTTTTCGGGAAAGACAAGCGAGCTTCTTCGGAGGCTGGAACGAGTAATACTTTCGGGAAGGAAGATCCTCCTGTTCAAGCCGTCAATCGACGACCGGTACAGAAAAGACGCAGTGGTTACTCACTTTGGTAGGGAATTTCCGGCAGTCTTACTTGACAGAGGTGAGGAGACCATGGAGGTTCTTGAAAAATTGGTGGGCAAAGAGGCCATCGAAGAGGCGACAGTGGTCGCCTTTGATGAAGGGAACTTCTTCTCTGACAAGCTAATTAATCTCTGCCAGGAACTGGTGGCGAAAGGTAAGCGCGTTATCGTGGCAGGACTCGATCTCACATCTAACGAAGAGCCATTCGTGCCAATGCCTACGCTCGTGTGCCTGGCTGATAGTCTAGTCAAGCTTGATGCTGTTTGCGTTGTCTGTGGCGGAGTAGCTACAAGAAGTCAGCGTATAGCCGAGAGTCGGGAGCGTATTTATGTAGGAGGAAAGCAGGATTACGAAGCCCGATGTCGCAGTTGCTATGAGAAGCCATAGTAATTTCTCAATCATTCCCGCGCCTGCCACTCTCTTGTGAGTGGCAGGACTTCTTTTTTATTTATTTAATTTATGCTATTTTAATTCAATATGCTTCACAGAGTTTTTATTGCTATAAATTTACCAGAAAAAATTAAAGAAAAGCTTTTTTCTTTTACTAAAAAATATTCATCTATTCCTGCTAAATGGGTTGAAAAAGAAAATATTCACATCACGGTTCTTTTTTTGGGTAAGTTGGATGATAACCAATTATTGAAAACAATTCAGAGCGCAAAACAAGTTTTAAAAAATTATGAGCCATTTTTAGTTGAGGTAGAACATTTGGCTTATGGGCCTGATAATAAATTTCCGCCACGCCTAATTTGGGCAGAAGTGAACAAGAGTAAGGAATTTTCAGTTCTGAAAAATGATATTGAAAATACTCTTTTTAACTTACCAGAGTATAAATACAAAATAAAAGAAGGTAAGGGTTTTAATCCACATATTACAATAGCGAGAATTCAAAGCTTTAAGTTTCAAAGAATGATAGAGAGACCGGAAATTGAGATTTCTTTAAATATGCCATTCAAAGTTAACTCAATTGATATAATGGAAAGCGTACTTACTAAAAAAGGTCCCGAATATACAATCTTAGAATCTATAAATCTATGAAAATTCATTTTATAGGTATAGGCGGAATAGGAGTTTCTGCCCTTGCTCAATATTATTTAGCCAAAAAATGGCAGGTTTCTGGCTCTGATTTGAGTTCTACTGAAATAACTGAAATGCTGGAGAACAAAGGGGCAAAGATTTTTATTGGTTTGCACAAGAGAGAAAACATTAGCCCGGATTTAGATTTAGTTGTCTATAGCCCGGCAGTGAATAAAGATAATCCTGAAATGAGCGAAGCAAAAGCTGCTGGATTAAAGATTTTAAGTTACCCAGAAGCATTGGGTATTTTGTCCAAAGATTATTTTACCATTGCGGTTTCGGGCGCTCATGGAAAAAGCACAACTGCCTCAATGATATCTTTGATTCTTTTGAAAAATAACATAGATATCACAGCGATTCTTGGCACTAAATTAAAAGAGTTTGGCAACAGCAATTTTCGTTTAGGCAGTTCAGATATTTTACTGATTGAGGCAGATGAGTATAAAGGGTCGTTTTTAAACTATTATCCGAATATTATAGTTTTGACTAATATTGAAGAAGAGCATCTTGACTATTATGGCAAGTTGGAAAATATTTTAGAGGCCTTTAGGGATTATGTTCTTCATTTATCCGTTGACGGAATTTTGATATATAATAAGGACGATAAAAATATTGCCAAGCTTGAGTTTGAAAATGAGTCTTTTAAAAAAGTTAGTTTTTCAAAAGATGATAAAGAAATAATGGAGATTAGAAAGATATTACAAGTACCTGGACTTCATAATGCAGTCAATGCTTTGGCCGCATTCAGAGTCGCGAGAGCGCTGGGGATTGGAGAAAAAGAGATTTTTTCAGCTTTGTCCGAATATCAGGGAGCTTGGCGTCGTTTTGAAAAGAAAGATATTTCTTTGGCAGGGAAGGATATAATTTTGATTTCAGATTATGCGCACCATCCGACAGAGATTGAGGCGACTCTGAAAGCAGCCCGCGAGAAATGGCAAAATCAGAAAATATGGGCGGTATTTCAACCACATCAGAAACAGCGAACCCGTCTTCTTTTTAATAAGATAGTTGATAGTTTTGTGAATTCAGATGTGGATAAAATTATATTACTGCCTATTTATGATGTGGCTGGCAGAGAGAATAAAGATATTAATGATAATGTTAGTTCTAAACAACTTTGTCAGGCAATAAATGAAAAAGGTAAGACAGCCCTTTATTTAGAGAATTTTGACAAGGCCAAAGAGTTTTTAGTAGAGAATTCCGAGCAGGGTGATATTCTAATGATAATGGGAGCAGGGGATATTTATGATCTGGATAAAATGTTATCCACTTGACCATCATTTTTTACTCCTCTATCATAAAATAATTGAAATCATTGCGGTTTTAAAAGGTCGCCGAAAATTTAATTTTTTAATTTTATAAAAGAATGAGTGCAATATATTGGATAATTATAGCTATAGCAGTTTTGTTGGTTCTTTATTTTTTGATGAAGCAGTTCGGTGGCAAGAAAAAAGGACCTGAAGTTCCTCCACAAACTCCTGAAGTAAAATAGTTTGTTTTATAAAATCAAAAAGCGCAGCATGTAGCGCTTTTTGATTCCAGGGCTTGTTTTTTTTGGGATTTTTGTTATACTGCCTTTACAAATAAAGATATGTTCGGGAAAACGATAGACACTATAACAATTATTATATTTCTAATAGTATTAATGATCGCATTTTTTCAGAATCTCCCAATATACGGAGGTATTGTTAAAATATTTAGCGCAAATATTTATGCTTACTAAAGAAAAATTACAACTTAACTTAAAGGCAGAGAAAAGAGAAGTTATAGGGAAGAAGAATCAGATATCAAGACAAGAGGGTTTGATTCCAGCTGTGCTTTATGGAAATAAAATCGATAATCTGAATCTTTTTGTTGATAGCCAAGAATTTGGCAAGGTTTTTGAGCAGGCAGGAGAAAATACTTTAATTGATTTGCATGTTAAGGGAAAAAAAGATGGCGTTACTGTTTTGATATATGATCTCCAAAAAGACCCTTTAAGTGGAGATATTTTGCATGTTGATTTTTATCAACCAGATTTGAGTAAGAAAGTTACGGCATTAGTACCGATTAAGATAATCGGCGAATCATCTGCAGCAAAAAATAAAGGTGGCACCTTAGTTAAAAATGCCAATGAGCTTGAGGTAAAAGCCCTGCCTATGGATTTGCCGCATGAGTTAGTCGTTGACGTTAGTGCTTTAGATAATTTTGGAGACGAGATTTTTGTTAAAAATATTGAGCTTTCCGAAGGTGTGGAAATTTTGAGAGATCCTGGTGATGTATTAATGGCTGTTGTTGCACCAACTGATGTGGACCATGAGCTAGATAAACCGATTGAGGAAAAGATTGAAGATATTGAGACTATAGGTAAAGACAAAGAAGGAGAAGGAGAAGAGGAAGCAGAAAAAACTGAAACAAAGAAAGAGGCTGATACTGAGGCTGACGAGAGCAAAAAGGAAGAAAATCCGAGCCAAAAGAAAGAATAAGTTTCCTATTATGGAGGGAAATTTTAAAAGAACAAATTTTGCCTTAGCGATTTATTTATTGATATTTTTGTGTTTTTCGTTATTCTCCGTCAATAGTTTTGTCGGAGTTTTTGTTTTTGCGGCAGAGGATCTAAACGCTAAATGTCAGAAATATTTAGACGAAGAAGGAGATGTTTGCACGGGCATGAGTGAGGTGAAATGCCAGGAAGAGCTTAGTGAGTGCCTGGAATTTTACGAACAGCAAAGCGATTATTATGAGGGGAAAGTTTCCGAAAAACAGAAGGAAAAGAAAACTTTGGAAAACAAAGTTTATGTTTTAAGAAATAAAATAAACAAACTGAATAGCGATATTTATACCAGCAATTTAATGATAAAAGATTTAGGGATTCAAATAGATGATACCCAAGAATCAATTGGAGTAACAACTGGGAAGATTGGACAATCCCAGGAGCGGTTGGCAGAGCTTTTGCGTTTGATTGAGGAGCAAGATAGGCGTTCCTTGTTGGAGGTGATGCTTGAAGAAGAAGAGCTATCAGATTTTTTTGATGAGCTGGCAGCGTTAGAATCATTAAGTTCGAAAAACCAGGAGCTTTTAATTAACGTTAGAGCTTTAAAGGGGCACTTGGAAGATGAAGAAGAAAATTTATCCGAGGAGAAGCAAGATTTTGAGTATTCAGTTGTTGCTTATGAAATACAAAAAGACAGAAGTCAGGGATTAAAGTCAGAAGAGGAATCGCTTTTAAAGATAACTAAAGGCCAGGAAGAACTTTATCAACAGCATTTAAAAGAAATAGAAGCAAAGGCGACTGAAATTAGGAAAGCAATTTTTCAATTAGCTCAAGTTTCAGAGGAAGATGCTCCTACGCAGGAAGAGGCCTATAAAATAGCCAAATATGTGGAGGGAGTTACGGGAGTAAGGGCGGCCCTAATTTTAGGACTTATACAAGTAGAATCAGCCATGGGGAAGAATGTTGGACAATGTAATTGTAGTGGTAGGTCGTATTGTACTTATCCTGATATTGGATGGGACGAAGTAATGAATCCAAATCAGGCATATCAACGAACAGCTTTTAAACAAATCGTTGAAGAGCTCGGCCTGGATATTGATTCTACACCAATTTCTTGTTCAGTGAGTGGGGGCAAGGTGCAATGGGGAGGAGCTATGGGGCCAGCGCAGTTTATGCCTGCTACGTGGCTTTCATATAGGAGTAAGATAACTGCAATTACTGGAGAGTCAGCAAATCCATGGAGAATAAGAGATGCTTTCCTAGCATCTGGGCTTTATTTAAAGGCATTTAAAGCTGATACTCAAATACTTCAAAAAGAAATCGGTGCTGTAACTGCTTATCTTTGTGGAACTTCATATATGACAACACGGTGCCAACAAGCGGGTGGATATTGGTATAGAAACTTAGTAATAAAAAATGCCTCCCAATGGGAGGACTGGATAGACGAAGGTGTTTTCTAATGGAACTAACTTATAAGTCCCGGATTCGTAAGTGGATTTATTAGGCATTTTGACAGGCAGAGATGACTTCGTCTAATTCACCTGCCATTACTTGGTCTAGATTGTGCCAGGTTTTTTTTATTCTATGATCTGTAAGACGATCTTGGGGAAAATTATATGTCCTTATTTTTTCTGCTCTCATTGCTTGACCAACCTGGTCTTTTCTTTTTGAACCAATCTTTTCTGCTCGTCTCTGCTCTTGGACTTCAGCAACCCTAGCCTTTATAATAGATAAGGCATTTTCTTTGTTTTGTGCTTGGTTCCTTTCATTCTGGGAGGCGACTACAATACCAGTAGGTAGATGAGTTATTCTTATGGCAGTTTCTCTTTTGTTTACATTTTGTCCGCCAGGCCCAGACGATTTAAAGGTGTCAATTTGCAGGTCATCTGGCCTGATTTCAATTTCTGATTTTTTTGTTTTAGGTAGGATTGCTACGGAAGCGGTTGAAGTGTGAATCCGACCTGATTTTTCAGTTTCAGGGATTCTTTGGACCCTATGAACCCCAGCTTCGTTTTTTAGCTTAGAAAAGCTATTTTTGCCTTTGACTGAAAAAATAATTTCTTTATATCCGCCAATATCAGTTTGATTACTGTTTAGTGTTTTTGTCTGCCAGCCCTGGTTTTGGGCATACTTAGAATACATATTAAACAAATTAGCAGCAAAGAGGCCTGCTTCGTCACCTCCAGCCCCGGCCCTTATTTCAATTATGACCTCGTTGATTTCTTCTTCCCCATTCATTTGTTTTAGATATGTTGTCAGTTCTTTTTCAAGTCTTGGAAACTTGATTTCCAAAATTTTTATTTCTTCGTTTGCCAAAACTAAAAGCTCTGAATCTTTTTCTTTATTTAGCAGAGCTTGGGCTTCGGCTATTCGCTGTTTTACTTCTTCAAGCTCCTGATCCTTTGCAATAATCTTTTCGTATAATTCTTTGGTTTTTCTGACTTGACCTGATTTTTCCCAGTCCTGCTCCTTCTCTGCTTTTTCCAATTCATAGCCAAGGTTTTCGTATTCTTTTTTTATTGTTTCTATTTCGTTCATATTCTAGTATTTTAACACAAAAATCCGCTTAAGGCGGATTTTTTTATGATAGAATAGTTATTTTTTCTTTGAACTCTGCTTTTTAGATAATCTTTCTTTGAATTTTTGAACTTGGCCCATAGCATCAACCATTTTTTCTTTTCCAGTATAGAAAGAGTGACAGGCAGAGCAGACTTCAATTTCCATACTTTCCTTTGTTGAACCAATATTAAAACTATTGCCACAGGAGCAACTGATTTTTGAATTAGGGAAGTATTGAGGATGTATTTCTTTTTTAGGCATATGACTATTTGTTGTTTCTATAATATATGATTCTTTGGAAATGTCAACATCAGGGGGCAATAAAGAAGAAGGGAACATCGGCTGATTAGACTAATGTCCCCTTGCTTGCGATTGTTCATTGCACCTCCTTATTTTGGAGATTCAAGAGAGTCTTCTCGATTTCCCTCAACAGGAATGATTCCTGCGGTATCTATGCTTTCTGTGAGCAACTGAGCGACAGATTTGTTTAAGAGAGCTCCTATTTGCTCCAGAGCACTCAGATGAGAGGGGAACAAGTATACATTGCCGTTTCTCCCCACTTTATGGGGCATATCATCACCTCCTTTCTGTGTAGCTTACTATTATTATCTTAGCTTTTGTTTATTAATAGTCAAGGAATATCTCTTGCCTAATTTTTGATATAGTGATATGGTATTTCTACTATGACAATTTTAAAGAAAAAAGATTTTGGTATTAAAATCGCAGAAATGAACAAAGCTGGTGTTAATTTTGGACACCGTATTTCGAAATCTCATCCTAAAATGAAGCCCTTTGTGGTTGGAGTTAAGGGGAGCGATCATATTAATATGATTGATTTGGAAAAAACCAAGGAATATTTTATTGAGATGCTTAGTTTTCTAGAGGGGTTTATAAAAGAGGGGAAAACTATTCTTTTTGTCGGAACCAAACTTCCAGTAAGAAAATTAGTTGAAGAAACAGCCAAAGAATGCGAAATGCCTTATGTTATAAACAGATGGCTCGGCGGGACACTCACCAATTTTCCAATTATGAAGAACCGACTTGATCATTTTAAAGAGTTGGAAGAGAAGAAAAAGACAGGTGAGCTTGAAAAATATACAAAAAAGGAGCGATTAGAGTTTGATAGGGAATTAGATCGGCTTGATCTAAAATTCGGGGGCATTAAATATATTAATAAATTGCCTGATAGTTTATTTGTGATTGATATGAGAAAAAATGAATTAGCGATAAAAGAGGCAAAAGCAATGGGCATTCCTGTGTTAGCTATTGCAGATACTGAAGTTGACCCAGAAAAAGTAGATCATTTTATTCCTGCCAATGACGATGCAATTAGCTCGGTAAAATATATTTTAGAGAAAGTTAAAGAGGTTATTTTGAAAAATAAGCCAGTTAAATAGATTAGCATCGATGAGGCCCGTCCTTATTGATAAGTGCAGGCCTCGTAAAAACATAAATGAAATGATTGATAAAATAAAACAACTTAGACAAGAAACAAGCGTTTCCCTGTCCCAATGCAAGAAAGCATTAGAAGAAACGGGCGGTGATTTAGATAAATCAAAAGAGATTTTAAGAAAATGGGGAGAAAAATTAGCTGGGAAAAGAGGAGGCAGAGAAACAAGTCAGGGGATAGTTGAAGCGTATATTCACGCTAACAAAAAACTTGGCGTTTTGGTTGAGGTAAAATGCGAAACTGATTTTGTGGCTAAGAATGAGGACTTTAAAGAATTTGCCCACAACTTGGCTCTGCACATAGCAGCCACTAATCCGTTGTATCTTTCAGAAGACGAAATTCCCGAAGCATTAATTGAGAAAGAGAAGGAGATATATAAAGAGCAGATGGTAGAAGAAAAGAAAAAGCCGGAATTGATGGATAAAATAATTGAGGGGAAGGTTGCTAAATTTAAAAAAGAGATTGCCTTGCTTTCACAAACCTATATTAAAGACGATAACCAAATAATAGAAGGCCTTTTGAACGAGACAATTGCTAAAATCGGAGAGAATATCACCATAGCTAGATTTTCTAGATTGGAGATTTAGAGTTAAATTAAATATATATGTTAAGTCTAATATTTTTAATTATTTTCTTTTTAAGTTTTTCAGGAATACTTTTTGTAATTATCAGGAAATGGCCAGAACTTAAGGCAGTGAGTGTCTTAGGTAATACAGGTATAGACGAAAGACCTTTTGCCGAGCGGGCGAAAGAGAAAATAAAAAACTTAAAGCCAATTAAAGATTTTAGCTCTGAAAAGCTTCTTAAAAAATTTTTCATCCGTTTAAAGATTTTACTTTCGAAAGGAGAAAAGAGAGTAGATAAATATCTTCACAAGGTATCTCATTCTCAAAAATTTGAAGACGACTATTGGACAGAAGTGAGAAAAAAGAAATAATTTATGCCGAGATAGCTCAACGGTAGAGCAACTGTTTTGTAAACAGTAGGTTGGGGGTTCGATTCCTCTTCTCGGCTTTTTAATTTATAGGATAAAATACCAAGGCCGCTCCGCCGAGAAGTATAATATTCTCTTTTAAGGGAGTAGTGATTATTTTTGGGGTTTTAAGGAATTTATCCACATTCTTTTTTAAATAAGGAAGAATGTGTTTTTTATTATTTAAAACAACAGCGCCTCCAAGAGTTATTAGTTCTGGATTATAAGCTACAATAACATTTGAAATTCCTCGGCCGTTCATTTTTCCGACTTCTTTTAGAAAGTTTAGAATAGTTTTATCTTTTTTGTCCGCTAACTTAAATATGTCCACGGACTTTTTGATTGAATATTTATCTTTGATTTTATTTTTTTTCATCCAAGCCCTAAAGAACTTTGGCAGGTTGTTCCCAGAACACATCGCCTCCCAGTGTCCGTGTCCTTTTTTACATCCACAGAGTAGCTCGTATTTTGTATCTATTATAAAATGTCCGATTTCTACAGCATTTCCAGAATGTCCGTTTAAGAGATAATCGTCCACTATGGCACCACCACCGATTCCTGAAGAGATGGTAATATAGACTAAGTCTTTTGTCTTTTTCCCGGCGCCAAAATGTTTTTCTCCCCATGTGCCCGCTGTACAATCGTTGCTCAAAATTACAGATAAATTAAAATATTTTTCTAAAGGTTTTTTAATGGCTAATTTTTTAAAAGGTAAGTTTGGTGGATTAATTAATCCATCTCGATTAATAGGACTGCCCGCACTCACAGTAATTCCTTTTATTCTTTTTTTGTCGAAGTTTTTTAATAATGCATTAATAAGGGTAATGATATTTTCAATAACTATGACCTCCGATTTTCTGGGTGTTTTTGTTTTAAGGCATTCTAAAATTTTTCCATTCTTGGAAACAATAGCTACTCTTAAATTAGTTGCGCCCAAGTCAATTGCAATAGCTAAATCTTTTTTCATAATTTATTGGTTTAATATTTTTTAATTTTTTACCTCACTCCCGATCTCATAATGATGTCGAGGGTGAGGGCAGAAGTAATCTAATCATTTCTCTTAGTCCCTCCCCCGCTTTATTCTATAGGCAAGAGCGAGGTAGGGGATAGGGCAGGGGAGTCGTTTAAATTATCTTAACACTTGACAAAAAAATTTAAAACAATAGAATTATAACTGACGCCAATTATTGGCGAGTCCTTTTACAATTCACCGTAAATAAAACTTTAAAAGATGAATTTTTAAAGTTGTTCCGACTATTCTACCCGCGATGCTACGCATTGCGTTGCAAAGCGGGTTTTTTTTGAGAGTTTGATCCTGGCTCAGGATGAACGCTAGCGGCGTGGATAAGGCATGCAAGTCGAGCGACCGTCTTCGGACGGTAGCGGCAGACGGGTCAGTAACACGTGGATTACCTACCTTAAAGTCAGGGATAACCCCAAGAAATTGGGGCTAATACCTGATAGTTCCCGCAAGGGTAAAGATTTATCGCTTTAAGATGGGTCCGCGGCTTATCAGCTTGTTGGTAAGGTAATGGCTTACCAAGGCTATGACGGGTAGGCGGGGTGAGAGCCCGACCGCCGACAATGGGATTGAGAACGGCCCATACTCCTACGGGAGGCAGCAGTCGAGAATCCTTCGCAATGTGCGAAAGCATGACGAGGCGACGCCGCGTGGAAGATGAAGCCCTGCGGGGTGTAAATTCCTTTTATAGGGGAAGAACTTTTGTGACTGTACCTTATGAATAAGGGGCTACTAATCACGTGCCAGCAGTAGCGGTAATACGTGAGCCCCGAGCGTTATCCGGATTTACTGGGCGTAAAGAGTTCGTAGGCGCTCTATCAAGTTTTCTGTTAAATCTCTAGGGCCCAACCTTAGAGCTGCAGAAAAAACTGATAGGGTAGAGGATGTCAGGGGCTAATGGAACTCTCGGTGTAGAGGTGGAATTCGTTGATATCGAGGGGAACACCAAAAGCGAAGGCATTTAGCTGGGGCAGTCCTGACGCTGAGGAACGAAAGCGTGGGTATCGAATGAGATTAGATACCTCAGTAGTCCACGCTGTAAATGATGGATACTAGCTATTGGAAGTGTCGACCCTTTCAGTGGCGAAGCTAACGCGTTAAGTATCCCGCCTGGGGAGTACGGCCGCAAGGCTGAAACTTAAAGGAATAGACGGGGACCTACACAAGCGGTGGATCACGTGGCTTAATTCGACGATAAGCGAGGAACCTTACCAGG
>CAYNAD010000014.1:0-15304 GCA_964395215.1 uncultured Candidatus Saccharibacteria bacterium | reverse complement strand
CACAAGCAAAGGGTTGGGTTGAAACAACTTGCCCTAAATGCGGAGGCAAGGCGATGAGAGAGACTAATACTATGCCTCAATGGGCTGGCTCTTGTTGGTATTTCGTTCGTTATCTTGATTCGAAGAATAAAAAAGAGATTGCTGATAAAAAATTGATCAAACACTGGTTACCAGTAGATTTTTATATTGGCGGAGCCGAACATGCGGTTTTGCACCTTTTGTATTCTAGATTTTGGATTAAGGTTTTGAAAGATGAGAAAATTTTGCCATTTGATGAGCCATTTAAAAAATTAAGAACAATTGGCTTGATATTAGCTGATGATGGACAGAAAATGTCTAAATCCAGAGGTAATGTTGTCAATCCAGATGAAATCATTGAAAAATATGGGGCAGATACTTTTCGTATTTATGAAATGTTTATGGGTCCCTTTGATCAAGCGATTGCCTGGGATTCTAATGGAATTATAGGCGCTAAAAGATTTTTAGATAAGGTTTGGAAACTAGAAATCACTAAGACGGACAATATTATAGTAGATAGGGTTGTCAAGAAAGTAACAGAAGACATAGAAGCTGAAAAGTTTAATACTGCTATTGCCTTTATGATGGAATTTGTAAATTCAGCCAGTAAAGGAATTACGAAATCTAATTTAGAAATATTTTTGAAGATTTTGACTCCTTTTGCCCCACATATTAGCGAAGAGATGTGGTATGGGTTGGGACATAAAATTTCTATCCTTACAGAAAAATGGCCTGGATATAAAGTTATCAAAGATAAAGAAATAGAATTGATAATTCAGATAAACGGAAAAGTTCGGGATACAATTATGGTTAAGGCGGAGACTTTAGAGGAAAAAGCCAAAGAATCAGCATTAAAGTCCGAAAGAATTCAAAGTTGGCTAAAAGACAAAAAAATTAAAAAAACAATTTTCATCAAAGATAAATTAATTAATTTTGTTGTATAAATGTGCGGAATAATAGGATACATAGGAAAAAAACAGGCCCTCCCCATAGTTATGGAGGGGCTTAAGCGTCTTGAATACAGGGGCTACGACTCGGCAGGTGTAGCTGTTTTGGGAAAAGATACTCAAGTTGTAAAAACCAAAGGGAGGGTTGAAGATTTAAGAAAAGAATTAGGGGATATTCAAGGCACTACTGCGATAGGTCATACTCGTTGGGCGACTCACGGCAAGTCTTCTAGTGTCAATGCTCATCCTCATTGGGATTGTAAAAAAGAAATTTTTGTAGTTCATAATGGAATTATTGAAAATTACAAACAATTAAGAGAAGAGTTAAAAATAAAGGGACATAAGTTTATTTCGGAAACAGATTCAGAGGTTTTAGCTCATCTAATTGAGGAGAATTATGAAGACAATTCTTCGAGCAACTCAGGGCAAGCGCTAGAAGAAGCCGTCCGCTTAGCTCTTCAAGAAATTGTAGGTGCTTACGCTATTGCGGTAGTCTCTAAAAAAGAACCAGATAAAATTGTTTTTGCCAGACAATCCAGCCCCTTATTGGTTGGCTTAGGCGAGGGAGAGAATTTCATTGCTTCTGATGCTACCGCCATATTGGGTTATACAAAACAAGTTATTTATTTAGATGACGGAGAGATGGGGGTCATAACAGCTGATGATTTTCAGATTTTTACTTTGGAGAAACAAGAAGTTAAGAAAGAATCTCATAAGATAGAGTGGGATATGAAACAGGCAGAAAAATCTGGTTATCCTCATTTTATGTTAAAAGAAATTTTTGAAGGTCCAGAAACAATTAAGAACGCCATAAGAGGAAGGATTATATTAGAAGATGGTATGGCTAAACTTGGAGGATTGGAGCCGGTTATAGATAAGTTGAAAAATATAGACAGAATTATTATTGTTGCTATGGGCACAGCCCTTCTGTCAGGTAAAGTGGGAGAATATATGCTGGAGGAATATGCTGGGATTCCTGTGAAAGTAGAAAACGCTTCAGAGTTTAGATACAAGAAATCAGTTATTAATAAGAATGATGTTGTTTTAGCGATTTCCCAGTCAGGGGAAACAGCAGATACTCTTTTTGCAATAAAAGAAGCTAAAAGAAAAGGAGCTCTAACTTTAGGCATTATAAATGTTGTTGGTTCAAGCATTGCCAGAGAAGTTGAAGCAGGCATTTATAACCATGCAGGTCCAGAAATAGCAGTGGCCTCTACAAAGGCCTTTATCTCTCAATTGACTATCTTAGCTCTTTTGACTGTATTCTTGGGCAGGCAGAGGAATATGTCTTTGGTAACAGGAAAGAGAATTTTAGAAGGATTAGAAAAATTACCAGAACTTTGTAAAAAAGTTTTAGAGAAAAAAGAAAATTTTAAAGAATTAGCTGAAAAGTATTTTAATTTTAAAAATTTTCTTTATCTTGGTAGAAAATACAATTATCCAGTTGCCTATGAGGGAGCATTAAAACTTAAGGAAGTTTCATATATTCATGCCGAAGGTATGCCAACAGGGGAAATCAAGCATGGACCAATTGCTATGATTGATAAAGATTTTCCGAGCTTTGTTATCGCTTTAGAGGATAGTGTTTATGAAAAAAATCTTTCTAGTATTGAAGAAATAAGAGCCAGAGACGGCAAGGTTATAGCTCTAGCAACAGAGGGAAACGATTTATTAGCTGACGATGTATTATTTATCCCGAAGACCTTAGAAATGCTTAGTCCAATTTTATCAGTTATTCCTCTTCAATTTTTCGCTTATTATGTTGCAGTAAAGAAAGGATTAGACGTGGATAAACCAAGGAACTTAGCAAAATCAGTGACTGTTGAATAATAGGCTGATATGAGTTAAAATAAAGATATTCTATGAATTGGGAAAATATATTTTTAAAAAAAGAATCTGGAGAAGAAATTCTATTAGGGAATAATGCAATTGTTAGGGGAGCCCTAGAATCAGGGGTTCAGTTTATATCTACTTACCCTGGCACGCCATCTTCAGAAATTGGAGATACTTTTTCTTATTTGACGAAGCATTTTAAAACCGACTTCTATTTTGAATATTCTATAAATGAAAAAGTGGCAATGGAAGCGGCAATTGGAGCGAGTTTTTCTAATTTAAAATGTTTGGTTGCTATGAAGAATTTTGGATTAAATGTTGCTAGTGATGCACTTTTGCCTTTTGTTTATACGGGAGTCAAGGGGCCAACAGTAATAGTTGTTTCAGATGATCCCTCCTGTCATAGTTCTGGTCAGTCAGAAGAAAATACCAGAGCTTTTGCCAATCTAGCTCATATTCCGATTTTAGAGCCATCGGATTCTCAAGAATGTAAAGATTTTGTTAAGTTAGGATTTGAAATTTCTGAAAAGTTTAAGATTCCCGTCATGGTCAGAACAACAACGAGAGTTGCTCACCAAAGCGGAATTGTAAAACTGGATAAATTTAAGAAATCAAAGAACAAAGCAAAGTTTGTAAAGAATTACAATCAATTTGTCACAATGCCTCCTAGAGTTTTGGCGATGCATGATGAGTTGTTGGAAAAAATACAAAAGATAAAAGAATATGCTGAAAAATCAGAAGTAAATAGGATAGAAAATAATTCTAAGGGGAAAATAGGAATTATTACTTCTTCTGTTAGTTATCTCCATGTAATGGAGGCCCTGAATGAATTAAACCTTAAATTACCAGTTTTTAAAATTGGTATTTTTTATCCTTTGGCAGACAAAAAACTTAAAAGATTTATTAAGAATTTAGATAAAGTTTTAATTGTTGAAGAATTGGAGCCCTATCTTGAAAGAGAAACAACTATCGCTGCCAAAGATGTAAATCCTAAATTAAAGATTTATGGAAAAGAGGTTTTACCCGAAACAAGAGAATTAAAACCAGAACAAGTGACCGCAGCTACGGCTTGGTTGTGTGATAAAAAATATAAGCTTCAACAACCTGTCGCTCCCAAGTCTTTGAAAAGATTTCCCAATTTATGCGCTGGTTGTCCTTATTGGTCTGTTTTTAATGGCATTAAAGAGGCTGTTAAGCAGAGTAATTTGAAAAAGGAAGATGTTATTTTTGGCGGAGGAATTGGATGTTATATGCTTGCCTCTTTTGCTCCGCACGATTTACAAGATTATTTATTTTGTATGGGCTCTTCTATTGGTATCGCTCATGGTATTAAAAAAGCCAACCCAAAACAGAAGCTGATTTCCCTTGTCGGAGATTCAAGTTTTTTCCATGCTTCAATGCCTGCCTTGGCTAATGCGGTTCATAATCAATCCAATCCCTTGATTATTATTATGGATAATAGAATTACTGCCATGACTGGACATCAGCCATATCCAGGTATTACAGAGGCAGGTAGGAAAGAGCCAGGGAAGATGATTAAAATAGAAAAAGTTGTTAAGGCATTGGGCGTTGATAATGTGCGGGTTGTTGACCAGAAGAATTATAAGGAATTTGTTAAAACAGTTAAAGATTATTTAAATAAAAACGAATTAGCAGTAATTATTGCAAGATCTCCATGTCTAAGGATAAAGAAATAAATATTGTAATATCAGGAGTAGGGGGACAGGGCCTAATAACTTTAGGAAAGGTTTTGGCTAGAGCTGCTTTTTTAGAAGGCAAGGACGTGAAGATGTCAGAGCTTCATGGCTTATCCCAGAGAGGTGGGTCAGTGGCTGTCCAAGTTCGTTTTGGTAAGAAAGTCTATTCCCCCCTTATTTCAGCGCAAGGAGCTGATTTAGTGATTGCTATGGAAAGGAATGAAGCGCTTAAGAGTTGTTTGTTGGCAGATAAGAAAAAAACTATTTTTTTAATAAATGATCTTTCTATTTTTTCTCCTTCTTTTGGAGACAAGAAACTAGGTAGCATTGAAATCATTAAGAAAAATATTTTACCTTTTGCTAAAAAGATTTATTCTATTAAAGCAACAGAAATTACAACCGAAAAATTCGATATGCCTGTTTTAGCCGGAACATATACGTTGGGTTATGGTGTTTTCAATGGTTTTATTCCGCTTGAGCCCAAGAATGTTTTAAAGGCTATAGAAGATACAGTGTCAAAGGGGCTGAAAGAAAATAAAAAAGCATTTAATTTAACTAAAATATGAAAGCAGTAATTTTAGCAGCTGGGAAAGGAACGAGATTAGAGCCCTTATCCTGTGTGAAAGATAAGCCCTTATTAAAAATAATGGGCAAAACCATTCTTGAGAGAAATCTTGATGAGTTGCAGGGGTTAGTAAAAGAGGCGATTTTAATAATCAGACCTAGCCAGAGAGGAGCAGCCGTGGTTGCTCTTTTTGGCGAAGAATACAATGGGATAAAGATTAAGTATGTTGTCCAAAAAAAGCCCTTGGGCACTGGTAACGCTGCCAAATCCGCCTTGGAATTTTTAGAAGATAAATTTTTGCTTTTAAATGGAGATGATTTGTATTCAAGAGAAGATATTAAGGAGGTATTAAAGAAATTCCCTTGTATTTTAGTAAAAGAAGTTAAAGATCCAAGAGCTTTTGGAGTGATTGAGTCAACAGATGGCATTGTAGAAAATTTCGTTGAAAAGCCAAAGAGGCCAAAGAGTAATTTAGCTAATATTGGTCTCTATTTTCTTCCGAAGTCAATTTTTGATTATAAAATTCAGAAATCTCCAAGAGGAGAATATGAAATTACTGACTATATCCGTAACTTTATAAAAGATAATAAACTTTATTTCAAAAAAGCTAGAACATGGCTACCAATTTCCTATTGCTGGAATGTTTTAGAGGCAGATAGATTGTTCTTGGCAGATATTAAAAAAGAAATACAAGGCAAAGTTGAAAAAGGAGTTGTCATCAAAGGAGAAGTGAGGATAGGGAAGCACAGCATAATCAAGGCAGGCACATATATTGAGGGTCCTGTAATAATTGGCGAGAATTGTGTTGTTGGTCCTAATTCATACATTCGGCCCTTTACCAGTATTGGGGATTCCTGTCGCATAGGTCAGGCAGTGGAAATAAAAGAATCAATTATTGGCGCTAATACTAACATTGCTCATTTAAGTTACGTAGGGGACTCTATAATAGGTGATAACTGTAATCTAGCTGCTGGCACTATCACTGCAAATTTAAGACATGATGGAGAAACTGTAAAAACAGAAGTAAATGGAGTTTTGAGAGATACTGGAAGAAGGAAGTTGGGGGCAATAATAGGCGATAATGTAAAAATAGGCATTGGAACCTTAATCTATCCGGGTAGAAAAATTTGGCCCGACAAAACAACTAAGCCAGGGGAGGTTATTCAAAAGGATGTCAAATAAAAAAGCATTATTGCTTTTTTCTGGTGGCTTGGACTCTCTTCTGTCTGCTAAAATTTTGCAAGAACAGGGCTTTGAAATAGAAGCCGTTTTTTTTAAATCTCATTTTTTTAATATTAAAGAAAAAAAATTACCTTTTAAATTAAGGGTTATAGATATATCAGACAAACAATTTGAAGTGGTAAAAAATCCCAAGCATGGCTATGGTAAGAATATGAATCCCTGTATTGATTGCCATCTTCTAATGTTCAAGGAGGCGAGAAAGCTTATGGAAAAGGAGGGTTTTGATTTTGTGGCTACTGGCGAGGTTTTAGACGAGAGGCCAATGTCCCAAAATAGGAGGTCATTAGATATTATAGAGAAAGAGTCCGGCTTAAAGGGAAAATTACTCAGGCCTTTGTCTGCCAAGTTATTAGAGCCGACAGAGGCAGAACAAAAAGGCATTGTAGATAGAGATAAGTTATATTCTATCAAGGGAAAATCCAGGGAAAAACAGCTTGAGCTAGCAAAGAAGTTTGGATTAAAAGATTATCCAATGCCAGCTGGAGGATGTCTTTTAACAGATCCGGAGTTTTCCAAAAAATTAAGGGAATTGATGGATAAGAATAAAGAAGTTACGAGAAATGATTTAAAACTTCTTTATTATGGAAGACATTTTTGGCACAATAATGTTAAGATAGTAGTGGGAAGGAAAGAAAGCGAGAATGAGGAAATAAGGAATTTAAAACAAGAAGATGACATCCTGATTGAGCTTAAAGATATACCAGGGCCAGTGACTTTAATTAGAGGCGGGGATGAAGAGACGATTACGAAAGCAAAAGAATTGACTAAGCATTATTCTCTCAAAGCAAGAGATAAAAAACAAGTAGAATTTAAAATATGTTAGGAGATTTTGCAATAGAAGACCTTTTTAATTACCTATTAAAGAGGGAATCAACTCAATTTTTTGTTAGTGTAGCTATCCGTTCTTTGGCTATCGGCATGGTGGCTATTTTTGAGCCGGTTTACTTGTATCTTCGTTTCGGAAATTCTATAGCCCATGTTTTATTTTTTTGGGCTGCTGTTTCGGGAATATTTGCCTTAGTTGCTGTTTTTGGAGGTAGGGCAATGGAAAAATTTGGCTTAAAGCGGACAATGCTTTTGTCTAATTTTTTCTATTTTGCTTTTTATATTTGTTTATTTTTTGCTGATATTTCAATTGTAATGCTTCCGTTGGCTATCATTATGAGAGCTTTTGGTGCAACGCTTTTTTGGCCTGCCTTTCACACTGATTTTATTCGTTTTACTAAAGGAGAGCATAGGGCAAATGGAGTGAGTAAAATGAGTATTGTTTCTTTGTGCGCAGGTATTCTAAGTCCTATTATAGGTGGTTTTATCTTAGCTGGACTTGGCTATGCCACCTTGTTCGTAGTTGTTTTAATGACTCTCTTCACTTCTTCTTTTCCATTATTTTTGTCAAAAGAGAGATATGAGGTGTATACAGATTCTTACAAAAAGGCATGGTCAAGAATTAAGAAAAATAAAGATATAAGTTTTGCTTTGGGCTCATTAAGCATTGAGGCAGGGATAGATTTTATTATTTGGCCAATTTTTATTTTTAGTATTGGTGTAAGCTATAGACAGTTAGGCAGTATTTCTACTGTTGCACTAATACTTGCTGCCTTTTTCGCCTGGTACATAGGAAAATTAAGCACTAGAGGTAATAAAAATATACTTTTGAATATTGGTTCTGTCTTGTTAGCTATTGCCTGCGCATTACAGTTTTTTGTAAAAGATGTAATTACTACATTTTTTGCGCAAAATTTTTATAGAATAAGCAAAACCACTGCTTTAATTCCATTTAGGACGATTCTTTACGATAAGGCAGCCTCTAAAAGAGGCCAAGCAGATGAGTATGTAATCTACCGGGAGATAATTATGCATATCACAAGATTTTTCTTTTTTATGTTTCTGGGCATAATATTCCTGATTTTCCCTATGCCTATTAGATATACATTTCTTATCGCAGCCGTAGCTTCCTTAGGTTATACTTTTTTAGCAAAGCCAAGATTGTTTTCTATTAGTAAGCTATTTAAAAAATCATGAAAAAATTAATATTTTTGATAGTTATAATTAGTTTTTTAGTAGGATTATATTTTTATCCTCAATTGCCCGACCAAATGGCTTCACATTGGAATGCTAAGGGAGA
This sequence comes from uncultured Candidatus Saccharibacteria bacterium, assembly GCA_964395215.1. Classification (GTDB taxonomy): domain Bacteria; phylum Patescibacteriota; class Minisyncoccia; order Minisyncoccales; family PEYH01; genus JAHIEL01. The sequence continues at coordinate 6,877 of CAYNAD010000014.1, read as the reverse complement.
GGTTGATGGCTATATGACAAAATTCTGGGGAACCTTTTTAATGCCCCTTATTATGATTTTTATGCTTTTTCTGTTTCTTCTTATTCCCAGAATTGATCCTTTAAAAAAGAATATTGAAAAATTCAGGAAATATTTTGATGGTTTTATTTTGGTTTTTCTTTTCTTTTTCCTTTATATATATCTCCTAACTCTTTTTCATAATATGGGGTGTCAATTTAATATGGGGCAGCTGATGCTACCTGCAATGGGTTTTCTATTATATTATTGTGGGATTCTAATAAAAAATGCCAAGAGAAATTGGTTCATTGGCATTAGGACTCCCTGGACTCTAAGTAGTGATAGAGTATGGAATAAGACCCATAGGCTCGGAGCCATTCTTTATAAAATAGCAGGAATCATTGCTCTTGTGGGGATTTTGTTCCCAAATTATATTCTTTGGATTTTGTTCGTTCCTCTAATCGGTTTTTCGATTTTTCTGATTTTCTATTCCTATTTTGAGTATAAAAAAGGGGAGTGATTATTTTTTCTTTGATATCCTCTGAAGCTGTATGCTAACAATAACAACAATCAAGGTTACCAAGAGAGCATAGATAAATTTACCGATCACAGTGCCCGAGTTTTTCAACCATTGTTCAAATAAACTCTTAATTGCTTCATTCCAAGCCAAGGCAGCAACTAAGGCAAACCCACCCAAAATTAAGGTTATTGTTTTTTCTTGAGCCGCTTGTTTGGCTTTTTTTATTTCTTTTACTGCTCTTCTCATATATGATAAAATAGTTAAATGATTAAAATATTTTACCATGAATTTTAACTTCCAAGAAATTTTAGCTTATCAAGCTTTAGACAATACAGTTTTTCAATATCTTATTGCCGTGGCTGTGTTTTTGGCTCTCTTTTTAATTTTAAAAATTTTTAAAAATATAGTTATCCTGCGCTTAAAGAGATTAAGCGAAAAAACCAAAACAGATATTGATGATTTATTGATAAAAATAATTTCTTCTGTCAGGCAATCCTTTTATTTATTCGTTTCACTTTACATAGCAATTCGTTTTCTTAATTGTTCAGAATTATTTTTTAAGGTAATAAATTATTTATTCTTTTTTATTATTGCCTATTATATAGTAAAAGCGATTGAATCAGTTATTGATTATGGGGCGGAGAAATTGGTAGAGAGAAGAAAAAAACAGGAAAAAGAACTTAGCGAATCTGTTGTCTCTCTTTTGAAAAAAATACTAAAAGCAGTTATTTGGGTTCTGGCTGTGATAATTGTTTTGCAAAATCTTGGTTATAATATAACTGCTTTGGCAGCCGGATTTGGTATTGGAGGTATTGCTATTGCTCTTGCTCTGCAAAATATTTTAGGCGATCTTTTCGCTTCATTTGCTATTTACTTTGATAAACCATTTGAGATTGGTGATTATATCGTTGTTGGCGATGATGCAGGAACAGTTAAGCAGATTGGAATAAAGTCCACCAGAATTCAATCCCGTCAGGGAGAGCAATTAGTGATTTCCAATAAAGAACTGACCAGCGCTAGGGTTCATAATTACAAAAAAATGGAAAGAAGGAGAGTAGTTTTTTCTTTCGGGCTTGCCTATGAAACACCCACAAAAAAACTTAGAAAAGTTCCCGACATTATCAGAGAGATTATATATAATATTGAAATTACTGAAATAGATAGGGTCTTTTTCAATAAATTTGGCGAATTTAGTTTAAATTTTGAGGTGGTTTATTGGTTGAAATCAAGTGATTATGAGGGCTTTATAGAATCACAGCCAAAAATTAATTTGGCTATTATGGAAGCTTTTCAAAAAGAAGGAATTGAAATGGCATATCCGACCCAGACAATTTTTGTGAAGAAATAAATTGGTATGAGATTGAATCTCGTACCAGTCGTATAAAAAGAGAGAAGCCAGCTTCAGGAATCTGAAGCTGGCTTTTATCATTTTAGAAGATGCAGAAGTTTTGCGGAAAATTGGTCGTAATCTACTGAGATTGTTTGACCTGGGAGTAACTGTTCATGTTGCAATTTTTCCGCGAAGCAACTTAATCCGCGCTGGTAGTTTTCCATAACGGAAGTAATGATGATCGTTCCGCCGAAATGTAGACTTAAGCGCAGTTCTTTTAAAAAGGGCTTAGTGTCCGGCCGTTCGCCTTTTAGACAGGCGTTTAGTACGATAATCCTCGGTTGTTCATCGTTGAATGCCGTTTTGGCATCATCTATGTTGTCGACTACGACAACCCGGATTTTTTGTTCCCGATTCCGCACAGCTCGTCTTACAAGAGCAGGCGAGTTGGGCCCATCGTCTATAACCAGAATTATTGGTGATGGATTCATCCCCTCATCTCCTAGTATGCTATTATTAATTTACCATATTTTATCTAAAAAGTCAAGTTTTATCACTTTCTCGCGACTATATCCGTGTCCCGCCTGTATCTCATTTGCACACTAAACGATCTTGTCCGCACTCTGACACTCCGTACGCACCCCGTCACTTTATGCACCCCGAACGAGACCCCGCCGTATCTCACTGATCTCATCTGTTACATGCACTCCGAAAGACCTCACGCACACCCTGATCGACTCCGTACGCGCCCCTGACCTCATAAAGAGGTTGAGGCACCAGTATTAGTCCGAGAACTGTTCTCGGACTAATACCTATTAGCATTATGCCTTGTAAATCCAGAAAAATTGAGTTAAATTTAGTTAATGGCTAGAAAAATTGCAATTGTCAATCTAAAAGGAGGAACAGGCAAAACAAATGTCTGTATCAATCTTTCTATGTTTTTGACTGCCTTAGGTAAAAGAGTTTTACTTATTGATTTGAGCCCACAAGGAGATGCCACTTTTTCTTTAGGCATTAAGCCATCGCCAAATTCTGTTGGCGATGTTTTTCTTCAAAAAATAAGGCCACAAGTAGCGATTAAAAGCACTCCATATTTTGGTTTTGATGTTATGCCTTCTTTTCCAGAATTAAAACCGATAGAAGAAAATTTGAGAAACGTTAAAAGACCCGAGCTTCGGCTTAAGAAGGCGATGGAAAATCTTGAAGAAGATTATGATTTTATTATCATAGACACTCCACCGGAGTTTAATTTATTAACGTTAAATGCTCTGAATTCTGCAGATGAGTTAATTATTCCGATTCAAGCGGAATATTTAGCAATGCGTTCTGCTGAGCAGTTATTAAAGATAATTGAAAAGAGCAATCTAAAGTTTAAAAGAATTAGTGCTCTTGTTACAATGTACGGTTGGAGAAGTAGGTCTTCAAGAAGTGTGGCCAAATCTTTAAGAGAAAGTTTTTCAGGTTATGTTTTTAATACTATCATTCCAAGAGCAGTTAGTTTAATTCAAGCAGAGGATGTGAAAGAACCGATTTTAAAGGCTTCTCCTAACTCTAGGGCTGCCAGGGCCTATAGTCAGTTGGCAGAAGAAGTTGTAGCGTTGGAGAAGAAGAAACTTTAAAGAGAGAAGCTTATACTGAGCAAAGCCGAAGGGTTTATTCTAAGTTAAGCGGAAGGGAGTTCTACCTGTGGAGATTATAACCAAAAATCGCTTTCTGAGCGGTTTTTTCTTTATTACATAATGGTTTTTTGATATAATGAAAAAGCTTAATAAATAATATTTAGTAAAAAATATAATGTCAATAATTATGAAACATACGCGTAAAATTTTTATTGCAGGGCTAGTTCTTGTTTCTCTTATTTTTATTATTATAATCTGGATTGATTGTGCGAAGAAAATCAATACCAATAATAAAGACAGTGAAAGTACTCTCCCGGATGCTACTGATACGCAAAAATCTCGTGATCAGATTTCAGAAATATACAAATGGAACTTGAGCGATTTGTTTTCAAGCGATGAAGAGTGGCAAGCTAGGAAAATTGAACTTGAGGGTAATATTGATGAATTTGAACAATTTAAAGGTAAAATTGGTGAGTCAGCTGATATGCTCTACGAATGTCTTGAATTTTCTTCTGCGACCCAGGAGGAATATTTTATGCTCTTTGGATATGCATCTAAACTGTCTGACCAAGATATTCGTGAATCAGGTCCCATGGCTATGCGTCAGGAAATTAGTCAGTTGGGGACTAAACTAAGCGCGGCGAGTTCGTTTATTGACCCCGAAATTCTTTTTATAGATAGCAAAACCATTCAGGAATTTTTTAATCAGAAACCTGAATTGAATAATTATGCCCAATATATTGACAATATTCAACGCCTGAAACCGAATACTCGCAACACTGCCGAGGAAGAGATTATCTCGCAGGCCAGAATGATGAGGAGTACACCGTATGATATTTATGAAATTTTTAAAGAAACTGATATGCCTAGGCCGACCGTTACTCTTGCTGATGGAAAAACAGTGCGGTTAGATGATGCAGCTTACACATTGCATAGAGCTAACACTGACCGCGAATCTCGCAAAAAGGTATTTGAAGAATTCTTTGGCGGTTACAAAAATTATGAACGATCTTTTGGCGCTCAGCTTTACGGTCAAATAAAGTCAGATATATTTTACAAGAATGTTCGAAATTATAATTCTTCATTGGAAAGCGCACTTAATGTTAAGAATATTCCAGTCCAAGTATACGAGAATTTGATCACTAGCGTCCATGAGAATCTGCCAACCTTGCATCGTTATTTAGAATTGCGAAAAAGAATGCTTGGTCTTGATGATTTATATTACTATGATATGTATCCTTCATTGGTTAAAGAAAAGGAAATAAATTATACTATTGAAGAAGCGCAGGATTTAGTTAAGCAAGCGCTTCAGCCATTGGGTAGCGATTATATCGATAAGATAGACGAGGCGTTCGACAATCGCTGGATAGATATGTTCCCTAATACAGGGAAAAGTTCAGGAGCCTATTCCTCTGGTTCGGATTATGGCGCACATCCCTATATTTTAATGAATTATATGGGTAGATATAATGATGTCAGCACTTTAGCTCACGAGCTAGGTCACACTATGCATAGCTATTATTCTAATGAGAATCAAACCTTTATTAATTCTAATTACCCTACATTCTTAGCCGAAGTAGCGTCTATCTCTAACGAAGTAATGTTAGCTGACTATGTTCTTCGTGAAATAGATGACCCGCAACAGCGTCTGTCTATTCTTGGCAATCAATTGGAAACTTATCGCACCACTCTTTTCCGTCAAGCTCAATTTGCTGAATTTGAGTTGAAAATTCACGAATTAGTAGAAGAAGGCAATGCTCTCACTGGCGAAGTCTTGACTGATGTCTATCTGGATATTCTTAAAACCTATTATGGCCACGATAAGGGAGTTGTAGTTATTGATGATTTGTATGGTATTGAGTGGGCGTATATTCCACATCTCTACTATAATTTTTATGTTTACCAATATTCTACATCGCTTTGTGCTGCAACAGCTATCTCTAAAAAACTTTTTAACGACCAAGACGATATGCGTCAGAAATATGTTACCGAATTTCTAAGTGCCGGTGGATCGGATTATGCTGTACCTATTTTAAAACGTATTGACATCGATATGACCACTACAGAGCCTTGCCAGATGGCTTTTGAAAAGATGAATAATATTATGGATGAAATAGAGAAGATTTTAGAAGATAATGAACAAATAGAAGAGTAGGCATATTTTTGATTTTCTATGGCATATTATCTTTTAGGATAAAATATCCTGACTGAGAGGGAATAAATTCGCCCTGAAGAAGAGCCCAAAAATCGCTTTTTGAGCGTTTTTTTCTTTATTATATACTAGTTTCTTGGTAGGATAATTTCATGAAGAAGCCTAGAATATATTATGTTCGGTGGACTATACCACCTTATCGGGCAATGACTATTCCTCCTTTTGGAATATTTGTAAGGAAAGATCATAAAAATAATGAAAAAATATTGAATCACGATATTGTTCACTGGAAACAATATCAGAGAATGGGATTACTTAGATTCTATTTTCAGTATTTTAAGGAGTTTATAATTTTTGGATATGATAAAATGCCCATGGAATTAGAGGCTAGATATGAGGAAGACGAATATGCTAAAAAGTATTATTCAAATATATATCATAAATGAAAGTTCAAAGATCGTCTAATTTCTCAATAATTCATCACAAAACAGGTTCGAATATAATTCTATAGACGGGGTGTGCCATTTTTATATAACTTGCCAGCTCAAATAAAATCCCTTTAATAAAAGGGATTTTTAATAATATTTATAAATAAAATAATTTTAAATTTATTTTGTTGAAAAAGTTTTTTTATTTCCTCTATATCTTTTGGCTACATTAATACGAGATATTTCTTTTCCTAACATTGACTGTAACGTAGCGTAATCAACATCAACCTCATGTTTTCTTTCTTCCATTAAATTTTCCACTCTTTTCCTTGCCTTTTCTGCCCTCTCGAGATCAATGTGTTCAGCTCTCTCTGCTCTATCAGCTAAAATAACTATTCCAAAGTTTGGTCTAACTTCTAAAATTCCGGAAGAAATGGAAAGAGAAGTATTTTGTCCTTTTTCTGTTTTAAGAATTATTTCTCCTGATTTAATAGGAGTAACTATTGGTACATGACCTGCTAAAATAGTTAATTCGCCCGTTACAGTAGGAACGGTTGCACTGATATATCTATCGCTTATAATGACTTTTTCTAATGTTACAATTCTAACATGTAAATGTTTTGCCATAAAAATACATTATTTATCTTCAATATCTTTTATATTCCCCCTCATATAGAAAGATGATTCTGGCTTGTTATCATGTTTGCCGTCAATAATTTCCTTGAATCCTTGAAGGGTTTCTTTTAGAGAAACATATTTTCCTTCTCTGCCAGTAAACTGTTCCGCCACAAAAAACGGTTGAGATAAAAATTTCTGAATTTTTCTAGCGCG
>CAYNAD010000013.1:14135-16774 GCA_964395215.1 uncultured Candidatus Saccharibacteria bacterium | reverse complement strand
CTGCTAAGTTGGATTCATTTGAAATATCTATGGAAGTGGTAGCCCAGACACCTGCTGTTACTTTGACAAGACCTGTCCAAGCAGAACTGTCTTGTCCTGTGCCTCCGTATTGAGATCCGATGGCATTACCCTGCCAGGTGGCTCCTAAAATTACATCCATAGTGGAGGTACCCACTACTTCAAATTTGGTGGCAGGGGATGTGACACCAATGCCGACGTTGGAACTAAATACACTCTGCGATTCAACAACCAAAGAATTTGGACTGCTGTCCAAATCATAATATATATTATTATACGCATAGATAAAACCAGCCACAAAAAGCGCGGGTAAAATCGTTAATAGAATGCTGTTTAGTTTATTGAATCGCCTTAACATCAATGTGAATTTTCAATTAGAGCAAGAGCCAAATAAAAAATTTAGCGTCTCGCCTACGTTATGTTACTAATCGACCTGATCATAGGCGGCGAGGAAAATCTGATAAACTTGGATCTTCTTACCCGCGGTCGGCAATTTCACATCCAGATGCCAATCATTGGTAGAAGTGCCGGGAAGAGTAATCGCAGCGCTATAAAGCAAACCTTTTTCCAGCCCAGCATCATTTGTGCCAGGAGTAGCCGTCACATCAAAATTGTCAGTGGTAGTAGCGGTCGTAACATCCCAAACTCGCCAATTAGAAACTTGGTAAGCCTGTGTGGCATCGCTGGGATTGAGAGTGTCAGCATATCGGATAACAATTTTATGGACCCTAGTTGTGCCAGTCATCGCGGCTGAAAAAGGATAATCTTCAATTGTGCGAGAGAGGGTAACATAAGAAGTAGTAGCCGTGCGAGAAGGTAAATCAAAGCCAAAAATCGGCACCATTTCTTTTAGAATCTGCTCACCAGAAGCGGCTATGGAATATCCTCCTGAAGTTTTAATTACATCACTAGTACCTAGTTGGATTACTCCACTAGCAGGATCTAATGTAATATCACCACTGCCAGAAGATAAAGTAACTGCTCCTGTACCGGTATAAAGAGGAGAAGTAACAGAAGTAGAAAGCACAGCGGTAACTCCAGAGAATTGGCCAATACCGGTAATATTAGGCGTACTCGTGCCAGTTATTGCGCCCGTTAAGGTATAGCCAGCCATATAATTGGGATCTAGCGTACCAGAAAAAGCATGAGTCCCTGTTCCGCTTACAGTAAGATCGCCAGCTAAAGTAGTATCACCAGCAGCGTCAATAGTCAGAACCACTCCTCCGGTATAGCTGTCTGACAAAGAAGAATCTCCGAGAGTATTAGTACCCGTCCATTTGGAAATCCTGCCTGAAGTACCCGAACCAGTTAAGGCGCCAACACCACTGGCACTTTCCCAGTTCAAACTTCCACTACCGTCTGTTGTTAAAACATAATTATCCGTGCCTGCATTGGCTGGAAATATATAATCAACATTAGCGGTTGTAGTTGGGTTTGGCAGAAAGACTGTTTCATAATCAGTGGCTCCCTGTTCGGAATAAAGGCGTAAAGAACCGCTTGTTCCAGACCCGCCCGCTCTAATAGCGCCCAAAACATCTAAAGGATAGCTAGGATCATTGGTTCCGATGCCCAATCTATGAGTGGAAGTAGCCCAAAAAAGATTACTACTATCCTCGGAAATCAAGCCCGAACTATCAGCAAACAATACTCCGCCACTTGAGAGCGTGCCTGAAGCTAAGGTAATGGTCCCGCCCAAATCAGGAAGAGTATATGTCCTGTCAGCACTTAAGGTAGTAACTGTTAATTTTCCCTTGTTCCCACTGTCATGAAACCATAGAGAAGTTCCGGCAGCAGTGCTGGAGGAAAAGGCCGCCCCACTGGCGACATCACCCACATAGGTAATATCTCCGGCCCCGGAAACGCTAGTAACATCTTTCCACTCAAGCTGATCCCCTGACTGCCAGGTCAAAAGATAATCACCAGAAGGAGCTGAAGTATCGTGTTGCGGCAAGGTATAAGTCTTGCTTGTGGTTAAACCGTCCGGCGCTTTAAGGGCGGCATATTGTGTCGGAGTTCCTCCACCCTCGATGAATCTCAATTCTTGTGCACTACCAAGTTCAACGGTTGAACTAAAGGTGGAGGTAGCAGTTACTCCCAATGTCCCACCGACAGTGGTATTGCCTGTTGCAACAGCAACACTAAAATTAGCGCCACCAACTGTTAAATTCGCACCAGTAATATCAACCCCACCTGTGGCATCTAAATTTCCTGTAAGTGTTACTTGTCCTGCTCCTGTTTGATTGAGAGCGCCCGAAGTGGAGAAGATTACATCCCCTGCTCCAGCTACTTCAAAACCATTGCTAGCAGGCGGACTTGAGGTGGACGAACCACCGACAATCAAACCTCCTGTTGCCCTAAGAGCGCTAGTAACTCTCTGAATCTCCTGCACTACCACCTCGCCAGTATCAATGTTGTAATAGGTATTAGCACCAAAAACTACAGCCGAAGCTATTAACATCGACAACCCAATAAAGAGAAACGAAGTTAATCGAGTGCCTTTGGCAAATTTTATTTTTGGCTTGAATAAATTGAATAAATTCTTGACTAATCTGTTCATAATTCTATTTTTTATTTTTTAATTTTTAATTTGGAACGACTTTGGAACAACTTTAGATAATATG
>CAYNAD010000013.1:0-14035 GCA_964395215.1 uncultured Candidatus Saccharibacteria bacterium | reverse complement strand
TTTTTTAGCTATCTCGTATTTTAATTAATCTGTTCATGATTTTATTTTTTAATTTTTAATTTGGAACGACTTTGGAACAACTTTAGATAATATGTTTTTTGATTTTCTCAGAACCAAGCGACCTTTAATTATTTTTTTTAGCTATCTCGTATTTTAATTAATCTGTTCATGATTTTATTTTTTAATTTATTTTGTCATAAGCTAATAACATAATGTTAAAAATGCGCATTTTATTCCCATTAGGAACTTTCACCTCCAATTGCCAATCGTCTGAAGGAAGATCTAAATAATCACTCATTTGAGGATATCCTTCCTCTAAGGTTGCTAATTCTTGGCCAGTCGAATTAAAACTATCATACTCGGTTACTGCTCCAGGCCGATAAATTCTCCAATCAGAGGTTGAAGCAGGTGGAATATCATCAGCAAAATTAACAAGAAAAACATATTTTCTGACCGCTCCTGGAAGCAGAGAAGGAAAAACATTTAAAGCGTTCTCAAAATACTTTGAAACTCTTATATAGCTAGTGGAATTAGATTGAGCGGCCATTGAATACCTAAAAATCGAGGTCGATCCTCTTAGAACATATTCTCCTGATTTTCTGACAGTAGAATCAGTCACTGCTGAAGCAAAAGTAGCCGCCTGGACAGTAGCTAAGGAAGCATTAAAAAGAGATGTGCTACTTCCTATTTTAATCTCTCCGGTTAAAGAATCTATAACTAATAATTTAGAAGCAGTTAATGCTGTTTTGTCTCCATTAATGGAAACATCTAAATAATTATTCGCATCATAAGCTAAGACAAGTTGAGGCAAGGTGCTGGTCGTAAGAGAAAGTGGACCAGCTAAAGACATATCTCCGACAACAGTCAAGGTAGCGCTAGGGCTAGTAGTGCCAATACCTATAGCCGTACCGTTGTTGTAGAAAAAGGAATTAGCTATCCAACTGCTACCATCGTTCCTTAGGGTTTGTCCACCTGTACCGGACGGCAAAGTAGCAGAAGCCAAAGATTGCCAGGTACCAATACCGGAAGCATCGGAAATAAGAGCATAACCACTAGTGGCTCCAGTTGTGAGTTGAAAAGCGCTAGCAATAAAATTAACTGCCTTAATCGTGCCGGATACTTCTAATTTCTGGGAAGGAGATGAAGTGCCTATCCCAACATTACCCGCAGAGTCAATAGTAATACCGGTAGAAGTAGCTATATCGAAACCCCGAACAATTTTAATTTTGTTAGAATCAGACTGATCAATTCCAATTAATGCCTGAATTGTGGAACTAGCTCCGGTTTTAAAAACAACCTGTGCGTCAGCTGAGGTAGCGGCGGTAATGGTTAATTTTGCATCAGCAGTTGAGCTATACAACTCTAATAAAGTACTTGGAGAAGTGGTCCCAATACCTAAACGCCCATTCGTGTTGTCCCAAAGAAAATTACTATTACCAGCCACAGTTGAACTGGCGGTAAAAAAAGCAATTTGACTATTCTTTCCACTACCGCTTACGCCAGGACTGGTTAAATCATAAAGTGATCCCAACTCATCTTTAAAATAAAGTTTACCATCGCTTGCTACATAAATTTTTCCATAGTCGCTAGTTACGTCTGGTTCGCTTGCTTCTGCTAAACTAATAACTCCGCCGACAGTCAATTTCGCATTCGGGCTATTCGCGCCAATACCGATATTATTTGAGCTTTCATAGAGCACTGAATTAGCTAAAGTGTCAGAATCACTCCATTTGGCAAGATAATTGCCACTACCTGAACCATCTAATGTTCCGCCACCTCCGCCAATCATTATTACGGACGCGCCATCAACCTTGCTCAAACATACCCCTCCCCCCTTATCTGTACAAATGTCTCCGCTTGCTTGAATTCTTCCTTCAACATCTAAAGCATAGTTAGGATCCTTTGTCCCAATGCCAATACTTTCGTTTGCAAAAAATTTATCAGCAGAAACGTTGGTGGACAGAATGTCTCCTACTACTTCCAATTTAGTAGTCGGCTGACTTGTTCCTATCCCAACATTACCAGCTTGAGTGATATAGATTGAAATATCCTGATACATATCGTTTATTGAAGAGCTTTCTATTTTCTGAGAACTACTAAATCTTGCCAATCTATTAGAAATTCCTCCAGTAGCAGAAATTTCTCCAGAAAGATCAGCGCAATTCCCACTAGACAAACAAATCGTCCCCGTTTGATCAGGCAATGTATAAGAGCGATTGTCGGTTAAAGTTCCAGGAGTAATTATTCCTTGAAATTCACCTTGAGAAAAAGTAAGTTTAGCCGGCCCTTCTCCTTCTTTTAAATTTAAAGGCGCATTAATATCTGTTTCGGCATTAATAGTTAAATAAGGCTCTAAATCTTGAAATATATTAAAGCCTTGTTGGGGCAAAGTGGCTTGTTCTTGATTCATAACCTGACTTGGCTCTTGCAGTAATAAGCGCACTGAATCCATTGACGCAAAAAATTTAGAAAATGAATTTTTACCAGCGGAAGTTGAACTAAAAAGAAAGAAAGTTAAGCCCAATATAGAAAGAACGATTATAGCTTTTGCAAAGTACGGACTAGCTATTTTCTTTTTGCGTAACTCTGCTATAACTGGATTTTCTAAATCTTTTGACTCTTCTTCCTCTAGTAAATTATTATTTCTTAATCTTAATAGATTATTATCGTTTTTTTCTACTTCTCTTTTTTCTTCTGTTTCCCATTCTTCTCTTCCTTCTAACATTGATTCATATGCGGACACAGGAATGATAGAATTGTCTCTAAATTTAATCTTTTCGGTTTTTTTATTCTCCATTTCCAATCTTTCAGCCTCCTTTTTCTTTTCTTTAATAATCGCCTGAATAGTTTTTCCTTTTCTTAATTCAGCATCAATATTAACTAAAATATCAACCACATATTCAGGATAGGCACCAGTAGGCAAGTTGCCGATAAATACCTTTCTTTCTGCCACAGGAATAAGCCCATTTTTTGCATAGTATCGGAGTCGATTTCTAGCCTTCCCATTACCAAAACTCACCCCCTCTTCTTTGGCTCGGGCAATAGTGTCATCTACAGTGATGAAACCCTTATTTTGTCGCTTGTTCTCGCTCTTTCCCGTGAAGGGAAATTTTTCCTCCATATTACTATCATAATACCGGTTTTAATAAGCGAGTGTCAAACTTAGTTATCCACAATACCTATATGGATTTAGAGCTTATTTTTAAGAACATATTTCGAGAATTTTTATTAGAAATTATTACTCTAAAATACTCTTTAATTTCCCTCTTTTTCATCTCTTAATTTAAGATCAATAGTTGAAGAAGTTATCTCTTTTAACTTTTGAACTATTTCATCTGGAATCTCTATGCTTTCCCTTATTCTTAACCATGCTGTTGTCGATTTTAACAATCGCTCCAATGCTTGACCGCAAGGATAACCAAATATCTCCCAAATTCGAATTAAAGTTTGCTTAAATTCTTCATCATACTTATATTTCTTCTCTTTTTCAAAACCAGAGCTTAAATAGCCCTTATCTTGAATTTTTCTAATTACATAATCTCTATTTTGACCCGTTGTCTGGCAATACTCATCTAAAAGCTTTGACTTCTCCTGTTTTGACTTAAGAAGGTAGCCTCTTCTCTCTATTATTGCCCTAAGATATTGATTTTTCCATTCTTGACTCATTTAAACATTGTTACTTACATATCTAATCATTTATATAAAATGAAACTTACATTCCCATCATTCATGTATATATCTGATATTCCCGCGACGGAAATGCCCTGTTTTCATTATAAAACAAGTGTATCGGTTGTCAAAAATCTTATCCACAGATTTAAAAAAAGAAATAAACAATAAGCAAGAAGAAGCCGAAAGGCAAAAATTTTATACTGTATAACGCGTTAGCAAATTAACAAACGAAATTGTCAATCCTAAAAATTTCATCTGTTTTACTAATACTCTATACCATAATACGGAATAAAGAATCTGAAATGCGAATTTCCTGTTTCTTATTTTATTGATATTCTTCTTATGTTATAATCAATAATATTGTGATATAATAAAACTATTATGAATAACAAAAAACCACATTTCCTATTGATTATTTTTGTTATTTTCCTTCTGTGCGCCACTATTTTATTAGTTAAACAGGTTAAAGCCAGCTCAATCGCCTATTATCTTAAAGTCATCGGCTCGGATGTTGAGATTGGAGACATAGTTTCTCAAAGCAAAGATGGTTTGATTAAAGCAACCACTCCTTATGACACAAATCTCTTTGGCGTTGTTGGAGAAAAACCTGTCTTAGGATTCTATAAGCAAGCCAGTGGAACTTTACCGATTATAACTTCGGGCGAAGCGTTGGTTAAAATAAAACAAGCAGACACAATAATTAAAAAAGGAACTTTTATAACTTCTTCGGAAACGGCGGGAAAAGGACAGAAAGCAAGTAAATCAGGGTTTGTGCTTGGTAAGGTCTTGGAGGACTTTGGAGAAAATGAAAATTTTTTAAAAATAGATGTCAATATCCAATACATCAATACCGACCCTGCTAATGCTTCTCCAATAGATATTTTTAGACGCACATTGGAGCAAATGGGACAGCCCGAAAACCTTCCTGATGTTTTACGCTATCTCTTTGCCCTACTCCTAGGCGGAGGGAGCTTTCTTTTCGGATTTCTCTCCTTTATAAAGGCTTTGCGTAACGGAGTGGAGGCGGTAGGAAGAAATCCTTTGGCCAAAAAAGCTATTACTACCGCCATGGTCTTTAATCTAATCGGGATCATTGCTGTGAGCTTGGCTGGACTAGGATTAGCTTTATTTGCTATACTTTATTAATCATTAATTATTAGATGAAATGGCTTACAATTACGCGGAATACATGCCCCTAATAATCATTATGTTGACAACGGTTCTATTGTTCTTTTTAATCCACCTTCTTTTCTATTATCTTCAAAGAAAGAAAGAATTGCTTTTGACTTTTAAGCCCTCAGAAAGCAGCCAGAAAGAGATTGATAAATTGATTGCTTCAGAGATGAGACCGATAATTCTTGAAGCTAATCAAAAAATTCGCGAAAGTTCTGAAAGAGTAACTAATTCATATGAAAAGGAAATGCAAGGCCTCCTTGAAAATATGCGTTCTCAAAGCACCAATCTTGTAAGGGAGTTTTTTAACCAAAATAAACAGATAAAAAACAATATTGAAAAGCTAAATCAAAAAATAGAAGTGGACTTTTCAAAACTCCATCAAGCCATTATGAACAAACAGGAAAAGCTTTATGAGATAGGAGAGAACAATCTTACTGAAGAAATAGCTCGACTCGCACAAGAACATCAGCAAGCCAAAACATTTTTCATGGAAGAAGCCAGCAAAGAAATAAAAATTTCGGGGGATAAATTTACAAAACAAATCTACCCTATTTACCAAAAGGCAGTAGGAAATATTGAAGAAAAAATTTCTGCGACGCAGGAAGAAATTAAAAAATATAAAGAAGAGCGCTTTAAAGAATTAGATAAAAAAATCTATCAAAAATTGGGTAAGATTGCCAAAAAAACTATTGGTAAAGTAATTGACCTATCCACTCACGAAGAGCTAATTGCCAACGCTTTTGAAAAAGCCAAAAAAGAGATTTTTTAATCCTAAAATGGAAAAAGTTTTAAATAAATTAATAAAAGAAATAATTACAACGGAAGAATTAAATTCCATTCTTTTAGAAATTGATAAAATTCAAAGAGAGGTTTTTGAGAAACAAAATGGATCATTAAGCAAAATAGCAAAAGAACTCGAAAATCATCAATTAGAAAATTATTTATTAGAACTGGAAAAAATATATCCCAAAAATCCGGAAGAACAATTCTCCTCCCTGGAAAAGCTTAAAAAAAATCTGCAGATCATTTCTCAAATTAGAATTCAAATCGCTTACCCAGTTTCAAAGGCATTTCTAAAAAATATTGTTTCTTGGATTGAAAAAGAAACGCATAAAAAATTAATTTTAGATATAATACTAAATCCTAAAATCGTTGGGGGGGCAATTATTGAGTATCAGGGAAAATATGAAAATTTTTCTTTAGAAAAAGAAATTGATAAAATTATTCGAGAAAAACAAATATGAACGAATTTGAACTATATTTGGAAAAAAACAAAGAGATAGGCCGAGTGAGCGCCTTTTTTCAATCCACGGCTCATATTAGTGGTCTACCAACTCTAAGAATTGGAGAAATGATAATCACAGAAAGCGGAATAAAAGGAATTGTACACGGCCTTAAAAAAGACTTGGCCGAAACTTTAATGCTTGACGCAAAAAATTTAAGAGCAGGAGAATCAGTAGCCAGAAGCGGGAAACTATTTGAAATACCTGTAAATGAAAATTTACTTGGAAGGATAGTTAATCCGCTTTGCCAACCGATTGATAACCAGGGTCCGATCAGAGAGAAAAAAATCTTCAAAAAACTACAAAAAACCGCACCGCCTTTTATAAAAAGAGCAAGAATAAAACAACCGTTAGAAACCGGCATAATGATGGTTGACCTTTTGGTGCCGATAGGAGAAGGCCAGAGAGAACTGATCATTGGCGACGCAAAAACCGGAAAGACTACTCTACTTCTACAATCCCTGCTCGGCCAAACAAAAAAAGGCGCTATCTGTATTTACGTAGGCATCAGAAAAAAAGATATTGCCATTAAGTTGATAGAAGATTATCTTAAAAAACAAGGAGTATTCAGTCAAACAATAATTATTAATACTACTCCCGACGACTCCACTACTCTAAGTTATCTGGCCCCCTACAGCGGAATGACCATTGCTGAGTATTTTAAAGACAAAGGCAAAAAAGTGGCAATAATCTTTGACGACCTTAGTACTCATGCCAAGGTCTATAGGGAAATCTCCCTCTTATTAAAAAGACCTCCAGGAAGAAATTTATATCCTGGCGATATTTTCCATATTCACGCCGCTTTACTGGAAAGAGCTGGCAACTTCAAAGACAAAGAAGGAGAAACAAGCATAACCGCTCTGCCAGTAGCCGAGACCTTAGAAAATGACATCTCTGGCTATATCCAAACAAACCTGATGGCAATGACTGACGGCCATATTTTCTTTGATATTAACGAATTTAGAAAAGGTAAAAGACCAGCTATAAACGCCTTTCTTTCGGTATCAAGAGTGGGCAACCAAACCAAAACTCCTATAGAAAGAGAGGTGGCGGGCTGGGTACGCAAAAAACTGCTGGAATACGAAAGAACACTAGAACTTGCCCAATTCGGAACCGAACTGACTGAGGAAACCCAGAAAACGATTGAATTAGGAAAAAGAATGGAAGTACTGTTCAATCAGAGCCCAGAAGCAATTATTCCCCATAACTTACAAATAATATTGATAGGACTTTTAATCTCCGATTTCTGGGGAAACAAATCAACAGTCACAATGGAAGAAGATATTGATAAAATTTTAGAAGTATATAACAAAAAAAATAATCTTCCTGAATTAGGCGAAGAAATAAAGGATATAAAAGACATTACTCACCTTCTCTTTTTAATAAAAGAGATGATGCATAAAATCGTCCAAATAGTTATGTAATTTTATGGCTACTTTAAAAGAGATAGAAGAAGAAATAGAAACAATATCAACTATTAAAAATATTGTTGAGGCATATCAAGAAATCGCTAATTTAAGAATGAATTCTATTCGGGGAAAAGTTCTGAAAAACAGAAAATTCTTCATTGAGCTATCGCAAGTTTATCAAAGAACCAAATCCGCCTATCTTTTTTCTTTAAAAAAGGGAACGTTAAAAGACCAAAAAATGTCTTTTCTTCGCCCCAAAAAAGAAAAAGTGGTTATTCTGTTGTCTGCCAACAAATTTTTTTACGGCTCCTTAATCTTAAATATTTGGCAGGAGCTTAAAAGATATTCCCAAAGTAATAAATTTGACTTAGTGATAGTGGGAAAAACAGGAAAATATCTGGTTGAAAAAAGTGGCTACAAAAGAGGAAGTTCATATTTTGAAATAGACGACGAGAAGCCGGAAATCAAAAAAACTAAAAAAATAATTGAATTTGTTAAAGACTATAAAGAAATTATAGTTTTCCACGGAAAATACGAAACCGTTTTAAATCAAACTGCCGTAAGTAGTCAGATCTCCGGAGGAATTCCCGCATCAGAAAGCACTATTGAACCAAAAATAAAGACTTATCTATTTGAACCATCGGCAATAGAAATATTGCAATTCTTTGAAAGAGAGATAATTGCCGCTCTGTTTAATCAAACTATTTTAGAACACCAGCTGGCACGCTATGCGAGTAGAATGATTGCCATGTATCAGGCAACAGAAAACGCTCGGGATTCAAACAAAAACCTAAAATTAGTTAAAAATAAATTAAAAAAACAAATAACAAATAAAAAACAAATTGAATCTTTCAGCAGCATTAAATTATAAGGGAACCTTGAAATTTAATTATTTATATATTTTTTTAAACGGATTTAAATTATGAAACAAGAAGAAGAAACAGGACAAATTATATCCATTCAGGGGATTGTCACTGAAGTGAAATTTTATAACGCTGATCTTTGCGCCGGTGAAATTTTGGTATTAAAAAAAGAACCAAAAACAAAAATAGAAGTCATAAATTCACCAAGAAAAAATATTTTCCAATGTCTTGTATTAAATGAGACAAAAAAACTCCACCGCGGAGATCTGCTAAAAAGGACAGGGAAAAAATTTGATATCCCAGTGAATGAAAAACTCTTAGGAAGAGCAATAGATATTTTTGGTAACTCCCTAGACAATGATCCTACGCCAAAAATTGAAACACGCAGAGAAGTCTATCGACACTCTCCCTTATATCAAGAGACAGTCTTACAGAAAGAATTAATTGATACTGGAATAAAGGTGATAGATTTTTTTGCACCATTAAGAAAGGGAGGAAAATTAGGAATTTTTGGAGGAGCAGGCCTAGGTAAAACCGTTATTCTTTTGGAATTAATCCATAATTTTTCTTTTCACCAAAAAGGAATTTCCATTTTTGCTGGAATAGGGGAGAGAATCAGAGAAGCCCAAGAACTTTACCAAACCCTCAAAGAAAATAAAGTTTTGCCTTCAACAGTCTTAATCTTTGGACAAATGAACGAACCGGCCGCTACTAGGCAAAAAGTGGGATTTTGCGCTGCTACTATTGCTGAATATTTTCGTGACTTTCATAAAAAAGATATTTTCTTCTTTGTAGATAACCTCTATCGCTTCTTGCAAGCAGGTAATGAAATGTCAACTATGCTTTCCACTATTCCTTCAGAAGACGGTTACCAGCCAACTCTGGAAAGCGAGATTGGCACTCTGCAGGAAAGATTAGTTTCAACGGAGAACGCCTCCATCACCAGCGTTCAGGCCATCTATGTACCAGCCGACGATATTACCGACTCAGGGGTTCAAGCAGTCATCCCTTATTTTGATTCCTTAATAATCTTTTCACGCGATGTTTACCAGGAAGGACGCCATCCAGCTATCGACATCTTAGCCTCATCCTCTTCCGTAACAACTCCCGACATTATCGGACAGGAACATTATGAAGTTCTTATGGGGGCTAAAAAAGTTTTGGAAAGATATAAAAAGATTCAAAGAATTGTATCTATCATAGGAGAAGCTGAACTTTCTATGGAAGAAAGAATCACTTATCACCGAGCAAAAAAAATCTTGAATTTTATGACTCAAGATTTCTTTTCGGTTGTCAACCAGACCGGAAAACCAGGCAAATATGTAAAAAGAGAAGATACTGTGCAAGGAATAAAGGAAATTTTAAGCGGTAAGTTGGATAAAAGCGATGATGAATCTCTTCTTTTTATCGGTGGTCTAAATAATCTAAAACATGATTAAAAAAAAAGAACTTTTAGAAATAAAAGTTTTTTGGCTACCAATTGTAGCGGAGGTTTTTTTTGAAGGAAAAGCACAGACAGTTTCTTCTCAAAATAAAATGGGGAAATTTGATATTCTAGCAAGACACACTAACTTCATTACTCTCATTTTTGAAAATCTGACCATAGTCACACCTAAAAATAAAAAAATCAGCTATCAATTTGAGAGAGGCGTTTTAGAAGTCAGTGAAAATAAAATAAATATTTTTTTGGGAATATAATCGCTATAAAGAATTTATTCAAAACTCTTTATCTTTTCGAGAATCTCACTTAGAGTAAAATTTGCCTTAATTAAATAACCGGCCGCCCCCAAATCCATGGCTTTTTTAATTTCTCTCTCCTGTCCTAAATTAGAAACAACAACTATGGGAATTGATCCGTAATCATGTTCCTTCTTTATCTTCGATAAAAACTCGTATCCGTCCATCCCCGGCAAAAGAAGATCCAATAAAATCAAGTCTGGCTTTTCGTTCTCCTTTAATTTTTCAAAAGCCTCTTCTCCGTCCATCGCCTCATCCACTTCGTAGCCCTCTTCAACAAGAGTCTGTTTTAAAAGAAATTTTAGATCCTTTTCGTCTTCCACTAACAAAATTTTCTTTTTTTTATTCATTTTATAAAGGTAAATTAAAATAGAAAATTGTTCTTTTGTCCTCCTCGGATTCAAACCAAATCTTTCCTTTATGCGCCTCTATAATATTTCTGGCAATGAAAAGCTGATTACCGTTGCCTTCCGTATCCATTTTCATAGCATTGCTTGCCCTAAAAAACTTTTTAAAAATATTCTGCTGTTGGTCTTTGGGTATACCAATACCAGTATTCATAATTGAAAACTCAATCTCTTTCTTTTTTGAACCTAATGCAATTTTTATCGTCCCCCCAGGAAAAGTATATCTGATAGCGTTGTCTATAAGGGCACGAATTACAATTTCTATTTTTCCAGCATCAATCTTAACTTTGGACATTTTTCTGTCCAAAACTTGAAATTCAAATTTAATCTCTTTTCCTTTAATTAACTCTTCATAATATTCTACCACGGATTGGACGAGTTTTTCAATAGAAAATGAATTAAATTTATAAAGGTATCTGCCTTCCTCGATCTTCACCAAATTCAATAGCTCGTTAACTACTGAAACCATTCTTTTATTCTCTTTAGAAACTCTTCCAAGCAGCTCTTTCTGTTCCTCAGTCAACTTCCCCGCTTTTGACTGAGAAAGTCGCTCTAAAGACCAGCGTATTGCCGAAAGCGGTGTTCTCAATTGATGAGCAGAGACAGTAACAAAATTATTTTTTGTTTTCTCTATCTGCTTTTCTCTAGTAATGTTGTGCAAAATGATTAAGCTACTTACTCTTTTATCCTTTTGGAGAATAGAAGAGGAGGTAATTTCCAAAATCAAATTTTCTCTACAGTCCAGTTCTTTTCTAAAAACTTCTTTGATATTCTTTCCTAAAAGATAGAATAAATTCCTAAGCAAGGGAACGTCGGAAAAATCTTCAATGGATTTGTTTAAAATATCCTTCTCGTTTATCTCGAAAATTTTTAAAGCTGCAGAATTTATCAAACAAAGATTATTATCCCCATCAAAAACCATCAATCCGTCAACAAGATTGTCAAATATGGCAAAGAACTGCTCTTCTCCTATCTTAGATATTTGTTGCTCTTTCATAATCTAATTTTTTATTTCGGGTACCTCGTCCTGAATTGGTGGCTGGGAAAGATTTATTCCTTGAGTTGCTGGCAAACCATTTTGGATATTCTCTAAAATATCTTTTACGTTTTGGTTATCAGGATTATCTTGAATAACTGCTTCAAACTCTACTCTTGCCTTATCTTCCTCGCCCTTTTTATCATAAACCAATCCTAACATATATCTCGCATTGGAGTAATTTGACTTTAAGGCAAGGGCTCTTTTAAACTCATTTTCTGCGAAAGACAGTTCGTCTTTACGCCAATATAAAAGACCTAACTGAAAAGCAACTCCTGCATCTTGTGAAGATACTAATTTTGTTTCTTCTAATTTAGCAATCGCCTCATCAAGGTTATTCTGTTGATCATAAGCTACCGCCAAAAGATAATGGGCTGGCGCATAGTCTGGTTTCAACTCCAGTGCTTTATTCAACTTAATAACTGCAAGAGATATAGCTTCATTCCTTAATTGACTGTCTTCTTTCTTGCTAAAATTCTGGGCGATTAACATATAAACACGGCCCATTTCTCCATATGCAAAAGGAGAAGCCGGTTCAAGCTCTATAGCTTTTCGATAGGAACTCAAAGAAAGTTCTCCCGCTCCTCCAATTCCTATTAAAGTACGATAGAAATAACCTCTTACATTCCAATTCGCTACATTAGAGGGAACTAAACTTGAGGCCCGATTTATTGCTTCTGTGCCTTTAGCGATCAAATCATAAGTCATTTTTTTCTGCTCATCCGCCCCTAAATTTTTATTTTTGGAAATAGTGTCAGCCCTTGTGAGATAAAGCTGCCCCAAGTCACGCCAATAAAGATCATATTTAGGATTAAGTTCTATTGCTCTCTCTATATCAGTAATTGCGTTATCCGTCTCATTGGCCTGCGATTCTTTAACTCCTTGAAAATAATAAGCATCACCCACATATTTTTTTGTTTGCAAGAAAAATCCGCTTATGCACAGCACAATGAGCATTACAAAGACGAAAATAAAAATACTTGATTTATAAGGAGAGGTCTTCAACCGAATTTTTTTAGTGTTATCTGTGGAATAAAATAAAAGTATTCCCATATAAAGCCAGAAAATGAACCATAGAACAAAATCAAAGGAATAGAAAAAACTTGCGACGATAAACACTGCAAAAGATATAAAAAACGGAACAGTTACAGAAGAATAATCCTTCTTTTTCCGCGTAAGTTTCAAAAAATTCCTGCCTGCCGTATAAAGGGCCCAACCTATTAAAGAGAAAAGAGCTGTCGCCCCGATTATTCCCTGGGTTGTGAGCCAATCCAAAAACATTGAGGTTCCTTTCAAAAATCTATTGCCCCAAAAGATTGTTTGATTGATAGTAGGAGAATGAAATTTAGAATAATCAAACACAAAGGTCCCCGGTCCTGTGCCAATAAAGATGTTCTTTGAGTTCTCCTGGAAGACGCCGTTTAAAATGTTTAGCCCTGAACCAGTATTTAGGGAGACCTCCATGGGAAGATTTGGCAAAAAGATGAATCTAAGAGGGAAAAAGAAGAAAAACAAAGAAAGAACTAACAGAAGCATCAGTACGCTTATCCAGACAAAATTAATTTCTCTTTTCATCTTGAAGTTAAACAGAAACAAGGCCACAAAGGATAGTGCTGAAAGCCCCCAGGCGGTTCTAAGGTTAATCAGTAAAAGGGCTAAAAAGAAAATAATGGAAATCAAGATAAACGCCCATTTCCAATAACCCTTGTTTGTAAAAGCCACAAACAAAGCAAGAGGAAGCAGGATGGCCGCCATAATAGCGACACCACCGGTGAAAGCCATTAGGCCGAATAAAGGACTCTTAGCCAAAGCAAAGGGCAAAATGAATTTTCCAAAACCCTGGAATATGGCAAAAAGAGAAACAATTGCTCCTGAAATAAGTAATAGTTTAAGCGTAAAAAATAGCTTCTTCTCTTCCTGAAAAGAATTAGCTATTAAAAAAGCGAAGAGAATAAAGGATAGAATAGCTATCAAGCTCTCTGATATATTCAGGGGCCAGCCCCAAATAGAGCCATTTTGCCAGATGGAAAAAATACTTGAAAAAATACTTGAGACCAAAAGAGAAGCTGCTGCCCAATAGAAAAATTTTTGTTTTTTGAATTCTATTTCCTCCTTAACTAATTGTTTCAAAAACCACCCTATCAAACTTACGATCAATAAAGCGAGAAGGAGAAGGTGTTTAGGATGGGCCAACGAATCCTGAGAAAAGAATAAGAAAAATATTGGAACAAAAAAGACGGCAAGATAGAGTGGTATTTTATTAATCTTATCTAATTTAAGTAAAATATTGCTCGTTTTCATAATTTTAATTAATTTTTATTAATATTTATTACTTTTATCCATTTTATAATTTTTTAGGATTTTTGCAATAGCTTGTGGACCCAGTGAGATTCGAACTCACATCGCTGCAATGCGAATGCAGTACACTGCCGTTATGATATGGGCCCATTTC
>CAYNAD010000012.1:8172-16902 GCA_964395215.1 uncultured Candidatus Saccharibacteria bacterium | reverse complement strand
AAATAAGTAAAGGCAAAAACCAAAACGAAATACGCTAATGTCCAAATAATTGGCATTCCTTGAAAATTGAAATTAGCCACTGCCCCAGCAATCCTACCCACTAAACCGTCAGCTCCTGACAAAAAGTTGGCTATCATGGCCGGGAACATTAAAATTGATAAAGCAAAAATAATTGGAATAACTCCGGCTGGATTAACATTCATAGGCAAATAAGTAGAAGCTCCCCCGTACATTTTATTGCCCCTTACTCTTTTAGCATAAGAAACAGGGACATTTCTTCTGGCTTCCGTGACTAAAACAACTCCAAAAATTATCAGAAAAGCGCTGGCAAAGAATAATAGATAACCTGGAATATTATTAGGATCCCATGTTTCCTTAAACTGCCATATGTTCATTGGAATACTGGAAACGATTCCAGCAAAAATTAAAAGCGAAACTCCATTGCCTATACCTTTCTCTGATATCAATTCACCTAACCAAACTAAAAACAGAGCGCCAGCGGTAACCGTAATCATTGAAGCAATCATTGTTATAGATGAAAGGTCGCTAATCGCCCCCTGCCTTTGAAGCAGAGAAAGCATTGCATAGCCTTGGACTAAAGCCATAGGAATAGTTAAAAGCCGTCCGTATTGATTAAATTTTTTCTTGCCTGCCTCACCCTCTTCCTTATACAAGCGCTCCAGAGCTGGAAAAATCATTGTCAAAAGTTGAAGAATAATTACAGAAGTAATATATGGCCCAATCCCAAGCATAACAATGGAAACTTTAGCCAAGGTGCCACCAGTGAAAACATTAATCAAGCCAAACATTTGAAATTTATCAAAAAATCCCTGCAAGTCTTGAATTTGAACTCCAGGAACAGGAATGTTTGCCATTAGACGAAACAAAATAAAAATCCCTAAAACAAAAAAGATTTTCTTTCTTAGATCCTTTATCTTGAAAATTTGTGTGACTTTATAGAAATTCATAACTTTAACATTCTTTATGACGATAACAAGAATTTAAAATCAACTTATCTCTCCGCCTGCTTTTTTAATTTTCTCCTCTGCTGACTTAGAAAACATACAATTTTTAACAATCACCTTTTTCTCAATTTTACCGTCCCCTAAAATTTTAACTTCAGGAATCCTTCCTTTTATTTTAGGAATTATTCTCTTTTTAATCAAGATCTGTGGGCTCACCGATTCACCCTGTTCAAATTTTTTGTTTATTTCGGCAACACTTATAATAACTATATTTTTATCTTTAGGATTAAATCTATAACCTCTTAACTTAGGATATCTTTTAATGTATTCCCTTATTGCCGGTTGCATCCTTCTACCAGCTCTTGACTTCTGGCCCTTATTTCCACGACCACTAAAAGTACCGCGTTTGCCACCTCGGCCAACACGTTTTTTGGTCTTTTCCTTATTATCTGATTTAATCTGATGTAATTGCATAAATACTTAAAAATTAGGAATCTTTACTATCTTTATGAATAGGATCAGAAGGCCCAGCTTCATCGATAGGATCGGGGGACGTTACCTTCTGATTACTCTCAGCTTTTAACTGCGTAAGTGCTTTCATGGTTGCTCGAGCATTGTTTAATTTATTCCTTGTGCTACCTAAAATCTTAGAAGAAATATTTTTAATTCCTACTAAATTACAAATTACTCTCACAGTTCCGCCAGCCACCAAACCCCTACCCGGTCGTTGCGGTCTTAACAAAACTCTAGCTGAACCAAATTTGGCTATCACCTCATAAGAAATAGTGCCTTCTTTCATCGGAATAATAACAACATCCTTTTTTGCTCTTTTCGTTGCTTTCTCAACTGCTTGAGCAACATCCAACCCTTTAGCTACACCAATACCAACCTTTCCTTTTTGGTCGCCGACTACAATAACTGCTCTGAATCTCATTTGTTTCCCTCCTGCCGTAACCCTAACTACCCTATCTAAAGCAAGAAGGTGGGATTGATATTCATCTTTTGGCTTATCAAATTTTTTATCTTGTCTTCTCTCTCTCATTTTTTTAAATATAATTTAAATTTAAAATTTTAATCCTTTTTCTCTTATTGATTCAGCTAAGGCCTTTACTCTGCCATGATATTTATAACCAGCTCTATCAAAAACAATTTCTGATATTTTCTTCTCCTCTGCTGATTTAGCAATCATTTCTCCAACCTTTTTCGCTTTCTCTGTATTAGTCAAACCCTTTTTGAAGCTCATATCACTTGCTTGAGCCAAAACCTTATTATTCTCGTCATCAATCAATTGGGCATAAATATGCTGATTTGACCTAAAAACGCAAAGTCGCGGACGGCTTTCTGTCCCTGTCATCTTGGATCTTATTTTTTTATGTCTTCTTTTCCTTGATTTTAACATAGCTTTATTTTACTCACTTACCAGCAACTCCGGGTGCATCAGCAGCTCTCTTCCCCGCCTTTATTCTAACTTGCTCACCCACATATCTAATACCCTTTCCCTTATATGGTTCTGGCCGTTTCAGCCCCCTTATCTCTGCCGCTGTCTGGCCTACTAATTGTTTATTAATGCCTGAGATAATAATTATATTCTTTTTAACATCAAATTCAATACCTTCTGGCTTTTTAAATTCTATCTTATGGGAAAAACCAAGTTCTAATGTTAATCCACTTTCTGTGGGATTGGCTTTAAAACCAACACCTCGTATTTCCAGTTGCTTTTCAAAGCCCTTAGAAACACCTTCTACTGCATTATTAATCAAACTTCTAAAAAGTCCCCAAAAAGCTTTTGACTCCTTGCTTTGGTTTTTCACTGTAACAAATAATTGCTTATCTTTCATTTCAACGATTACCTCCGGTCTGAACTCTAAAGAGAGCTCCCCTTTGGGACCTTTAGCTTGAAGTATTCTTCCTTTAATATTGATATCAACTCCTTCCGGTATTATAATTGGTTGTTTGCCTATTCTGGACATGTTAGAAACTATTAATGAATAAATTCTGTTAAAAAAATTTAGCGAACAATGTGAACTTTAATTTTTCCTACACCCCGCTTTTTCTAAACTTCGGATTTTAGCAATTTCTTCTAACCTACCACTAACTAAATAAACATCAAGTGGTTTCCGAGACTTAGAAAGAACGGCGTAAAGTTCTCGCTAAAATCCCCTCGCCTCACGGCTCGGATCGTTAAGCAATCTCTCTACCATATCTCTGCTATTAATTCTCCTCCAATCTTTTGCTTCTTTGCTTCCATTGCCGGCATTATCCCCTTTGAGGTTGAAATAATAATCATTCCCCCA
The DNA here is from genome assembly GCA_964395215.1 of uncultured Candidatus Saccharibacteria bacterium. Taxonomy (GTDB): domain Bacteria; phylum Patescibacteriota; class Minisyncoccia; order Minisyncoccales; family PEYH01; genus JAHIEL01. The sequence goes on along the minus strand of CAYNAD010000012.1, from coordinate 13,643 downwards.
CCTTTAGCTGAATTCTTTATTTCCTTCAATGGCACATAGGCTCTTCTTCCTGGCCTAGACATTCTTTTAAATCCCATTATTCGAGGCTCTTTCTTATCATATTTCAGTTCAACCCTTATAATCTTTCGCGTCTTGCTATATCTTTTCTCTATTTTTACCAGAAACCCGTTTTTAACTAAAACCTCCGCAATTCTATGCTTTAAATTTGAATAAGGAATATCAACGCTCGCTTTTTTAACCGCTTGAGCGTTTTTAATCCTAATAATCATGTCTGCGATTGGATCTGTCATAACTTTAAAATTATTCTAATTATTCTACCAGCTTGATTTTTTTACTCCTGGAATCAATCCTTCATTTGCCATCTCCCTAAAGCAAATTCTGCATAGACCGAATTTTCTCATATATCCTCTCTTTCTACCACAGCGAAAACAACGCGATACTTTTCTCGTACTATATTTGGGTTTTTTCTCTGATTTTACTATTTGTGATTTTTTAGGCATCTTTTTTTATTGGAAATCCCAAACTTCTAAATAATTCTAAGCCCTCTTCTTGCGTTTTAGCACTAGTCACAACTGTAATCTCTAAACCAAAAATCTTCCTTACATTCTCTGCGCTCACTTCTGGAAAAACAATCTGCTCTTTCATGCCAATACTTAAATTACCTTCTCTATCAACTGTCTTTGGCTCAAGTCCGAGAAAATCTCTGGTTCTCGGTAGAACAATATGGATTAATCTACCAAGTAAATCATTCATTTTCTTTCCTCTTAAAGTAACCTTAGCCCCAACCGGCATTCCCTCTCTTAACTTGAAAGCAGAAATTGACTTCTTGGCTTCAGTTATAACTGGTCTTTGTCCAGCGATTAAAGCAAGATCTTCTACAATCGGACTATAAATCTTTTCTGATTCACTTTTGGTTGACCCGCTTGTTAACCTGCCAAAACTAGTATTCAAAACTACCTTTTGTATTTTAGGAACTGCTAAATCATTAGTATAGCCAAACTTTTCTTTCATTTTTTTAATCACCTCTTTATTATATTTTTCAACTAAATTCATCATATCTTTAAAAAAGCTCTTTACATTTTTTACAAATTCTTTTTTTCTTTTTATTATCCAATTTTATTTCAACCCTAGTCGGCTTACTGCATTTAGGACAAATAAGTTGAATGTTAGCAATAGAAATTAATCCTGGTTTTTCGACAATCTGCCCTTTCTCTCCTTCTTTTCGGGGTCGACGATGTCTCTTCTGAATGTTAATGCCCTCAACTAAAACACGACCCATTCCAGGAAAAACTTTCATAACTTTTCCAGTCCTTCCCCTATCGTCACCTTTTTGAACTAAAATTGTATCATTCTTCTTAATTTTCATATTATTTCTCTTGCCAAATTAGCTATTCCGCTATAGCCGGCTTCTTTAATTTCTCTTGGAATCGGGCCAAAGATTCTGCCACCTTTAGGATTTTTCGTTTTACCATCCAATATTACCACTGCATTTTCATCAAAGCTGATATAGGAACCATCTTTTCTACGATAGGCCTTTTTCTGTCTAACGACTACAGCTCTCACTTTATCATGCTTTTTAACTTCTTTCCTCGGCTCTGCCTTCTTTACTGCCGCAACAATCACTTCTCCAAGTTGAGCATATCTCTTTTTACTTCCACCCAAGACCTTAAAACACTGAACCAGTTTGGCTCCAGAATTATCGGCTACATTTAGCATTGTTTGGTCTTGTATCATGTTAGTAAAATTTAGCGAACAAAATGAATTTTATTTTTTTTATCCGCCTCGTGCGGGTTTGTCTACTTTGAGCGGCTTAATAACCTCTACTCCTCGTCTTTTAATTCCACCTTATCTTTTGATTCCGTCTTTTCTTTTACCTCTGCCTTGTCTTCTTTTTTAACCTTATCCATTACTTCCATCTTACTCTTATTAAGAACTTCCTTCACTATCCACTTTTTATCTTTGCTTATTGGCTTACATTCTTCAATCAACACATTATCCCCTATTTTAAATTGATCCTTTTCATCATGAGCTTTATAGCGCTTGTCTCTCCTAAAACGACCCTTATATCGGGGATGGATTTTTACTGTTCTCACTTCAACCACAACTGTCTTATCCATTTTGTCTGAAACGACTTTACCTTTTAGTTGTTTCTTCGGCATGTTTTTTCTCTTTTATTATTGTTAATATTTGGGCGATTGTTCGCCTCACCTGCTGAACTTCTTTTACATTCTTAACTTTCCCAGCTTGCAAGTCAAAGCGAAGAGCTCTCATTTTTTCTCTAAGAACGCTTTCCATCTTTTTCAGCGATTTCTCGTCTTTGCTCCTCAGCTCTTTTATTTTCATCTTTTTATAAATTTAGTCTTAATCGGCAGTTTATCTGTAGCTGTTCTAAAAGCCTCTCTGGCAACACTTTCGTCAATCCCGCCTAATTCAAAAATTATTCTTCCCGGCCTAATCGGGCAGGCATAGTATTCTACCGTACCCTTGCCTCCTCCCATAGGAACTTCAACACCCTTACTGGTAATTGGTTTATCAGGAAAAATTCTTATCCATAACTTACCGCCCTTTCTTAAATATCTAATAATCGCTCTTCTAGCTGATTCAATCTGTCTGGAACTAATCCATTTTGCTTCCATGGCTTTCAAGGCATAATCACCAAAGGCAATTTCAGCGCCTCTTCTAGCGACTCCTTTAGTCGTACCTCTTTGAACTTTTCTAAATTTTACTTTTTTGGGATATAACATTTTAAAAAATTAACCTAACTACTTAATTTAATCTTTATCTTCAAATTTTTCTCCTTTATAAATCCAAACCTTGATTCCCGTAACGCCGTAAGTACAATAAGCCTCTGCAAAACCATAGTCAATATCAGCTCTGATTGTATTTCTAGGCAAATTACCTTTCTGAAGCCATTCACATCTGGAAATAGTTACGCCGTTTAACCTTCCCGAAACCTGAACCCTGACACCTTTAGCCTCTTTATAGCCCTCAACCGTTGAAACAGCCCTCTTGATAACTCGCCTAAAAGGCATTCTTTTTTCAATTCTTTGGGCAATCCACTGAGCAACCAACGGCGCGCTCAACCAAAGGTTTTTGATTGACTTGATCTCAATTTTTAATTCGTGACCCTTATCTTTATTCTTTAAAATTTTAATCTCTAATTCTTTTTTCATTTTATCCACCTGCTCACCTCCTCTTCCTATGATTAAGCCGGGGCGAGATGTAGATATTAAAACTAAAGTCTTATTGGCAGATCTTTCTATTTCAATTTTTTCTATTCCTGCCTCTTTCAAAGATTTATTTAAAAATTTTCTAATTTTAAAATCCTCCTCTAAATATTTTGCGGGTCTCTTGTGTTCAAACCATCTTGAATCCCAGTCAGAAATTCTTCTCAATCTATATGCTTTTGGATGGACATTATGACTCATCTGATTGATTATTTATCATTAACTTTTTTACTTGACTTCAACTTTTCCTTATTATCCTTTTGTTTTTTGACTTTTAACGGCTTTAATTCCTGGCTTTTCGTCTCACCTAATACGATTGTTATATGGCTAGTTCTTTTTAAAATCGTATTGGCCCTTCCCATAGCTCTGGCTCTCCAGCGTTTCAACTTGGGCCCCTCATCCACTGTTATTTTTTGAATAAAAAGCTCTGATTCTTTCATATCATTCCCCTTGGCATTAGCAATAGCTGAATTAAGTAATTTTGCCACTGGTCCTACCGCTTTTTTAGGCGCAAATTTCAAGATATTAACTGCCTGCGCAACTGGTTTTCTGCGGATTAAATCAGCCACCATCCTTACTTTCCTAGGAGAAATTCTTAATCGTCTAAGTTTTGCTGTTGCTTGTTTTTCCATATTATTTTTTCTCCTGTTCTCTCTGCATCTTACCGCCATGCCTGACAAACTTGGTACTAGGAGAAAACTCTCCTAATTTATGACCAACCATGTCTTCTCTGGCGTTAACAGCAATAAATTCCTTGCCATTGTGAACTTCAAAAATAAATCCTACCATTTCAGGAATGATAACACAAGATCTAGCCCAAGTCCTAATTGGTGTTTTGTCTCCTTTCTTTCTGGCTTGAACTTTCTTTAAAAGCTTTTCATCTACATATGGACCTTTTTTTAAACTTCTTGACATGTTATTTCCTTCTCTTAATGATAAATTTATTTGTTTTCTTTCTTTTTCTTGTTTTTTTACCAAAAGCTATTTTGCCCCAAGGAGTTTTAGGATGTTTCATCCCAATCCCTGCCCTGCCCTCTCCTCCACCATGAGGATGATCAGCAGGTACCATAGCTGAGCCTCTAACCGTAGGCCTAATACCCATGTGCCTCTTCAAGCCTGCTTTACCTATTACCCGATATCTATGATCCGCTCTAGAAAGAGCACCGATACTTGCAAAACACTCTTTGTTAATCTTTCTTAATTCTTTAGAAGGCATTTTCACAGCAACGTACTTACCTTCAATCCCCATTACCTTAGCAGATGAGCCAGCAGATCTTGCCAACTTTCCTCCTGCCATAGGCAGTATTTCTATATTATACACCTCTGTGCCAATAGGGATATTCTTAATCCTCATTCTATTGCCTATCTTTATTTCTGTTTTATCACTAATTATCACTTCATCCCCTATTTTCAGTCCTTGCGGGGCTAAACGATAGGTCTTAGTTTTATCTTGATATTCTATTAAAACAATAAAAGCAGTCCTGTTGGGATCATATTCTAAAGCAATAACTGTCCCCGTCATATCTATTTTTTTCTGCCCAAAATCAACCATTCTATAAAATCTCTTTGCTCCTCCGCCCTGATGTCTGACTGTAATCTTTCCTTGATTATTCCTGCCTGACTGCTTTTTCAATATCTTAACTAAGCTCTTTTCAGGCCTTTTTTTTGTCAATTCAGAAAAATCTTCTCTTGTGGCATGTCTTCTTCCTGGTGATGTTGGTTTATATCTTTTCATATTATCTTGGCAAAACTTCTATTTCTTGTCCTTTCTTAATTTTTACAATCGCTTTTTTATATCCCTTTTTCCAACCTATATTTCTTCCCATTTTCTTTTTCTTTCTGTGAACATTAATAATTCTCACTTTTTCTACATCAACGCCATAAAGGGATTGAACTGCTTTTTTTATCTCATTTTTATTAGTTCTTTTGAAAACTTTGAAAATATATTGATTATGACTTGCAAGATCAGTGGCTTTTTCTGTCACGTGCGGAGAAAACAAACTTTTCCAAGCATCAGTCCCTTCCAATGCTTTCTTCGGTTTAACCCCTGTTTTAGATTTTTGCTCTTTAGCTTGCTTTTCCTCTTTTATTTCTTTTTTTTGTTTTGCTTTTGGCTTTACTTTCTCGATCGCCTTCACTTTTGACTTTGCTTTTTCAATCGTTTTTACTTGCGGTTTTGCTTTTTCAATTGTCTTCACTTTTGACTTTGCTTTTTCAATCGTTTTTACTTGCGGTTTTGCTTTT
>CAYNAD010000012.1:0-8072 GCA_964395215.1 uncultured Candidatus Saccharibacteria bacterium | reverse complement strand
TGTCTTCACTTTTGACTTTGCTTTTTCAATCGTTTTTACTTGCGGTTTTGCTTTTTCAATTGTCTTCACTTTTGACTTTGCTTTTTCAATCGTTTTTACTTGCGGTTTTGCTTTTGGCTTTGGCTTAGATTTTTGCTCAACCTTAACCTCGCCAGTTGGTTTCTTTACTACTGGTTTCTTTTCTCTGCCCACCTCAACCTTTTTATCAGTTTCGATGGATTTCTTTTTGAAAATATCAAATAATGACATATTATTTCTCTAATATCTCTTTTAAAATTTTAATTGAACCTTTCAGAATCAATAAATCTTTATAAGAAGAAATATCCAGTGCATTTAAATTTCTTGCCTCAATCACATCTATATTTGGAATATTCTTTATACCTCTTACTAATTTATCGTCTTTCTTATCAAGCACAACGAGAAGGGTTTTAATCTCCTCTTTCTTAATTACTCCGAATAAATTCTTTAAAATATCATAAATTGCCTTTGTTTTTGGTTCCTCAATCTTTAATCCTTCAATGACAAAAATTTCTTTATCTCTTAATTTTTGAGATAAAACGCATTTTAAAGCATTTCTTCTCATTTTTATAGGAATACTCTTTTTAAAATTCCTTTCTTTCCTTGGTCCAAAGGTTACTCCTCCGCCAACCCAGATAGGAGAACGAGTAGAACCATGTCTTGCTCTGCCTGTCCCTTTTTGGCGCCATGGTTTTTTGCCACCCCCTCTTTTTTCTGACCTGTCTTTTGTGTGAGCTATGTTTTGCCTTCGATTTGCCTGCATACCAACAAGCACCTGATGGACTAAATCAGAATTAAATTCCTTTTCAAAAATCTCTTTAGGCAAATCTGTTTGCCCTTCTTTTTTGCCTTCTTGATTGTAAATATCAATCTTCATAAATCAATTAACTTTTTATCTCCACCAATGTACCTCTTCTTCCCGGCACTGCGCCTTTTATTGCTATTAAATTATTATCTTTATCTATTTTTACTATTTTTAAATTTTTGACTGTTATCCTGTCACTCCCCATTCTACCCGGCATCTTCTTTCCTTTAAAAACTCTTTGTGGAAAAGCAGAACCGATAGAACCGATTTTTCTTTCTCCATGCTTAATGCCATGGCCCTTGCCAAATCCAGAAAAACCCCATCTTTTTACTCCGCCCTGGAAACCCTTACCTTTAGAAATTCCAGAGACCCTTACTTTATCTCCTATTTTAAAAATGTCTATCCTTATCTCATCCCCTACCTTCAACTCATCTTCTGTTTTAAACTCTTTTAAATATCTATAAGGCGCACTTTTTTGTGATCTTTTAATTTTCTTGTCTTTTAATTTTTCAAAACCAATTTGAACCACGCCGTCTTTTTTTTGGGTAACAAAACATGGGCCTGCTTCAATCAAAGTAACAGGAATAACTTTATCTTTTTCCCATACTTGGCTCATCTCAATTTTTTTCCCTAATATGAATTGCATAATTCTAAATAAAATACCGAGAACTAGCCCCGATATTTTATATTTACGGAGGGTTAGTATCCAGTTATTTTAACTGTTGGATATCGTTTTTCATACTTCAAGAACACATTTTGTGTCCTGGACTTGACCCTAAAATAATACTAAATCTTTATTTGAATATCAACTCCTGTCGGAAGATTTAGGTTTGTTAACGACTCTATCACTCTCTGATCTGCTTTGAAAATATCAATCAATCTTTTGTGCACCCTTACCTCAAACTGCTCTCTTGCGTCTTTGTGCACAAAGGTAGATCTATTCACGGTATATTTGTGTATTTCTGTCGGCAAAGGCACAGGACCTGAAACATCCGCTCCAAAACGCTGAACTGTTTCCACAATCTGGCGAGCGCTTTTGTCTAAAACCTTATTATCATAGGCCTTGAGCTTTATTCTCACTTTTTGTGAGATATTACTCTCTTCCTCTGTCTTTGTCTTTTTTTTTGTTGGCATCTTAAAATGAACTAACGTGCTGAATGATTAAACAGGCAACCGTGTGGCTCCCTGTATAAACATTACTTAATAATTTTGGTTACGATTCCTGAAGCAACTGTCTTCCCACCTTCTCTAATAGCAAATCTTTGTTTCTCTTCTAAAGCAATCGGTGCAAGCAATTTGATAGTTAGTTTGGCAGTATCTCCGGGCATTACCATTTCTGTGCCTTCTGGCAAAATAACATCACCTGTTACATCAGTAGTTCTAATATAGAATTGTGGCTTGTAACCGGCGAAAAAAGGAGTGTGCCTTCCGCCCTCTTCTTTATTCAGAGTATAAACTTCCGCCTCAAAATCAGTATGAGGAGTAATACTACCCGGTTTTGCCAAGACCTGTCCTCTTTCCACTTCTTCTTTTTTCAAACCTCTTAATAGAATGCCTGCATTATCACCCGCTCTGCCTTCGTCTAATGATTTGTTAAACATTTCAATACTTACTGCAGTGGTTTTGGTAGTCGGTTTGATTCCCACTAATTCAACCTCTTCTCCAGAATTTACAATCCCTCTTTCAATCCTGCCGGTAGCTACTGTTCCCCTTCCTTCAATAGAAAAAACATCTTCAACTGCCATTAGGAACGGCATATCAATATCTCTTTTTGGTTCTGGAAAATATTCGTCTAACGCTTTAGCTAATTCGTAAATTGGCTTCAGTGCTTCATCTTCAGCAGAAGTTGCCTCCAATGCTTTAAGCGCAGAACCCCTGATAACCGGAACTTCATCTCCAGGAAAATCATATTTCTTAAGTAATTCTCGCACTTCTGATTCTACTAAATCAATCATTTCGGGATCATCAACAGAATCACATTTATTTAAAAACACGATCATTCCGGGCACACCAACCTGTCTGGCAAGCAATAAATGCTCCCTAGTTTGAGGCATAGGCCCGTCAACTGCTGAAACAACAAGAATAGAGCCGTCCATTTGAGCGGCACCTGTAATCATGTTTTTGATATAATCACTATGACCTGGACAATCGATATGAGCATAGTGCCTATTTTCAGTTTCATATTCAACATGAGCAATATTGATTGTCACACCACGCTCTCTCTCTTCGGGTGCAGAATCAATTTGACCAATATCTTTATCAGAAGCTCTTAAGCCCTTCAATTGCAAGGCCTTTAATATAGCCGCTGTTAAAGTGGTTTTACCATGGTCAACATGACCAATAGTCCCCACATTAATATGGGGTTTGTTTCTTTCAAATTTTTCTTTTTCAGCCATAAATAAACAATTTAATTATAAGAACCCTCGTCGCTCCACTCCTCGGAACCTTGAAATTAAATTTATTATATATATTTTCAAGGTAATCTAGTTATAAGAACCCTCGTCGCTCCGCTCCTCGGAACCTTGAAATTAAATTTATTATATATATTTTCAAGGTAATTTAATTATTATTGATTACTACTAAGTATAGCTATTTTACACAAATGTCAAACAAAGTCAAGCTTAAAATGGCAAATCGTCAACTCGTAATTCATCAACAGGCATTTCTTCTTTAGCAATCAATTCTGTGCTTTGTCTGATATCTTCTGTAAGTCCCCCTCTATTTTTTGGCTCTTCAACAATTCTCTCCTGTTGGTTCTCCTGTTTTCTCTCCTGTTGGTTCTCCTGTTTGTCAAAATCTAAACTTGGCTGTATTTCATTATTTTTAATCCCAGAAATAACCATTACTGGCTTTCCATCTTCCACTATGATAATCTTAGCATTTTTTTCTTGGGCTAATAAATTTTTTATTTCTTGTAAATCCATAATTAACTTTTCCCCTCCACTATTTGTTGAGTAATACTGGCAGGCACCTGTTCATAAGCATTGAACTCCATTGTGAAGCCACCTCTACCGTGAGTCATTGAGCGCAAAGAGGTCGCATAGCCAAACATTCCAGATAAAGGTACAAATGCTTCCACTACTTTCATTTTCGCCCTATCAAAGCTTTCCTTTATTCTTCCTCTACGGGAATTCAAATCACCGACAATATCTCCAAAAAATTCAGAAGGAATAGTAACTTCCAACTTCATCATTGGCTCTAATAAAACCGGTTTAGCATTTCTAGCTGCAGTTTGCAATGCCTGCGAAGCCGCGATTTTAAAAGCTGCTTCAGAAGAATCAACATCATGAAAAGAACCATCGTACAAAGCGGCCTCAATATCAACTAGAGGATAACCAGCTATAATGCCTCTGTCCAATGCTTCCTTCACTCCCTTCTTGACTGCTGGAATATATTCCTTCGGAATAACTCCACCCTTAATCTCGTCAAGAAATTCAAAACCTTCTCCGCTCTCTCTTGGACCGACTCTCAACCAGACATGTCCATATTGTCCTCTACCTCCACTCTGTCTAATATACTTACCCTCTGCCGTGGCTGTGGCTGTGATGGTTTCTTTGTAGGCAACCTGAGGTCTGCCAATACTTGCTTCGACCTTGAATTCTTTTTTCATCCTATCTACTAAAATTTCTAAATGTAATTCTCCCATACCAGAAATTATAGTTTCATTTGTTTCTTCGTCTGTTTTTATTTTAAAAGTAGGATCTTCTTCAGCTAACTTTTTCAAAGCCAACCCTAACTTTTCCTGATCTGATTTTGTCTTTGGCTCTATTCTAATAGAAATAACCGGCTCTGGGAAAACAATGTTTTCAAGAATTATTGGATTATCTATATCACAAAGCGTATGCCCTGTTCCCACATCCTTCAATCCAATAGCGGCCGCAATATCGCCTGCACAAAGTTCTTCTACTTCTTCCCTATCATTAGCATGCATTCTCACCATTCTCCCAATTCTAACTTTTTTTCCATTAGTAGAATTTAGAATACCGCTTCCTGCTTTAAGTGTACCTGAATAAACTCGAAAATATGTTAAAGCTCCCACATAGGGATCTGTCGCTATCTTAAAAGCTAAAGCAGAAAATGGAGCGCTGTCATCTGCCTCTCGTTCAATTGTCTCTTTTGTTTTTAAATCCTTTCCTTTTACTGAAATTACATCTTTCGGACTTGGTAGATAATAAATTATTGCATCTAGTAATGATTGAATACCCTTATTCTTCAATGCAGAACCGCAAAACACAGGAATCAATTCATAATCTATTACTCCTTTCCTTAAAGCCGCCCTTATCGCCTCTGAATCGATTTCTTTTCCTTCTAAATATTTTTCCAAAAGCTCGTGATCTTCAGCAGCTATTTTTTCAAGCATTTTACCTCTCCACTTCTCTGCCTCTTCTTTGAGTTCTGCTGGAATTTCTTCTATCTTATATTCCTCGCCATGCTCTCCTTCAAATTTAAAGACCTTCATTGTAATTAAATCAATAACACCTGAAAAATTTGCCTCTAGACCAACAGGAATTTGAACAGCTACTGCTTTAGAGGTAAGCCGATCCCAAATAGTTTGCAGACTATATTCGAAAGATGCTCCCATTCTATCTAATTTGTTTATGAAACATATTCTTGGAACCTGAAATTTATCTGCCTGATGCCAAACTGTTTCTGACTGGGCTTCTACTCCCGCCACTCCGTCAAAAACAACAACTGCGCCGTCTAAAACTCTTAAAGAGCGCTGGACTTCAGCTGTAAAATCAATATGTCCGGGAGTATCAATAATATTTATTTTATGCTGTCTTTCTTTATTCTCTCCATCTTCAGTCGGGTGCCAAAAACAAGTAGTTGCAGCTGAGGTGATAGTAATCCCTCTTTCTCTTTCCTGCTCCATCCAATCCATTACTGCCTCACCCTCATGTACCTCACCTATTTTATGGGAAATGCCCGTATAAAAAAGAACTCGTTCACTAACGGTTGTTTTTCCTGCATCAATGTGAGCAATAATCCCGATGTTTCTATATTTTTCTATTGGAAATTCTCTCATAATGAATGACTAAATCTTAATGTCTAATGACTAACAAAGTGTCCAAGTCCCAATTTCTAATGACAAATTTCTTAGGAGGCCCGGCCTCCTCAACGAGGCCGGGCCTCGTCAATTTGTCATTAGAATTTAGTATTTCCCGCGAAGCGAGCGCTACCACGCAAAGTGCGCAAAAGCCTTATTCGCTTCAGCCATTTTGTGCACATTATCTTTTTTTCTAATTGCTTCCCCCGTATTTGAGGCAGCTTCCATAAATTCTTTTGCCAATCTCTGTTTCATCTGACCCTTACCCTTACTAGCCACCCCGATAATCCATCTCATCGCTAAAGCCACTCTCCTGTCTTTTGAAACCTCAACTGGCACCTGATATTTAGCTCCTCCAATTCTTTTAGAACGCACCTCTAATATTGGCGAAGCATTCTGAATCGCTTGTTCAAAAACTTCTACTGGATCTTTTTTTGTCTTATCTTTGATTATATCAAAAGCTCCGTAAATGATTTTTCGAGCAGTATTCTTCTTACCTCCTTTCATAAGATAATTCGTAAATCTGGCAACCACAAGATTGTCATAACGAGGATCTGGCTCTATTCCTTTTTTCTTAAGTTGTCCCATAATTATTCGCTCTTTTTAGCGCCGTATTTACTTCTTGACTGCTTCTTGCCTTCTACTCCGGATGCATCTAAGACACCTCTTACTATATGATATCTTACGCCGGGTAAATCCTTTACCCTGCCACCCCTTAATACAACCACTGAATGCTCTTGTAAATTATGTCCCTCTCCCGGGATATAGGCAGTGACTTCCATACCATTACTCAAGCGAACTCTGGCTACTTTTCTCAAAGCAGAGTTAGGTTTCTTGGGCGTCACTGTAAAAACTCTAATACAAACTCCTCTTTTAAAAGGTGAAAAATGTTTCTTAGGTCTGTTTTTTAATGTATTAAACGAAAAACCCAGAGCTGGTGACTTACTCTTTTTCTTCTGTTTTTTTCGTCCTTTTCTAATTAATTGACTTGTTGTAGGCATAATGAAAAGAAAAACTTAATTTAGCTTAAGTTTAAGATTTAAGATAAGATAGCAGATGACAACATCTTTGTCAAACCTAAAACCCGATTATCAAAGCAGTTAGCCATGTAACAATTTTTATAATGTATTGAAAAAGGAAAAAAATTACAAACAAAAGTAGAATCAATCCATGGCGAGACAGAGCTATTTTTATATTCTGCGCACTTTTTGGCAAAACACTAAATAATATATGAGAGCCATCTAGGGGCGGTATTGGCATTAGATTAAAAATAGCTAAAATAAAATTGATTTGGACAATATAAAGAAATATTAAAAATAAACCCTGGGTTGAAGAGATTATTGGAACAAACCTTATAGCTAAACCGAAGATTACAGCCAAACAAATATTAGCCAAGGGTCCGGCAGCAGCTACTTTAGCACTCCCCCATCTCTTATCTTTAAAATTGTAAGGATTAACAGGTACTGGCTTTGCCCAACCAAAGATTATTCCACCTGCTCCTAAAAAATTCATTAATATTAAAATCCCTGGCAGAAGAATAGAACCAATCGGGTCTAAGTGCTTGATCGGATTCAAAGTTAAACGACCTGCTCTTTGAGCTGTTAAATCTCCCAAAGCTAAAGCCATTGAGCCGTGAGCTAATTCGTGAATTATCACGGAAAACAAAAAAATGATTATTACAATTATGATTTCTAATCCAGCCATATGTTGATATTCTAACAGAAAGTTTTATTAAAAGAAAGTGCGGTAGGACTAGTATCAGTCCCACCGCTTGTAGATGTCGAAGACATCAGTTACCACCACCTCCGCTAGGCTCACGATCTTTTGCGAGGAGATTTTCAATAAGCTGACATTCATTGTCGGTCGAAGAGTTTGACTTTACAACGACCATAACTCCTCCGTCGGGCATGGATCGCGTACCTACTACGTGATTTTTGTGACCGCCGATGAGCAAGGCTTCTGCTCTTTCCTTAATCCCTGGGACAAGATTTGGGATAAAGGGAATAGTCACATACACAAGATCCTTGATTAAAACTGGGAATTTTTTCCCATCAATCATTATTGTGCCATTTTCCATCACGACTCACCTCCTTCGCGCTACCCACATCTTAGCCAAACATTAAAAAATGTCAAATTTTCTTACCAAATCACCTTCCCCGCCCTCCCAACAGGAGGGCATCCCTTTCCCGCCCCCGACCTCAC